>JAHEDU010000004.1:0-46920 GCA_024641015.1 Micrococcales bacterium
AGGGGAAGCGCTTACGCCAACCGTGATGGTTTAGACAAAAGACCTCACCTTGAACCTCAACTTGAGGCTCCGGCGGCGACGGGGGAGTGAGTTAGAACTCCGTACTGGGAACGTCGGTTTCGCCGGCAACTATTGCCGCGACAATTCGACCGGCAACGGCGTCAGGGCTTGCGCCAGTTGGGAAATTCGGTGCCGTGCCGGCGATCGCGCGAGTCGCCAACCCCGTTTCGGTGTGGGGCGGGCGAGTGTCGAAGATACGGATTCCTTCGCGTCGCAGTTCGCGCTGAGCGGCGGCAACGAAGTGGCGAAGAGCGGACTTGCTCGCGCCATAGGCCGCCATCCCGGCCACGGCCGACTCGCTGATGACGCCCGAAATAGTGGTGATGAACGGCTCGTGCCCGGAGGCGTTCGACTCGCGAAGTGCAGGGATCGCGGCAGTGACGATGTCAGCGACGCTGGTGAAATTAATGGCCGAGAGCTGCGCGACTGTCGCCGCGGAGGTGTCGGACACGTTCCCGAACGCAACGACTCCGTGAGCGAACACAATTCCGTCAATCGGCCCGGCAGCCAAAACGGCGTCGATCAGTGCGGCGCCTGACCCGGGAACCTCGAAGTCCACACCGAATGCTTCGGAATCCGACAGGGCAGCGTTGAGGCGCTCGCCGGGGCGCCCGGTCACGACCGTCGTGGCGCCGGCTGCACGGAGCTTTGCCGCGATAATCCCGCCCAAAACTCCAGTTCCGCCCGTGACGAGAACCCGGTGGCCAGTGATGTCCATGCGTTCACTGTACGCCCGCTCTACACTTGGAAAGTGGTTCCCGTTGAAAACCTGCTGCCGTTCATCGCCTTCTCGTTGGTGATCATCGCGATACCGGGGCCCTCGGTGATGTTTGCGATTTCGCGCGCGTTGGTGTTGGGCCGGCGTGGGGCGGTGTTGACGGTCGTCGGAAACGGCATCGGTGTTTTGATTCAGGCGATGGTCGTCGCGGTGGGGTTGGGCGTGCTCATCCAGGAAAACGATTTCGTCATGCATGCAATCCGACTGGCGGGAGCGGCGTTCCTGGTTTACCTGGGATTCAATTCGATTCGTCACCGCAAGGACGGACTCGACATTTCTGCCCCGGTCGAGGCGCCAAAGTCTGGTCACCTGTTGCTGGAGTCGATCATCGTCGGAATTTCCAACCCGAAGACAATCGTGTTCTTCTCGGCGATATTCCCGCAGTTCGTGAATTCCGCAAGCGGTCCGCTCGTGTGGCAGATGGTCGAGCTCGGGTTCGTCTTCGTGTTCTTCGGGATCTCGGGTGACGCGGTCTATGCGCTGTCCGCTGGTGCAGCCAGGGACTGGTTTGCGCGCTCGCCGTCGCGAATAGTGACCATCCGCACGATTGGTGGGTCGTTGATTCTCGGACTCGGAATCGTCACCGCGGTCCTGCCCGCCTGACGCAATTCCTGAAATCGCGCGCCTTTCCGCGTAAAGTTAGCCTGTTCGCCAATTCGCGACACCATAATCTCAAGGAGTTATCCCATGGCTAAGTTCAGCCTCTCGAACGCATTCAAGAAGTTCACCGGAAACGCGAAGTCCGCCGCCGCTGATTTCGAACGCCAGGCAGAAGCCGCGTCGAAGCAGGCCGAGAAGATCGTTGACGACGTCGCCGAGCAGGTCGAAAAGGAAATCGCGAAGGCGACCAAGACTGTGAAGGCTGCGACGAAGACCGCGACCAAGACCACCAAGAAGGTTGTCGCGGAAACGAAGAAGGATGCAAAGGTTGTCGCCAAGAAGGTAACCAAGGTTGCCAAGGTTGCGGGCAAGGAAGCCGGAGCAGTCGCAAAGGTTGTCGCCAAGGAAGCAGGACAGGCCAAGGCCGCCGTCACTAAGCGTGCCACCGCTGCCGCTAAGACCGTCAAGGGCGCTGTCGCTGTCGCGACCGTGTCGAAGAACTCGACCGTTGCCGAGCTTCGTGCAGCTGCGAAGGCCAACGGAATCGCCGGTTATTCGTCAATGGCTAAGCCCGCTCTGATCAAAGCCCTGAAAATCAAGTAAGGAAAAATCATGCGAAAGCTCATCTCTGCAGCTGTTCTGGCCATGTCGGCCATCGCGCTTGCGTCTCCGGCTAGCGCCGTCTCGTTCGACTTTCCGCAGCCGTCAGGAAACATTTTGATGCTTGGCGCGACTGTTCGAGAGAGCCTGACGACCGTTGACAGCAATAACACCACGTACCGAATCGACAATGGTCTTCAATGGTTCAACTGGAACAGCGGCGGGCAAGAGGGCGATGGTTCGATGGGGTTTGCAGCAACGTCGGCATCGTTGGGGTTGAACACCTGTGACATGAACTTGGCAAACGAGGACGTCCTGTGTTGGCACGGTGTCCAATGGGACGGCGAAAACTATGTGACGCAGGGCTACCGCTGGGATCAACAAGACGACGTGTATGACTCCGACGGCTATTTCCGGATCGTGTTTACGTCCGACAACCCCACCTACTACCCTTCGGGCGCACAGTACGACGTGCCGATTGAAGACCTCGAGGGCTGGACCGCCTGCTGGGCGGACGACTGGGGTGCGCAATGGGGCGACGAAAATGTGTCCTACACGGATCTTTTCGCCGCCTGTGATGGCGATTACCTGATGTTGGCCGTCGCTGAAGACGTGACCGAGGGTGACGCACGCTTCACTGTGAGTGCGCCTGACAACCTCGCGGAAACGGGGCTCGACGCCGCACCGATCGTCGGCGCGGGCCTTCTCGCTGTTGTTGCTGGCGCGATCGCTATCCGCCGACGCCGCACCAACTAACTACGCAATCGTCCAGCGCCAGCCCTTCGGGGCTGGCGCTTTCGTTTAGTAGTCGAGTTCGTCTTCGTCAGGATCGCTGATTGTCGCGATGATGGCGACGAGCGAGATCAGCCACGATGCCCACAAGAGAATGAGCTTCCAGTCGCGCTTGCCGGTGATGGTCTGCTTGATCAAACCGAACCCGGAAAAGAGCGCACTGAGGAACGTCCCGTTCATCAGGAATCGTTTCATCGTGCACCTCCGCCTTCGATTTTAGCGGTTTCGGATGACGGGGTGAAGCGGGCTACCGAAGTGACGGATGGTCAGTGATAGCGTGGAAACGGCGAAATCGCCGCTTCACCTTCGATAGGAATCCCGTGAAAACCTTTGCCACATTCGCTTTGCTCGCAGTGACTTTGTCGGGTTGTTCCGCGGTCTCGTCCAATGGTGCACCGACCCCGGCGTCGAGCGAGACGATTGCGGTCGACGAAACGTTGACGACGGCAGCCATCACGATTCCCGCGAGCATCATGCAGATGGGTGAAGGAGTTACGCAAAAGGACGTCGACGCCTCGGTCGCGAAGTCGGGCTTCGACAGCGGTGTCCTCAACGACGACGGTTCGGTGACGTACACGATGACACAGGCGAAGCACCGCGAAATTCTTGACGAGTATGCCGCGTCGGTGGACTCGTCGATTGCCGATTCCATCAAGTCGGAAAAGTCGATCAAGGAAGTGACGCACAACGACTCTTTCACCGAGTTCACGGTCACGGTCGATCGCGCTGCGTATGAAGACTCGATTTCGGCGCAATTTGTAGGTTTCGGCCTCGCGCTCACCGCCTCGATGTATCAGGCGTTTGATGGAGTCGGCGAGGGCGGGTACAAGGTGACCCTGAACTTTGTCGACGAATCGACGGGGAAGACGTTCGACACCTCGATCTATCCTGACGACTTCAACGACTAACCGCGCGACGGCGGGCCTGCGCGGTTTGTAGGATAGTGAAATGAGCGAAATCGACCGCAAACCGCGTTCACGCGTTGTTACCGACGGAATCGAAGCGACCACGTCGCGCGGAATGCTCCGCGCGGTCGGAATGGGTGACGCTGACTGGGACAAGCCCCAGATCGGTGTCGCGAGTTCGTGGAACGAGATCACCCCGTGCAACCTGTCGCTCGGCCGTCTCGCTCAAGCCGCAAAGGAAGGCGTCCACGCGGGTGGCGGTTACCCGCTGCAGTTCGGAACTGTTTCCGTTTCGGACGGCATCTCGATGGGCCACGAAGGCATGCACTTCTCCCTGGTGTCACGCGAAGTCATCGCCGACTCGGTCGAAACGGTCGTGCAGGCCGAGCGCCTTGACGGCACGGTTCTGCTCGCGGGTTGTGACAAGTCAATCCCCGGCATGTTGATGGCCGCAGCGCGACTCGACCTCGCCAGCGTCTTCCTCTACGCCGGTTCGATTGCCCCCGGTTGGGTCAAGTTGTCGGACGGCACCGAGAAGGACATCACCATCATCGACTCGTTCGAGGCGGTCGGCGCGGTCAAGGCCGGCAAGATGAGCCTCGAGGACGCCCACCGCATCGAGTGCGCGTTTGCGCCCGGTGAAGGCGCCTGCGGTGGCATGTACACCGCCAACACCATGGCTTCCGTCGCCGAAGCTCTGGGCATGAGCCTTCCCGGCTCGGCATCGCCCGCGTCATACGACCGCCGCCGTGACTACTTCGCTCACCGATCGGGTGAGGCCGTCGTCGGAATGCTCGACCGTGGGCACACTGCTCGCGACATCCTCACGCGCGAAGCGTTCGAAAACGCGATCGCCGTCGCCATGGCCCTCGGGGGTTCGACCAACGTCGTTCTTCACCTTCTCGCTATCGCCAACGAAGCCGAAGTTCCGCTGACTCTCGACGACTTCAACCGCATCGGCGAGAAGGTCCCGCACCTCGGCGACCTCAAGCCGTTCGGCAAGTACGTCATGAACGACGTCGACCGTCACGGCGGACTTCCCGTTTTGCTCAAGGCGCTTCTCGAGGCGGGAATCCTGCACGGAGACGCACTCACCGTGACCGGCAAGACCATGGCCGAAAACCTCGCCGCGATGGACATCGACCCGCTCGACGGCGAAGTTCTGCGCACGATGGACAACCCCATCCACAAGACCGGCGGACTCACCATCCTCAAGGGTTCGCTTGCGCCCGACGGAGCCGTCGTCAAGACGGCCGGGTTCGACGCCGCGACCTTCGAAGGACCCGCCCGCGTTTTCGAACGTGAACGTGCCGCGATGGACGCGCTCACCAACGGTGAAATTGCCGCCGGTGACGTCGTCGTCATCCGCTACGAAGGCCCCAAGGGCGGTCCCGGAATGCGCGAGATGCTTGCCATCACCGCCGCCATCAAGGGGGCCGGCCTCGGCAAGGATGTGCTACTTTTGACGGACGGTCGATTCTCAGGCGGCACAACCGGACTGTGCATCGGCCATATAGCTCCCGAAGCAGTGGACGCAGGTCCCATTGCATTCGTGCGCGATGGTGATCTCATACGGGTCGATATCGCTGCTCGGAGCATCGACTTACTCGTCGATGAATCCGAGTTGGAGGCGCGCCGCACCGGCTGGTCGCCCCTTCCCCCTCGTTACACGCGCGGGGTTCTTGCGAAATATTCGAAGCTCGTGAAGTCGGCCGCCCAGGGCGCCGTCACCGGCTAATCACCCACAAATCGCTCAGTAGGAGAAATCATGGTCGACCAGACCGCCGCCAAGGATGCCCCCATCCTCACCGGTAGTGGCGCCATCCTGAAGTCACTCGAAATCCTTGGAATCAAGGACGTTTTCGGGCTTCCCGGTGGAGCCATCATGCCGTTCTACGACGAACTCATGTCGCAGACCGCGATTCGCCACATCCTCGTTCGCCACGAACAGGGCGCGGGCCACGCCGCCGAGGGTTATGCCCTCGCCAACGGTTCGGTCGGCGTCTGCATCGCGACGAGTGGTCCCGGCGCGACGAACCTCGTCACCGCGATCGCCGACGCGCACATGGACTCCATCCCGATGATCGCTATCACCGGCCAGGTTTTCTCGACGTTGATGGGAACAGACGCGTTCCAAGAGGTCGACATCGTCGGAATCACGATGCCGATTACCAAGCACTCGTTCCTCGTCACCGACCCCGCCGAAATCCCCGAAGTCATGGCCGCCGCGTACCAGATCGCGACCGAGGGTCGTCCCGGCCCAGTCCTCATCGACGTCACCAAGGACGCACAGATCGCGTCGGCACCGTTCGTGTGGCCGGGCCGTGTTGACCTTCCCGGATTCAAGCCCGTTCAAAAGGCGCACGGCAAGCAGGTTCAGGCCGCCGCGCAGATGATCGCCGAAGCCGAACGCCCCGTCTTCTATGTCGGTGGTGGAACGGTTCGTGCGAAGGCACAGAACGAATTGCGTACTTTCGCGGAAGCGGTCGGCGCACCCGTCATCACGACACTCACCGCTCGCGGTGTCTTCCCCGACACGCACAAGCAGAACTTGGGCATGCCCGGAATGCACGGAACGGTACCCGCCGTTCTGTCGCTGCAGGAAAGCGACCTGCTCATCGTGCTCGGCGCGCGCTTTGACGACCGCGTCACGGGAAAGGTCAGCGAGTTCGCACCCGGCGCGAAAGTCATTCACATCGACATCGACCCCGCCGAGATCGGCAAGATTCGCGAGGCGGACGTGCCGATCGTTGGCGACGTGCGCGAAGTTCTCCTCGACCTCATCCCCGAGTGGAAGGCCGTCGCCAAGTCGGCCAAGTCGCTTGACTCGTGGTGGGCGCGACTCAACAAGCTTCGCGAAGACTTCCCGCTCGGGTATGTTGACCTCGACGACGGACTGCTCGCACCGCAGGGGATCATCAAGACGATCGGTGAAATGTCCGGTCCCGAGGCGATTTACGCTGCGGGCGTTGGCCAGCACCAGATGTGGTCGGCTCAGTTCATTGAATATGAGCGCCCCGGCGCATGGCTCAATTCGGGTGGTGCCGGAACCATGGGCTTCTCGGTTCCCGCCGCAATGGGCGCCAAGGTCGCACAGCCACAGCGCGTTGTGTGGGCAATCGACGGTGACGGCTGTTTCCAAATGACGAACCAAGAACTTGCGACCTGTGTCATCAACGACATCCCGATCAAGGTTGCGATCATCAACAACTCGTCGCTCGGAATGGTTCGCCAGTGGCAGACGCTGTTCTACGACGGCCGCCACTCGTTCACCGACCTTCAGCCGCTCGACGGTCCGGAATTCATCCCCGACTTCGTGAAGCTCGCCGAAGCGTACGGTTGCCTGGGAATCCGTGTTCGCACGGAAGAGGAAGTCAAGCCCGCCATCGAGCTCGCGCTCAAGACGAACGACCGACCCGTCGTCATCGACTTCATCGTGTCGCGTGAAGCGATGGTGTGGCCGATGGTTCCGCAGGGCGTCGGCAACTCGAACGTTCAGTACGCGCGTGAACACGCACCAAGCTGGGGAGACGAGTAACCATGAGCCAACACGTTCTCTCGCTTCTCGTCGAGGACAAGCCGGGTCTGCTGACCCGCGTCGCTGGGCTGTTCGCTCGTCGTGGGTACAACATCCACTCGCTCGCGGTGGGCACGACCGAGGTCGAAGGGCTCTCGCGCATCACGCTCGTCGTCGATGTCGAAGGCGCGCCGCTCGAGCAGGTCACCAAGCAGCTCAACAAGCTCATCAATGTTCTCAAGATCGTTGAACTCGAACCCGAACAGAGTGTCCAGCGCGAGCACATGCTCGTCAAGGTGCGCATTGACGCGGGAACCCGCAGTCAGATTCTGGAAGCGGTCAACCTCTTCCGTGCACGCGTCGTCGACGTCGCGCCGGATTCTCTCGTCATCGAGGTGACGGGGGACACCCAGAAGATCGAGGCGCTGTTGCGCGTGCTCGAGCCTTTCGGAATTAAGGAAATCGCCCAGAGTGGATTGCTCGCGATGGGCCGTGGTTCGAAATCGATTTCGGAACGCATCTTCAAGAACCAATAAACTTGGGCGGATGTATTCCGTCGGAGACCTCACCAAACAAGGAGAAAACACATGACTGAAATCGTGTACGACGGCGACGCCGATCTCTCGATTATCCAGGGCAAGAAGGTTGCCGTCATCGGCTACGGCTCGCAGGGACATGCACACGCGCAGAACCTCCGCGACTCGGGTGTCGAAGTTGTGGTCGGTTTGAAGACCGACTCGAAGTCGGTCGCCAAGGCGGAAGAAGCAGGCTTCAAGGTCCTCCCGACCGCCGACGCAGCCGCTTGGGCCGACGTCATCGTCATTCTCGCTCCCGACCAGAGCCAGCGCCACCTGTACGCGGCGGACATCGCTCCGAACTTGTCGGCCGGCAAGGCCCTCGTCTTCGGACACGGCTTCAACATCCGTTTCGGCTACATCGACGCACCCGAGGGTGTCGACGTAGTTCTCGTCGCCCCCAAGGGGCCGGGTCACACCGTTCGTCGTGAGTACCAGGCCGGTCGCGGTGTTCCCGTGATCGTCGCCGTCGAGGTTGACGCCTCGGGCGCAGCGTGGGACCTCGCATGGTCGTACGCCAAGGGACTCGGTGGCCTTCGTGCTGGCGGTATCCGCACCACCTTCACCGAAGAGACCGAAACTGACCTCTTCGGCGAGCAGGCAGTTCTCTGCGGTGGCACCTCGCAGCTCGTTCAGTACGGCTTTGAGGTCCTCACCGAAGCCGGCTACCAGCCCGAAATCGCCTACTTCGAAGTTCTTCACGAACTCAAGCTCATCGTCGACCTCATGTGGGAGGGCGGCATCGCCAAGCAGCGTTGGTCGGTTTCCGACACCGCTGAATACGGCGACTACGTCTCGGGTCCGCGCGTCATCGACCCGTCGGTCAAGGAGAACATGAAGGCCGTTCTCGCCGACATCCAGTCGGGCGCGTTTGCGACTCGCTTCATCAACGACCAGGACGCGGGCGCTCCCGAGTTCAAGGCGCTTCGCGAGAAGGGTGAGAACCACCCGATCGAGGCGACCGGTCGCAAGCTTCGCGCGCTCTTCGCGTGGAAGCAGCAGGATGCCGACTACACCGAGGGCACTGCCACTCGCTAGTCGTTGTCGACTTCGCGGAACCCCGGGCTTCGGCTCGGGGTTCCGTCATTTACGCTGGAAGTATGACCGATGCCATCGAGCCGACCCCGCTGGGGCAGCGCGAGCGAATCCTCTTTGCTGCACTCGGTGGACTGTACCTGGGCATGACGGTGGCGTGGCTTTTCGCGGCGCAAGCAAACCAGCTCATCGGAGTCGAGGACAAGTTCCAGAAGGCGATGATTCAGTTCGGTGAGTTCTTCGCGATCGTCGCTCCCGCGCTGTGGTTCTTCACGACGTTCTCGCAGGTCAAGTCGACACCGCTTCGCGTTGTCTCACTCGCGATCGGACTCGTCGTGTTGTTCCCGTTCCCATTATTTTTCGGGGTGACTCTCAGTGGCTGAGACCGAAGTGCGCAAACCCGGAATCGTCGCCCGACTCGTCGTCGCGATCGCGGCCGGTGCGCTGTTCAGTTACCCGTTCTGGACGGCGCTTGGGAACCTCATCAACCTGCCGGGGTATTACCAGGAGCAGTTCGGTGTTGCGGCCGACAAGGTGCCGTGGGTGTTGTTGGTCGCGGGCGTGTTCGTTCCCGTCGTCGTTTTCGTGGGCGCGATTGTCGTCACGTGGAAGCGTGGAGCGGGCGCGATGGCGCTCGTCCTCACCGCCGGTTTCGCTGTGGTCAACGCCGTTGCCCTGACGATCCTCGCGTTTGAAAAGGAAACCGAACTTCGCATCGTCATCAGTTTCCTCACGGGCGCCTGACCCTTCCCGTAGAATGGGGGTACTGCCCCAACGAGCGTGGCGGTCCCCATGTTGAAATGCGGCACCACCACTCGCCGCCCGGCACGAATGAAGGTATCCCGTGGCTAAACCCATCGTGTTGATCGCCGAGGAACTGTCGCCCGCCACCGTTGACGCGCTGGGTCCCGACTTCGACGTTCGCAACGTCGACGGAACCGACCGTGCCGCGTTGCTTGCCGCCGTTCCTGAGGCCAAGGCGTTGCTCGTTCGAAGCGCAACCCAGGTTGACGTCGAGGTTGTCGCCGCGGGCAAGAATCTCGTCGTCGTCGCCCGTGCGGGAGTCGGACTCGACAACGTTGACATCAAGTCCGCAACGGCCGCCGGAATCATGGTCGTCAACGCACCGACGTCGAACGTTATCTCTGCCGCCGAATTGGCCATCGGGCACCTGCTCTCACTCGCACGATTCATTCCCGACGCCAACCATTCGATGAAGGCCGGCGAATGGAAGCGTTCCAAATTCACCGGCGTCGAATTCTTCGAAAAGACCATCGGAATCGTTGGACTCGGGCGAATTGGTGCGCTCGTCGCCGAGCGCCTCGCCGGATTTGGTGTGACGCTGATTGCCTACGACCCTTTCGTCCCGCCGGCCCGCGCGCAGCAGCTGGGTGTGCACATGGTCGAACTGGACGAGTTGATGGAGCGCAGTGATTTCATCACTATTCACATCCCCAAGACACCTGAAACGACCGGACTGATCAGCGCGAAGCAGTTCGCCAAGGCAAAGCCGTCGCTGCGAATCGTCAACGCCAGCCGTGGCGGAATCATCGACGAAGAGGCATTGTTCGAGGCGTTGAAGTCGAAGCGGATTGCGGGCGCCGGCCTTGACGTCTTCGTCAGCGAGCCACCGAAGGATTCGCCGTTGCTGGGGCTCGACAACATTCAGCTGACTCCGCATCTCGGCGCGTCAACCGACGAAGCCCAGGAAAAGGCGGGAATTGCCGTCGCCAAGTCGGTCAAGCTCGCCCTCGAAGGTGAACTCGTTCCCGACGCCGTCAACGTCGCTGGCGGTGTCATCGACCAATCGGTTCGTCCCGGACTTCCGCTGATGGAAAAGCTCGGCCAGGTCTTCGCCGGTCTTGCGACGCACGCCATCGCGGCGATCGATGTCGAGGTTCGTGGCGAGATCGCGAACTTCGATGTGTCGGCGCTCAAGCTTGCCGCGCTGAAGGGCGTTTTCTCGGCCGTCGCCTCGGAACAGGTGTCCTATGTCAACGCGCCTCTTCACGCCGAACAGCGCGGGGTCACCGTTCGATTGGTGACCGAAACCAAGTCGGACGAGTACCGCAACCTGCTGACGATTCGCGGAACGCTCGTCGACGGAACGCAGATTTCGGTTTCGGGAACTCTGACCGGCTCGCGTCAGGCTCAGAAGATCGTCAGTATCAACGACTTTGACGTCGAGGTGCCGATGGCGGAACACTTCATCGTCATGCTGTACACCGACCGCCCCGGAATCGTCGCCGTGTACGGCAAGGAATTTGGCGACGCCAAGATCAACATCGCAGGAATGCAGATCGCGCGCCAGACGCGCGGTGGCACCGCATTGAGCATCCTCACCGTTGACTCACGCGTACCCGATAGCGTTCTCGAGAGGGTTGCCACCGAAATCGACGCCTCCATGATGAAGGCGATCGAAGTCGTCGAACTGTAAGGAAGAAACATGTCGCGCGTATTGAACATTGCGGTCATCCCCGGTGACGGAATTGGTCCCGAGGTCACCGCTGAAGCGCTCAAAGTGCTTCGCGCCGCAATCGGGTCTGCCGCCGAAGTTCGAGCGACCGAATACACGCTCGGCGCTGCTCACTACCTTTCAACGGGCGAGATTCTGTCGGATGCCACCCTCGACGCACTTGCGACACACGACGCGATTTTGTTCGGAGCAGTGGGCGGAGACCCTCGCGATGAGCGCCTCGCCGGCGGAATCATCGAGCGCGGCTTGCTGCTCAAGCTGCGCTTCGCGTTCGACCACTACGTGAATTACCGACCGACCACCCTGTTCCCTGGAGTCGAGAGCCCGCTCGCCGACCCGGGTTCGGTCGATTTCGTCATCGTGCGCGAAGGCACCGAAGGTCCCTACGTCGGAAATGGCGGGGTCCTTCGCCGCGGAACACCTCACGAGATCGCGACCGAGTCGTCCGTCAACACCGCCCACGGTGTCGAGCGCGTTGTGCGCTTCGCATTCGACGCTGCGATGGCGCGCGACAAGCACCTGACGCTCGTGCACAAGACGAACGTGCTGACGTTTGCCGGGTCGCTGTGGCAGCGCACGGTTGACGCCATCGCCACCGAATTCCCCGCCGTCACGGTCGACTACTTGCACATCGACGCGGCCACCATCTTCATGGTCACCGATCCGTCGCGTTTTGACGTCATCGTCACCGACAACCTCTTTGGTGACATCCTCACCGACCTCGCCGGCGCAATCGGCGGTGGAATCGGTTTGGCCGCGAGCGGAAACCTAAACCCCGACCGCACGTTCCCCTCAATGTTCGAGCCCGTTCACGGGTCGGCACCCGACATCGCCGGTCAGCAGAAGGCGGACCCCACCGCCGCGATCCTGTCGGCGGCACTTCTTCTCGAGCACAACGGATTCCCCGAACAGGCCGCCGAAATTCACACCGCAGTCCTTGCCGACCTTGCTTCTCGCGACGGCGCCAAGCGCCCCACCGCCGCCGTCGGCGACGCCATCGTCGCCCGCCTCTAGAACGGAACGGCCCCGACGGCTTTCGCCGCCGAGACCGCCCGTTGGTCCTAGGGCGCGAGCATCGTGATCTCGATTGTCAGAATCACAATCTTGATCACCACCAGCACCAGGTCAACGATGGAATGCTTATCCATCTCGTCCTTCTCTCCACAGGCGCAGACCGTGAAAAGACGTCGAACCGGAACCCTTGACAACTCTGGAAATCCAGGTGGCCAAGGTTTATACTTGGAGAGATTCATCGCTCCGGAAGCTTGTTTTCCGGTTCGACGCCTCAACAAGCGTCAAATAGGGTCCCTGGTTCCAGCCAGGGGCCTTATTTTTTGCCCGACACAACACGCTGCGCGTTGATGTCATGCGAGGTCGAGTGTGGCGGAGTGACCGCAACCGGTGGTGTGAATTGTGAAATCTGGGCATAACCCGCGGCGTCTCGCGGTTGATAGTGTGGAGCCATGACTGGGCTCGATTTCCACCGACACCTCAATCTGCAGGCGAAGTCGCCGAGTGAGCGCGACGCGATTCTTGCAAACCCCGGGTTCGTTGACCACTTCACCGACCACATGGTGGACATTTGCTGGTCCGAAACCGGCGGGTGGCACCGCCCCCGAATCCAGGCGTACGGACCGATTGAACTCGATCCCGCAGCGGCAGTCCTGCATTACGGCCAGGAGATCTTCGAGGGTATGAAGGCCTTCCGTCATGCCGACGGAAGCATCTGGACGTTCCGCCCGGACGCCAACGCACGTCGCTTGAACGCCAGTGCCGTCCGCATGGCGCTTCCCGAACTTCCGGTCGAATACTTCCTTGACAGCCTCAAAGCGCTCATCTCGGTTGACGCCGAGTGGGTGCCGTCGTCGCCCGACATGAGCCTGTACATTCGACCTTTCATGTTCGCGAAGGAGGCGTTCCTCGGAGTTCGCCCCGCGAAGAAGGTCGCGTACTACGTCATCGCTGGCCCTGCTGGTTCATATTTCAAGGGCGGCGTCGCCCCCGTCTCCATCTGGCTGTCCGAACACTATTCGCGCGCGGGTAAGGGTGGAACCGGTGCGGCGAAGACCGGCGGAAACTACGCGGCATCGCTCGTCGCGCAGAACGAGGCGTACGCGAACGGTTGCCAGCAGGTCCTGTTCCTCGATTCGGTCGAGGGAAAGTACCTCGAAGAGCTCGGCGGCATGAACGTCGTTCTCGTCTACAAGGACGGGTCGATTGTGACGCCGTTGTCCGACTCGATCCTTCCCGGTATCACGCGTGACTCGATCCTTCAACTTGCCGAAGAGCGCGGTCACACGGTGACCCGCCGACCCGTGTCGATCGACGAGTGGCGCGAGGGGGCAGCGAACGGTGACATCGTCGAGGCGTTCGCCTGTGGCACCGCTGCGGTCGTCACGCCGATCGGCCAGGTCAAAGCTAAGGACTTCACAATCGGTTCGGCCGACGCGGAACCCGGTGAACTGACGATGTCACTTCGCCAAGAGCTCACCGACATTCAGTACGGTCGCCGCGAGGACACCCACGGCTGGATGTACCGTCTCGATGCTTGAGCGTGTCATCCGAGTCGTCCAAGCGTTCGTGGGCGGCGTCATCATCGCGATGCTTGCGACGGTCGTTCACACGGAATGGTTCCCGTGGGCGCTTGTCGCCGGTCTCGCGACGGTGACCTGCTACCTCATTGCCCTTCGAATTCTGTGGGATGACCGCATGGTGTCCGTGGCTGGTGCGATTTCCGTCATCGTCACCGTGTTCATCCTTGCCCAGCGTTCCGAGGGCGGCAGCGTCCTCATCCAGGCCGACCTCGCCGGAAACGTCTGGGTCTTCGGAACCGCCATCATCGCGGGACTCGCGAGTGCGTGGCCTCAAATTCGCTTTCGCTCACGCGACTAAACTGAACAGCAGGAGGTCCTCGTGACGTATGTAATCGCTCTTCCCTGTGTGGATGTGAAGGATCGCGCGTGCATTGATGAATGCCCCGTCGATTGCATCTACGAGGGCGACCGCATGCTCTATATCCACCCTGACGAGTGCGTCGACTGCGGAGCTTGCGAACCCGTGTGCCCCGTTGAAGCGATTTACTACGAGGACGATCTTCCTGAAAAGTGGAGCGAGTACTATCGCGCCAACGTCGAATTCTTCCGCGAGATCGGTTCGCCCGGCGGCGCCGCCAAGGGCGGTCCCATTCCCGGTGACCACGAGATCGTTGCGGCACTGCCGCCCCAGGCGTAATGCTCGTCCTTCCCGACTTCCCGTGGAATGCGTTGGCTTCCGCGCGTGAACGTGCAGAGGCTCACCCCGAGGGAATCGTCGACCTCTCCGTCGGCTCGCCCGTCGACCCGACTCCCGCGGTAGTACGCCGGGCGCTCGAAGCGACGACCGACGCACACGGCTACCCGACCACACAGGGCGCCAAGCAGGTTCGCGAAGCAATCGTTGATTGGTACGCCCGCAATCGTGGCGTTTCAACCCTTGACGTGTCGAGCGTCATCCCGACTGTCGGGTCTAAGGAATTCGTCGGTCTTCTCCCGACTTTCCTCGGGCTCGGTCCCGGCGATGTGGTCGTCCATCCGGCCGTCGCATACCCGACCTACGACATCGGCGCTCGTGTCGTCGGTGCGACGCCGTTCCCGTCGGACAACCCTGACGAGTGGCCCGCCAACACCAAGCTCGTCTGGCTCAACTCACCCGGAAACCCGAACGGCCGTGTCGATTCGGTCGAGGTTTTGGCCAAGGCCGTCGCCCGAGCGCGTGAACTCGGTGCCGTCATCGTCAACGACGAGTGTTACGCGTCTCTGACGTGGGATGTGGATTCGGCACCGTCGATTCTCGACCCGCGTGTGACGGGTGGAACGCACGAGGGCGTCCTCGCCGCGTATTCGTTGTCCAAGCAATCGAACCTTGCTGGCTATCGCGCCGCGTTCGTCGCGGGTGACCGCACGCTCATCGCGGGAATCCTCGAAACGCGCAAACATCTTGGGCTGATCACGCCGTTGCCGATTCAGGCGGCGATGATCGCGGCACTTCGCGACGACGAGCACGTCAAGGCGCAGCGCGAGGTGTACCGTCGCCGCCGCGAAATCCTCCGCCCTGCGGTTGAGGATGCTGGTTTCCGCATCGACGACTCGGTCGCCGGCCTGTACCTCTGGGCAACGCGCGACGAGCCTGCGTTCGATTCCGTCAACCATCTCGCCGAACTCGGAATTTTGGTCGCCCCGGGAAGTTTTTACGGCGAATCGGGCGCGAACCACGTTCGCATCGCCCTCACCGCGACCGACGAACGAATCCAAGCGGCAGCGCGCCGATTGGCGTAGTGCCACCCGCGAATCCTGTTCTAGGCTTGTGTCTACTGCACACAATGCACAGTTCGACTGAGGAGAGCCCGTGACCAACGAGCCACATATCGCCCGCCTGGAATACCCCGGCGGTTCGGCGGAGTTCCCGATTGTCGAGTCCGTTGACGGACCGAACGCGATCGATATCGCCACGCTCTCCAAGCAGACCGGGCTAAACACCATCGACCGCGGGTTCGTGAACACCGCGTCGACCAAGTCGGCCATCACCTACATCGACGGCGACCAGGGAATCCTGCGTTACCGCGGCTACGACATTCAGGACCTGGCCAAGAACTCGACTTTCATCGAGGTCGCCTACCTGTTGATTTACGGCGAGCTGCCGACTCCGTCCGAACTTTCGAACTTCGACGACCAGATTCGTCACCACACCCTTCTCCACGAAGACCTCAAGCGCTTCTTCGACGCTCTTCCGCACAACGCTCACCCGATGAGCGTGCTGTCCAGCGCGGTCGGCGCACTCGGTACGTACTACGGTGACTCGCTCAACGTGCACGACCCCGAACAGATCGAGCTCTCGACCATCCGTCTTCTCGCGAAGCTGCCCGTCATCGCGGCCTACGCGCACAAGAAGTCGATTGGCCAGGCGTTCCTGTACCCGGACAACTCGCTGTCGTTCGTTGACAACTTCCTGCGTCTCAACTTCGGGCTGATGGCCGAAGACTACGAGCCCAACCCGTTGCTCGCGAAGGCGCTCGACCGTCTCCTCATCCTTCACGCCGACCACGAACAGAACGCGTCGACCTCCACGGTTCGACTCGTCGGTTCGACGGACGCGACCATCTTCTCGTCGATTTCCGCCGGAATTTCGGCGCTGTCCGGTCCGCTTCACGGTGGCGCGAACGAGGCCGTCCTCGCGATGCTCGCCAACATCCAGGAATCGGGCGAGGGCGTTCAGAAGTTCGTCGAGCGCGTCAAGAAGAAGGACGAGGGTGTGAAGCTCATGGGCTTCGGGCACCGTGTCTACAAGAACTACGACCCGCGTGCGCGACTCGTCAAGGAAAGTGCGGACGAGATTCTCGAACAGCTCGGCGTCACCGACCCGCTGCTCGACATCGCCAAGGAGCTCGAACAGATCGCACTGGCTGACCCGTACTTCCAGGAGCGCAAGTTGTACCCGAACGTCGACTTCTACACGGGCGTCATCTATAAGGCGATGGGCTTCCCGACGCGCATGTTCACGGTGCTGTTCGCCATCGGGCGTCTTCCCGGTTGGATTGCGCAGTGGCGCGAGGCGCGTGAAGACCCGGCGACCAAGATCGGCCGCCCCCAGCAGGTGTATATCGGGCCGG
The DNA here is from genome assembly GCA_024641015.1 of Micrococcales bacterium. Lineage (GTDB taxonomy): Bacteria > Actinomycetota > Actinomycetes > Actinomycetales > Microbacteriaceae > MWH-TA3. Next base: position 16,983 of record JAHEDU010000004.1, read on the forward strand.
AACACCGCCCGTTCCCCACGCGCTAGTTAGGCGTGCAGTGCGGCATTCAGCGAAATGCCGTGCGCGTCGCGTGACGTTGCCTCGACGACTCCGGTGGTCGAGTTGCGGCGATACAGCAGGTTCGAGTGACCGGACAGGTCGCGAGCTGACACGACAGTTCCGTCGGTGTCACCGCCGCGCAGAGTGACCTTGGTGCCGGCGGTGACGTACAGACCAGCTTCGACAACGCAGTCGTCGCCCAACGAGATTCCGATTCCCGAATTCGCGCCAAGAAGGGATCGCTGACCGATGCTGACGCGGTGGGTTCCGCCGCCCGACAGCGTTCCCATGATGGACGCGCCACCGCCGATGTCACTTCCGTTGCCGACGACGACTCCCTGCGAGATGCGTCCTTCGACCATCGATTCACCGAGGGTTCCCGCGTTGAAGTTGACGAAGCCCTCGTGCATGATCGTCGTTCCGGCTGACAGGTAGGCGCCGAGGCGGACTCGGTTTGCGTCCGCGATGCGAACGCGAGTCGGCGTGACGTAGTCAAGCAGGCGGGGGAACTTGTCGAGCGAGACGATCGAGACGCCAGAGCGCTGCAACGCGGCACGATGTTCAGCGAAGACCGAAGGCAACATCGGGCCATGAGTCGTGAACGCCACGATGGGCAGGTGCCCGTAGATTCCGTCGAGGTTCACCGTGTTCGGCTCGACGAGAAGGTGCGACAAGAGGTGAAGGCGAAGGTACGCGTCGCTCGTTGAGGCGGGCGCGGCAGCAAGCTCGATTTCGACGGTGACGGGGGTCACGGTGACGCCGCGAACGGGGAAAGTCCCAGCGGCGGCTTCGAGGTCAGCGGGCACCAGCCCGACGGAATCCTCGGGCCCACGGCCCAGCGCGGGAGCGGGGAACCACGTATCAAGGACCGTGCCGTCCTCGGCGATCGTCGCGAGTCCGTGGCCCCAGGCATGCGTTGCGTCAGTCACCCTTAAACCGTAGCGCGGGTACGCTGGATGCGTGGCCACCCTTGACCCTTCTCTCGACGCTGTCGCGCTGACCGCGGCGCTCGTCGACATTGAGTCCGTCTCGGGGAACGAAGCCCACATCGCCGACGCCATCGAGTTTTGGCTGCGCGATTGCGCCCATCTTGAGGTCGTACGCGATGGAAATGCCCTCGTCGCACGAACCAATCTGGGTCGCGCATCACGAATTGTCATCGCCGGCCACATCGACACCGTTCCCGTGAACGAGAACCTTCCCAGCCAGCGCCGCGGCGACGAGTTGTGGGGTCGGGGAACCGTCGACATGAAGGGCGGAGTCGCGGTCCTGTTGTGGTTGGCGCGACACCTCGATGCCCCCGTTCACGACGTCACCTGGATCTTTTACGACCTGGAAGAGGTCGAGGCAAGTCGCAACGGTCTCGGCCGACTGGCCAAGTCTCGTCCCGAGCTTCTCGCCGGCGATTTCGCGATCCTCGGTGAACCGTCCAACGCAATCATCGAGGGCGGGTGCAACGGAACCTTGCGCGTCGAGGTGACGACCCGTGGAACCCGCGCACACTCGGCACGGTCGTGGATGGGCGTCAACGCGATTCACGGCGCACACGCGATTCTCGAACGCCTCGCAACGTATTCCGCCGAGACGGTTCACGTCGATGGCTTGGATTACCGAGAAGGTATGAATGCGGTCGCAATTCGCGGCGGTGTTGCGGGAAACGTCATCCCCGATGAGTGCACGGTCGAGGTCAACTACCGTTTTGCGCCGTCAAAGTCCGAGGCGGAAGCGCTCGGTGTCGTCCAGCGCTTGTTCTCCGAGTTCGACCTTTCCGTCACCGACATTTCGGGCGGGGCACGTCCCGGCGCCGATTCTGACCTCGCACGCAGTTTCATCGACGCAGTCGGTGGTCGAATCGCACCGAAATTCGGTTGGACCGATGTCGCTCGTTTCGCCGAGCTGGGTATCCCTGCGGTGAACTTCGGACCCGGTGACCCCGCGTTGGCGCACGCCGACGAGGAACGGGTTCCCGTTCAGCACATCGTCGATTGCGTCGAGAGTCTTCGGTCGTGGCTGGGCGGTCACTAACCTCGTCTGTTTCGCTGGGGGCCGTGCCGCGTTGGGCCGCCCTGCTGGGAATCATCATCGTTTCCCGAACGGTGTCGACTGCGCTGATGTTGTGGTTCGCCGCTGGACAGGCGGAAAACCCGTGGACGGGCGCCCATCCCGACTTGTTCGAGTTCTCGCGGATTTGGGATTCGCACTGGTATCGAATCGTCGCCGAGGTCGGTTACCCCGCTGAGTTGCCCATGACCGGTGACGGCAGAGTCGGAGAAAGCGCGTGGGCGTTCATGCCCGTTTTCCCGTTGATCGTTCGTGCGCTCATGGCATTGTCGGGTGCTCCGTTCGCTTATGTTTCGGTAGTGGTCTCGCTCGCAGCTTTCGCGGGGTTCATCGTGTGCGCGGACCGACTGTTCCGACACCTCGTCGGCGACCGCGCCGCACTCTGGGCAGTTGCCGTCGTGGCGTTCTCGCCCGTGTCGCCCGTTTACCAGGTCGGGTACGCCGAATCGCTGGGGATGCTCTTCCTCACGCTCGTGCTCATCGGGCTGGTCGAGAAGCGGTGGGCACTCGCCGCGATTGCCATTCCGCTCGCCGCGCTGACCCGCCCGCTGGGCGCGGCGCTCACGATTGCGTTGATCGTCCTTGTCGTCGTGAAGTGGAAGTCGGACAGCAAGCGCGCCTACCTGTGGTTGACGGCGTTGGCGGCGGCGTCCACCGCTGCCTGGCCCGCCATCGCCTGGCTCGTCACCGGTCGCATGACCGCGTATCTGGAAACGGAACTCGCGTGGCGACGACCGTACCTCAACGGCGAGTCCGGCCACGGCTGGGGGACGGGCTGGTGGGATTCGGCCAAATGGTGGTTCCACGAGAGCGCACCGTGGGTGATCGTCGCTCTCGCCATCGTCGTCGCGGTCATCGCGATTCTTCCGGCAACCCGCCGACTCGGCGCTGTTGCACTCTCGTGGTCGTTCGGGTATCTCGGTTACCTCGTCCTCGTGTTGTTCCCGCAGTCCTCGATTTTCCGCTTGCTCGCGCCGATGTGGCCCCTCGCAGGCGCGGTTTCTCGGTCACGCACCGCGTCCATCGTTGCAATCGGAGTCGGAATTGTGGGTCAGTTCTTCTGGATCCAATGGTGCTGGTCGGTGCAGGGGTCTGACTGGACTCCGCCGTAATTGGTGCGCCAATTTCGGGGGTAAAATGAGAGAAGTTACAACCCAATAGGAGTTACCCCATGGCAGCACAGAAACCTCGCGCTGGCGACGGTCCCCTCGAGGCAATCCGCGAAAAGAAGGACCTCGTTATCGTCAAGGTTCCCGCCGAAGGTGGCGGCCGCCTGGTCTTCTCACTCAAGGACGAAGAGGCAATCGCGCTTCGCGACGCCCTCGCCGGAGTGACGAACTAGTTCTTGACCAACGTCAGGACTCCGTCACCGACGGGGACCAGCGTTGCGCGTACGTGCTCGTCGACGGCGTAGTCGCCGAGAATCGTGCGAAGTTCAGTCGTCACCGCGTCACGCTTGGCCGGGTTGGCGACGTGGCCACCGCCGAGCGAATGAGTCAGCACGACGAGCCCGCCGTTGCGGGCCAGGCGAAGCGCGTGGCGAACGTAGTCGAGCACGCCCTTACTCGTTGCGTTGACGAGCACGAGGTCGTACGTGCCCTCGTTCATGCGAGGGAGAATGTCGGCGGCATCGCCCGAAATCACGCGGACGCGGGCGGATGGAACTCCTGACGAGACCATGAGGTCCTTGGCCGTCTGAAGGTGATCGACATCTTTTTCAATGGTGGTGAGGTTCGCATCGGAATTCCCGTGCAACAGCCACTGGCTGGCGACTCCGAGGCCGGTTCCGATCTCGACGATTGACTGCGCGCCGGTGATGGCGACGAGCGAGGCGAGGTAGCTTCCGACGGCGGGAGTGACGGGCTCAACCCCGTGTTCCATCGACGCGTGACGAGCGGTTCGGATCGACTCCGGCTCATTCACGTAGTTCTCGGTCCACGTACTGATCAAATCTGCGTCAAACATCACGCCTCCTCGAATTCACACTATCCGCCACTCTCCTCAAGCGGAGTATTCTGGGGCGGTGTCGTTCGGTCTAACAATTGAGAAGCTCGCCCTTGTGGGGTTGGTTGCCTTGCTCATTGTCGGTCCCGACCGCCTTCCCGCCTACGCGGCGCAGCTCGCGCGATTGGTCAAGCGCCTCAAGGGGATGGCCCAAGGCGCCGAATCTCGACTTCGCGACGAGTTCGGTGACGACTTTGACCCAGACGAGTGGCGCAAGTTGGATCCGCGCAAGTACGACCCGCGTCGAATCATTCGTGATGCCCTGGTCGACGAGGTGACGGTCGAACCCGTCGCGGTCGCGAAATCGGTTCCCGCCCCGAAAAAGAAGTCGGGTGGCGCGACGCCGTTTGACTCGGAGTCGACCTAAGAGTTTTCGAGCGGCGCGCTGGCGAGGGCCGCACGCGCTGCGTCCGCCGTTCCGTTGGGAACGATGATGTCGTACTGGGACGCGACGACCTGTTGAACCGACTGGAAGTCGTGGCGGCGGCGACGCATCGAATAGGTGACGAGGTTGAACAGCATTCCGATGCCCGCGCCAATGGCCACGGTCGCCGGCAGGAAGACGGTCGTCGCGTCCGTTGACGTTGCGCCGAACATGAAACCGATGAACAAGCCGAACCAAGCACCGTTCAGGGCGCCGCGCATGGCGACCTTTGCGTACGTCAGTCGACCCGTGACGCGCTCGATCGTGACAAGGTCGCGACCGACGATGGCGATGTTTGCGACCGAATACCCCGCATGCGCAAGGCGGTTGACGACGGACTGTGCTTCCGCGTACGTGTCGAGACTCTGCAGCACATCCCCTCGGGGGACGGCGGCGTTGTTCGCTTTGCGCGAGAAGAGCGAGGGAGTAGTCACGTCATCATTCTGTCACCTCGCGGGTACGCTGGAACCGTGACTTCGACGCGCGTATATGTAGCTCGGCTCGCAGGGTGTGCGGTCTTTGACCCGCTCGGCGACCGAGTCGGTCGCGTGCGCGATGTTGTGGTGTCGTATCGCCAGGCGGACGCACCGGTCGTCGTCGGGCTCATCGTCGAAATTCCCGGTCGTCGCCGTGTATTCCAAGGCATCAACCGCGTCACGAGCATCCGTCCCGGCCAGATCCTGACAACGGGAATTCTCAACATGCGCCGCTTCGAACAGCGCGCGGGCGAGGTTCGCATCTTTGCTGAATTGATTGGTCGCACCATGACGTTCCGCGACGGATCGGGAACATCGATGATCGAAGACGTTGCGATTGAAAGCGATGCGCTGGGTCAATGGGCGGTGTCGCAGTTGTACATGCGCCGCGACAAGTCCGCGGGTCTTTTCGGTAAGGGGCCGACCGTGTTTGCGCGCTGGGAGGACGTCGTCGACGCGAACGCCGACACCGACTCGCAGAGCGCAGAGCACCTTGTCGCGTCGTATTCGGAACTTCACCCCGTCGACCTCGCCGCGTCAATTCTTGACCTTCCCGAGGACCGTCGAATTGAAGTTGCCGAAGAGTTGTCGGACGAGCGACTCGCTGATGCTCTGGAGGAGATGCCCGAGACCGACCAGCTCGAAATCATCGAGGGAATGGACGACGAACGTGTCGCCGATGTCCTCGACAACATGGAGCCCGACGACGCGGCCGACCTTCTCGCCCAAATGCCACAGGACCGCACCGAACAAATTCTTGAACTGATGGACCCGGAAGAGGCCGAGGACGTTCGATTCCTTCTTGCCTTCGACCCGGAAACCGCGGGTGGACTCATGTCGACCGAGCCGATCATGGTTTCCGCCGAAACGACTGTTGCCGAAGGGCTCGCGCTCATCCGTCGTTCCGACGTGACCCCCGCGATGGCGGCGGCAATCTGCGTCACGCTTCCCCCATTCGAGTCGCCAACCGGCCGATTCCTCGGTATCGTTCACTTCCAGAGGATGCTGCGGCACCCACCCCAGACTCAGCTGGGAACTATTCTGGACACTGGTGCGGAACCGTTGCTCGACACGGCGCCGCTGGACGAAATCGCTCGTACCTTTGCGAGCTACAACCTGGTGTCACTGCCCGTCGTCGATGCGCAGGGACGATTGCTGGGTGTGGTCACCGTCGATGACGTTCTTGACCACATGCTGCCGGATGACTGGCGAAACCCTTATTACGAGAGCGAACGGACGACAGGAGCGTGAGCCATGGAGAAGCAGACCATCCGTGCGACGACCTCGCGTCGTCGCGCCGTACACATTGACGAACAGCTGAACGCTCCGAAGAGCCTTCGCCCTGTTCTTTCTCGTCGTTCCAACGACCGCTTCGGTCGCTTCACCGAGGCTGTCGCTCGCGCGATGGGAACTCCGTTGTTCCTCATCGTCCTCACCCTTGTAGTCGTGTCGTGGATGACGTTCAACACGCTCGCGCCCGAGCAGTACCGATTCGACTCGGCTGACATCGGGTTCACCGCGCTGACGCTGATTCTCTCGCTGCAGGCGTCGTACGCGGCACCCCTTATTCTTTTGGCGCAGAACCGTCAGGACGACCGCGACCGAGTAGCGATGGAACAGGATCGCCAGCGCGCCGAGCGCAACCTCGCCGACACCGAGTACCTCGCTCGCGAGGTCGTCGCGTTGCGCCTTGCCATCAAGGACGTTGCCACCAAGGACTTCATTCGCGCGGAACTTCGCGCACTGCTGGAGGAACTGGACAAGTCCAGCTCGTCGGATGACAAGTCCTGACGCGGTTCGCGCCGCTGTCGGCGCGGTTGTCGACCCCGAACTTCGCCGGCCTTTATCTGACCTGGGGATGGTCGGTGATGTCACCGTCGTCGATGGCATCGCAACCGTCGAGGTTCGCCTGACGATCGCTGCCTGCCCGAAACAGTCACAGATTGAGGACGAGGTTCGTGCCGCAGCGCTGTCAACCGGCGTCGGTTCGGCCACCGTGTCGTTTGGCGTCATGAGCGACGAGGAACGCCAAGCACTGTCCGATCGCATTCACGGCGGTCGTTCCCCAGAGGACCGATTTGGCCCGAATTCGCTGACGCGCGTGATTGCGGTCACGAGCGGAAAGGGCGGCGTTGGAAAGTCGACCGTTGCCGCGAATCTTGCGGTCGCGCTTGCCGCGCGCGGGCAGAAGGTCGGGCTTCTCGACGCGGACGTCTTCGGTTTCTCGATTCCGGGCTTGATGGGCATCGACGGCGAAAAACCCACCAAGGTCGCCGACATGATTCTTCCGCCCGTCGCCCACGGCGTCTCGGTCATCTCAATTGGGATGTTCGTCGACCCACATACGCCGGTGTCGTGGCGCGGACCGATGCTTCACCGAACGGTTCGTCAGTTCCTCGCCGACGTCTACTACGGCGACATCGACGTTCTTGTGTGCGACCTTCCGCCCGGCACGGGAGACGTGGCCATCTCGCTCGGGCAAATGGTTCCGCACGCCGATGTTCTGGTCGTCACCACCCCGCAGGCGACGGCAAGTGATGTCGCTGAGCGTTCGGGGTTGGTCGCGCGCCAGCTCGGGCAAAGCGTCATTGGCGTGGTCGAGAACATGAGCGACTGGACCGGCGCCGACGGGTCGCTGCGTACCATGTTCGGTTCGGGCGGTGGCCAGGACGTCGCCGACCGACTGGGAGTCCCGCTTCTCGGCTCGATTCCCCTGACCCCCGCCGTGATTGCTGCAGGAAATTCAGGCGTGCCGGTTGTTCACGACTCAACCGACCCTGCTGCCATCGCGATTGAGGCGATTACGGACGTAGTGATGAAGACCGCAAAGCCGCGCGGCAATTCTTCGCTACCGCTGAGCTTTTAGCCACGCCTCGACGTCGTCCGCCGTGCGCGGAATGCCGATCGATAAGTTTTCCGCACCGGTCGCCGTGACGAGGATGTTGTCCTCAATGCGAACGCCAATTCCGCGGAACTCTTCGGGGACAGTCAGGTCATCGGGCTGGAAATAAAGTCCCGGTTCGATGGTGAACACCATCCCCTCGCGAACGACCGCTTCCTTGTAGAACTCCTTGCGCGCCTGACCGCAGTCGTGCACGTCAAGACCGAGGTGGTGGCTTGTCCCGTGGACCATGTAGCGGCGGTGATGCTGACCCGACTCTGCAAGAGATTCTTCGGCCGTGACGGGGATGAATCCCCACTCGGCGACCTTGCGGGCGATGACCGCCATCGCTGCCGCGTGGACGTCCTTGAAGATGATGCCTGGCTTGACAACCGCGAACGCGGCGTCGGCCGCCTCGCGCACCGCTTCGTACACCTCGCGTTGAACGGGCGAGTACGTTCCGGAAACCGGGAACGTGCGAGTGATGTCCGCCGTATACAGGCTTTCCACCTCAACACCGGCGTCCATCAGCACGAGGTCCCCGTCTCGGACTTTGCCGTCATTTCGCGTCCAGTGGAGGATGCAGGCGTGGTCACCCGCCGCGGCGATGGTTTCGTACCCGATGAAGTTCCCTTCGGCGCGCGCGCGACGGTTGAAGGTTCCTTCGATTAGTCGCTCACCGCGCTCGTGCGCAACGATTTCGGGGATGTCCCGAAGGACATCGGCGAACCCCAACTTCGTGGCCTCGACCGCAGCGCGAATTTCGGCGATCTCGAACGAATCCTTGACGAGTCGCTGTTCGCTCGTGAAGCGGAAGAAGTCCTGGTCGGCGTCGAGGGTGGCCCCGCGGGCAGCATCCACAGCCGCGGTGACGTCGACGTCAGCCTCGCGAATGACCAGCCAGGTCGAATCGGCGTGAGCGGCAATCTCATCGAATTCGGCGCGAGGTGCGGTTGCCATGCCCAGCTCGATGGCGACGCCCTCGGGACTGGGGCGTGGGCCAACCCAGAACTCGCCGATGTCGGCATCGCTGTAGAACTCGTCCGTTCCACGCCCAGCGGGGAATCGGTAGTACAGCGTGGCGTCGTGCTCCTGGCCGCGAGGAGTCAACACAAGCACGCTGTCGGCGACGGTGTCGGAGCCCCAGCCCGTGTAATACGTGAACGACGAGTGTGCGCGGTACGGGTGGTGAGTGTCATACGACCGAACCAGCCACTGGCCGGCGGGAATGACGAGTGTCTTGCCGGCAAATTCTGTTGACAGTGCGCGACGGCGTTCGACGCAGAACGGCACCTGTTCGCGGACGCGTGCCACCGGGCGCTCGCGATCCGCCCAATCGCCTGAAACGTAAGCCTTAAACGCACTCACGTCGGGAAGGGTGGAACGGTTTTCGTTGCGCGGAGCCTTGTCGTCACTCATGTCCTCAAGTCTGGCACGGCTCGAAACTAGACTGACGACGTGAGCGACCCCCGAATCGACCTGCACCTGCACTCGAACCGATCTGACGGTTCCGAGTCGCCCGCGGTCGTGATGCGTGCGGCGAAGGACGCCGGGCTGGACATCGTTGCACTGACCGATCACGACACGACCGACGGTTGGGGCGAAGCGCGCGAGGCGTGTGCTGACCTCGGGTTGACGTTCGTGCCGGGTATCGAATTCTCGGCGTCGAACAACGGATCGATTGTTCACCTGTTGGGGTACCTCGTCGATCCCGACAACGCCGCCTTCGCAGCCGAATGCGCCCGCACCCGGGACGACCGCCAGTGGCGCTTCGAAAAGATGGTCGACAACCTTCACCAGGACTTCGGGGGAATGACCCGCGAGTTCGCCTATTCGTTCCACGAAGAAGGCGCGACTCTCGGCCGCCCAACCATCGCTCGTGCCCTCATCGACCTCGGAATCGTCGCGACGGTGTCCGAGGCGTTCGATGACCTGTTGTCGTCCTCAAATGACCGCTATTACGCCGGCCACTATGCCCCAACCATCGAGGACGCCATCGGTCTCGTTCGAGCCGCCGGCGGTGTGCCGGTGCTTGCGCACCCGTGGACGTCGACCCGAACGACTCTCGTGAACGAACACGACACCGACGAACAGGTCGAGGCCCGATTCGTGGCACTCGCAGAAGCCGGACTCGCCGGTCTCGAAGTCCACCACGAAGAGAACACGCCGTACGGCCGTGAACGGCTCGCCGAAATCGCGGCGCACCTCGGGCTGATTGTCACGGGGTCAAGCGATTACCACGGGCTCGACACCAAGCCCGTTCGTCCAGGCGCACACACGACGTCGCTCGTGAATTTCGAGCGAATCGTCGAGTTGGGAACCGGTTCGACCGTTTCCTAGTACGAGAACGCGGTGGTATACCCGTTGATTGCGGGCTGACCGCCGAGGTGTGCGTACAGGACGCGGCTTCCCTCGGGGAAGTAGCCTTCGCGAACGAGGTCGATCATTCCGGCCATCGATTTGCCTTCGTAGACGGGGTCGGTGATCATGCCGTCGGTGCGTGCCGCGAGTTCGATTGCCTCGATGGTGCGGGGCCCGGCGATGCCGTAGATGTCGTCGTGCCAGCGGTCGAGCAGGACAATTTCCTCGTCGGCAATCTCGCGACCGAGTTCGATTCCTTCGGCGGTTCGGCGAGCGATGCGGGCAATCTGTTCCCACGTCTTTTCGACCGTCGCCGACGCGTCAATTCCGATGACCGACTGCGCGCGATTCGAGTGCGCGAATCCGGCGATCATTCCGCCCTGGGTCGAACCCGTCACCGAACACACGATGACGTTGTCGAACTGGAAACCGAGTTCCTTCTCCTGGTCTTCGACCTCGAACGCCCAGCCGGCGAAGCCGTGTCCGCCAAGGACGTGGTCCGATGCTCCTGCGGGGATCGGGTACGGCTTTCCACCGCGGTCCTCAACCGAGGAAATCGCGTCTTCCCATGACTTGCGGAATCCGATGTCGAAGCCGGCGGGGTCAAGTCGAACGTCGGCACCGAGAATGCGGCTCAACAGAATGTTCCCGGTCTTCTCGTAGTTGACCTCGTCCCAGTCGACCCAGTGTTCCTGAACCAGAACGGCCTTGAGCCCGAGCTTCGCGGCGACCGCGGCAACCTGGCGCGTGTGGTTCGACTGCACACCGCCAATCGACACCAGAGTGTCACAGCCCTGCTTGATCGCGTCGGCTGCGAGGTATTCGAGCTTGCGGGTCTTGTTCCCACCGAAAGCAATGCCGGAGTTAACGTCTTCGCGCTTCGCCCACAGTTCGACCTTGCCGCCGAGGTGTTCGGTCAAGCGGTCGAGGCGGTGAATCGGTGACGGGCCAAACCGCAGATCGACTCGGGGGAAGTTTTCGAGGGCACTGCGCGACATGGTCGTCCTTTCGGTGGGTTATGCGGTGGGGGTTCCGCCACCCGCTGGGCGACGGCGACGCTGACGGGTGCGCCCGCTGCCGGCGGGCTTGTCGATGGCGGACTCGCCACGAGGTTCACGGGGCTGGCTGTCACGCGGGGGACGCCCGGCCGCCTTCTCTGCCCGGGGAATCGGGGTCGAGTTCAGTCGGCCCTTCGTTCCCGCCGGAATGTTCAAGTCTGTGAACAGGTGCGGCGACGACGAGTACGTCTCGGCCGGCTCGAGGGGCATGTCCAACGCGCGGGCGATGAGGTGCCACTTGTGCATGTCTTCCCAGTCCACGAACGTCACGGCAACGCCGGTGCGGCCAGCGCGACCCGTTCGGCCGACGCGGTGCAGGTACGCCTTGTCGTCCTCGGGGACGGTGTAGTTGATGACGTGGGTGACATCGTCGACGTCAATTCCACGAGCGGCAACGTCCGTGGCGATGAGGATGTCTTTCTTGCCCGCCTTGAACGCCGCCATCGAGCGCTCGCGCGCCTCCTGGCTCATGTCGCCGTGCACGCTCGTCGCCGAGAATCCGCGGTCGGTCAGTTCTTCGGTGACCTTGGACGCGCTGCGCTTGGTGCGAGTGAAGATGACGACCTTTTCGCGGCCTTCCGCCTGCAGAATGCGGGCAACGACCTCGTCCTTGTCGAGGTTGTGCGCGCGATAGACGACGTGCTTGATGTTCGCCTGCGTCAGTCCCTCGTCGGGGTCGGTTGCGCGGATGTGAATCGGCTTGGACATGAAGCGACGTGCGAGCGCAACGATCGGGCCGGGCATTGTCGCCGAGAACAGCATGGTGTGGCGTTCCGGGGGAGTCTGGGCGAACAGTTTTTCGACGTCACCGAGGAATCCAAGATCGAGCATGCGGTCGGCTTCGTCGAGAACCATGACCTCGACGGCCTTGAACGAGAGGAGTCGCTGGCTGGCAAGGTCGAGCAAGCGACCGGGCGTGCCGACGATGATTTGGGCGCCCGCCTTGATCTGGTCGACCTGGTCCTCGTACGACTTACCGCCGTAAATTGCCGCCACCTTTGTTTCACGGTTCGAAATCGCCAGTTCGATGTCCTCAGTCACCTGAACGCAGAGTTCGCGGGTGGGGACGACGATGAGCGCCTTGACACCCGGTTCGGGGTTAAGCCCGAGTCGCTGAATCAACGGAAGGCCGAAACCGAACGTCTTTCCCGTTCCGGTCTTTGCCTGGCCGATGATGTCTTGGCCGTTCAGGGCGAGGGGGATGGTCTGTTCTTGAATCGGAAACGGTTCAAGGATGCCGCGGCTGGCAAGCGCATCGACGATGTCTTCATCGATGCCGAGATCACGAAAAGTCACAAATAACCCAATCAGTTGGTTTTCCTAGTCTACCCGTGGGGTGCGACTGCCTATGCTGGTGGCGTGGCCCCACTCTTTTGGAAGCGAGACAAGCCGGCCGGACCTGCGCCGACGGTTCGTTCGCGTGACGAGGACAACGGTCAACGGATCGAGTTCACCGATCTCGCGCCGGAACCCGAGGTCTTCCTTGGCCAGAGTGCCTATCTGTTTCTTCGCTACGCGGAATCCGCGGCCCGTCACGCGCACGACGCGACCGATCTCGAAACCGAGTCGACGCTTGCCGTGGTCGCCGAGGAATGTTTCCAGCGATTCTCGACGCTCGTCCGACTGCTCGACAAGCTGAAAGCTGACCGGGTGGAATCTATGAGCCCGTTCATCGCCCCGACGCGCGAATTCGAGCGCCGAACCCGCGGCCGCAACTGGACCGAACGCGTTGCCTGCACCTGGATCACGATGGCGTTCTTGCAGGACTTCTGGCGTCGCCTCGCCGAAGGACTTCCCAAGTCGATTCGCGCTGAGGTCATCGAGGCGCTCGCCGACGACACGATGATCGAGGTGCTGCGCAGCGAACTCGAACGGCGAATCGCTCTCGAGCCCGGGCTACGTCCGGTCCTTGCCATGTGGGGTCGACGACTGGTCGGCGACACAATGTTGATGGCCGAAAGTGCGTTGACGCACGGAGACGACCCGGTCGCCGAAGCGGACGGCGTTGAGCCGGTATTCACCGAAATCATCGGAGCCCATTCGCAGCGAATGGACTCGCTGGGATTGACTGCCTAGTTGACGAAGCCGACGGGTCGCGACTGAGTCGACCCGAATTCGATGTAGGCGACGTTGGCGGCGGGAATCAGGTATGACTGACCCTTCACATCACCAAGGTTGAGGACACCGCCGTTAGCGAGTGCGGCGGTGAGTTGGGCGTTGATGTCTGCCGCCGACGACTCGGTTTCGAACGAGAGTTCACGAGGGGCGTGCTGAATTCCAATACGAATTTCCATACCTCAAGAGTATTCCGTGTCGCAGGTCACTTGTACCCTCGAAGGAATGGACCACATCAGCCTCGACTCCGCCCAATCGGGCGCTCTCGAATCGATCCTCGCCGGCGGTAGCCGCCGGGTTTTTGGTGGTCCCGGGACGGGAAAGACGACTCTCATCGTCGAGGCGCTCGCCGCGCTCGTGAAGCGCGACGGCCGTGATTCGGTTCGTGTTGTGACCTCCAGTCGCCAGTCGGCAACCCGACTTCGTGATGAACTGTCGTTGCGTATCGCCGAACCGACGCGGGGACCCCTCGCGCGCAGCATGTCGTCATTCGCGTACGACATCGTCGCGATGGATCGCGGTCCCGCATTCCCCGTGCGGCTGATTTCGGGTGGCGAACAGGATTCCGACATCAAGAGCCTTCTGGACGGCGAAATCGAGGACGGTACGGGTGATTATTGGCCCGAATCCCTTGGTCCCGAAGTCCGTTCCCTGCGCGAATTCCGCACTCAACTTCGTGACCTGCTCTCGCGTGCCCGTGACGCGGGACTCGTGTTGCCTCTCGACATGGACGTTCCCGCCGTCGACGGCTTGATGCAACGCGGTTATCACCACAACGTTCCAGAATGGGTCGCTGCCGCCCGATTCCTTGACCGCTACCTGCGACTCAGTGCACGGGCTCGCTCAAGCCAGATCGACCCCGCCGCGATCGTGGACGAAGCGACCGACATCATCACTCGCGGCGGCTACACGGATCTCACTGCACGCACTCTTCTCGTCGACGATGCTCAGGACTTGACCGTCGCCCAATGGCGGTTGCTCACCGCGTGGCACCACTCCCGCGGACCGGTGATCGCTTTCGGCGACCCCGACCTCGCCACGTCCGGTTTCCGCGGGGCAACCCCCACGATTTTTACGGGAAGCGAAAACATCGACGGGCTGATGTGGGAAAAGTCGGAATTTTTGACGACTAACCACCGACAGTCAGGGGTCATGCCACACGTCCTCGGGGTGATTGCGTCGGCAATTCCGGGACCGGGCGGCCCTGCGCGCAATTCCTACCCCGACGTCGACAAGCCAGCCGAACCGGCCGACGTGCGCGACCTGCCTGGCTTTTCGCTCTTCAGCGCTACTGCGGCCTCGCCGGCGGGGGAATATGACACCATCGCTCGATTTATCCAGAACCGGGTGAAGGAAGGCGTCGAATCGGGAGACATCGCCGTGATCGTGCGTTCCGGTTCAATCGCCGAGGGGCTGGTTGATTACCTGACCGCCAGTTCAATCCCCGCGTTCGCGGAAACCACGGGTTCACCTCTTCGTGACCACCCGGCCGTGTGGTCGTTGCTGACAATCATCGGCGTCGGAACGGGGTACACCGAATTCACCCCCGACGTCGCTCGCCAGTTGTTGACGGGGCCGTTCGGTCGACTGTCCTCACTCGATTACCGTCGATTCCGTCGCGCGCTGCGACTCGACGCCATCAACGCGGGGGATTACCGTCTTGCGGACGAACTGATGATGGACGCCCTCACGATTCCGGGCGCCTTCGCGACGACGGTGTCGTTCGCGGAGAAGGGCGTCGCCCGATTGATCAGTTTGCTCAACGAGGTGCGCGCGAATCCGACGTGGCAAATGGACGAACTCCTGTGGCTGGTGTGGTCAAAGTCGGGCCGCGCCGACGTGTGGGCGAACGAATCCCGCGGAAGCGGTCCGATCGCGGCTCGTGCCCACGAATCGCTCGACGCTGTGCTTACTCTCTTTTCGGTGGCGGCGACCGCTCTCGAAAACGCACCCACCGAAACCGTCGACGTGTTCCTCGCACGCATGCTCGACCAAGCGGTCCCCAATGACACCTTGACTGCGCGAGGAGCCTTGGGGTCCGTCACGGTCTGTACACCCGCGGCCGCCATGGGCCGTGAATTCGACACCGTCATCGTCGCGGGCGTCAACGACGGCGTGTGGCCAAACTTTCGTGTCCGAAGCGCACTCGTCAAGTCCACGCTGTTGCCCCTCGCAATCGAAGGGGTCAATCTGGAAACGCTTGATCAGCGACAGGGAATTCTGGCGGACGAAATCCGGTTGTTCCTCGTCGCGATGTCGCGCGCGCGGTCAACGATTCTCGTTACGGCGATTGCGTCCGAAGACGAATCGCCCAGTGCCCTGTTCCGAATCGTCGCTGGAGAACGTCTCAAGGATGACGGGACGGAACCCAGCGAACCGGCGGCCAATTCGCGTGCCCAGTTGTTCATTCCGACCAACATCTTCGCGTCGCTGTCCGAACTCGTCGGTCACGCTCGGCACATCGTTCTCGATCCACACTCGTCAGACGGGGACAAAGCTCAGGCTGCGCTTGCGCTGAAGGAACTCGCCGCACGCGGCGTGAAGGGCGCCGACCCGAACGATTGGTTGGGGTTGGACCTCGGAACTCCGCGCGCGCTCAACGGCGGCGACGTCGTGTCGATCTCGCCGTCCGGACTGAAATACTTCGACGAATCTCAGGTTGACTGGTTCGTCAAGCAGGTTGCCGGCGGTTCCTCCGGAATCGACGCCGCCGTCGGAACTCTTGTCCACAAGGCCGTGGAACTTGCGCCGAAGGGAACCGCAGAGGAATTGCGCGCGACCATCGCCGAACGCTGGCAGGAACTGGGATTCGAATCAAAGTGGCAGGCGGAGCGCTGGAAGAAGCTCACCGACCTGATGGTCGAGGGGCTTGTCGCGTTCTTTGCGGTGGCGGAATCCGAAGGCTTCGAACCCGTTGCGAACGAGGGGTACATCAACGTGCCACTGGAAGACCCCGCCGACCCGACGCTTCGAGCGGTGGTCAGCGGATCCATCGACCGAGTTGAAATCAACGAAGGCACCGCACGCATCATCGACATCAAGACGGGCAAGACCGTGGAAAGTGCCGACAACCATCTGCAATTGGCGGCATACCAATGGGCGTTGTCGAAAAAGGCCGTGACCGAACTTCCCGATGGCACAACCTCGGCTGGCGCGGCCCTGCTGTACCCCCGCATCAAACCAACCGACGGGACCCTCTTCACGTTCCGATTCCAAGAAACACTGACTGACGAACAGGTCGCCGCATTCGAAGCGATGCTGGTCGATACCGCGCACCTCATGAATTCGGAAGCCTTCGAAGGCCCGGCGGATGCGGGTCGAATCGGTCGCGAGATCAACTTTGACGGACAGTGGGTTCGCATCGGAGAGGTAGGAAGCGATGACTGAGCCGTTGAAGCCTGCAATCCTCAAAGACCTCCTCGGGTTGCCGTACGCGCCGACGGACGAGCAAAGCGCCGTTATCGACATGTCGCGCGAAGGAGTGCACCTTGTGTTGGCCGGTGCCGGATCAGGCAAGACCGAAACAATGTCGATGCGTGCGTTGTGGTTGATCGCGACGCAGGGGGTCCGTCCCGACCAAGTACTGGGCCTCACCTTCACGCGCAAGGCCGCGCGTGAACTCGCGGAACGTTTCCGCCGCTACATCTCTCTCATGATTCAGCGTCGCGACCACTTCACGGCGGCCGGAATTGACCTCAGCCACCTGGGCGATGATCCGCACGGGTTTGCGGTGCCGACGGTGGCAACGTACAACTCGTTCGCGGCGCAAATCTTCAGCGACAACGCGGCACGAATCGGGTGGGACTCGGATACACCCGTCATCACCGAAGCAACCGCATACGGAATCGCCCGTGATGTCGTGATGAACACGGACAACCTCGGACTCGCGAACCTCGATGTTGGAATCGACACGATCGTGTCGGCCGTCATTCGCTTGTCGAACGAGCTCGCGGAATTCGAAATCGACGACACGACACCGATCATCGACATCGCGAAGCAGTTCGAGGCGATGGATAAATTCCCCTTCACTCTCAAGGGCGCGCTGGACATCAAGGACAAACTGGCCAAGGTCGCCGCGCTTCAGCACCTGATCCCTCTCGCGCTGGAATTCACCGAGGCGAAACGTTCGCGCGGGGTTGAATTTGCCGACCAGGTAACGTTTGCGCGTCGAATCGTCAACCGATTCGACGACGTCCGCGCCGAATATCAACAGCGCTACGGCGTTGTGATTCTCGACGAATACCAAGACACGTCATACGCCCAGACGAAACTGTTCACCGAGTTGTTCGGTCCGGAACGCATCACCGCTGTTGGCGACCCGAACCAGTCCATTTACGGTTGGCGCGGGGCAAGCCCGGCAAACGTCGCATCGTTCTTCGCTGACTTCGGACTTCCCACCAGCGAACCCAAGCAACTCGTCACGACGTGGCGAAACGGGACAAAAATCTTGGCCGCTGCGAACGCGATTCTTTCGAACCGCACTCAAACGCTTCCGCTTGATGTGCCGGCCCTCAAGGCGGCGCCCGTCGCAAGTGAATTCCCGATTGACGCGACGTTCGCACCGACCATCGCCGACGAGGCCGAGCGCGTTGCGGCGTGGTTCGCGGCGCGTGCCGCCGAACCCCTCGTTGATTCCAAGACGGGCAAGTCGAAAGACCCGACGATGGCGATGCTCATCGAAAACCGCACTCACCTGCAGCCCTTCCTCGAGGCGTTCGATGCGATTGGCGTGAGGTATCACGTCCTCGGTGTCGCGGGAATCCTTAGCAACCCGTTCACCGCCGACCTGTATTGCGCCTTGTCGGTCATTGCCGACCCATCGGCCGGCGCGCGACTGATTCGACTTCTCGGCGGCACGCGTTGGCGTGTATCGGTTGATGACCTGTGGGCTCTTCACGGGCACGCCCGCAACATGGCCAAGAACTACACGACCGCAGAGCAGCGCAGCCGACTCGGTAAATCGCTTGTTCCCGATGAAGCTGATTCGCTGGTCGACGCACTCGACGATCTGCGTTTCACGCCTCGCGACAAGATCCAGGTAGATGGTGGGCGCGGAATCAGTCGGGTTCGATTCTCCGACGACGGCTGGAAACGACTCCGACGAGCCGCCGAATTCTTCGCCGAATTGCGCGGTCACGTCGACCTGTCCATTCCCGACATGGTCAGTGTCACCGCCTCGCGACTGGGGCTTGATATCGAGGGACGCGCCGCGTTGACACGCAACCCCTCGGCACACCGTGAAGCGTTCAACGACCTCGTTCAGTCGTACTTGGCGATCCCGCAGTCACATTCGCTGCGCGGTTTTGTCGATTGGGTTTCCGCGGTCGAGCGCAAGGAAAAGAATTCGCCGCGCACCGAAGAGCCCGAACCCGGCACGGTGCAGATTCTGACGATCCACACGTCCAAGGGACTCGAATGGGATGTGGTTGCCCTGCCCATGTGGACGCGTGATGCGGATCCGAAAACATCCACGAACTATCGCGGAGACCTGTCCTCCAAGGCCAACGAACTCGGTTGGCTCAACCTCGGCGCGCTCCCGCGCGAATTCCGAAAGGACAAGTCGTTCCTGCCCGAATTCGACTGGCGGGGGAAGACAACGCTCGACGAGCTCGAGAAAGAGTTCTCGGGCAAGTACAACAAGTCTGAACAGACTGACGGATACTCGGCGCGGTTGAAGAAAGAAATCTACCTCCCGGAGGAGCGTCGACTGATGTACGTTGCGGTGACGCGAGCGCGACACCGACTGCACATCTCGGGTTCGTGGTGGGTCAACCCGATTCCGACCAAGTCGTTCCTCGTGAACCCCGCGAAAGCGCGCACCGTCGCGCCGACGAGCCAGGTGCCCAGCTTCTATTTCGAGGAGCTGTGCCGAGCCGTCGACGACACGGGCAAGCCGCTCATCGACCGCGACGCGGTGGTGGACGAGTTCCCAGTCGAGAATCCGACCAAGGACAAGGGAACCGTGACATGGCCACGCGACCCGCTGGGTTCGCCCGCAAACCGAGCTCGCTACGAAGCCGCGGCCGCACGTGTTCGCGCTGCGACGGGTTCGCTCGAGCCGAGTTGGATGGAATCGATCGAACACCTCACCGCCATCCGCGACGACACGCAAGCACAGGTGCCCGTGCGAATCCCCGCTTCGCGATACGCGGAATGGGCGATGGATGTGTCAAAGGTCAAAGAGGGCAACCGTCGTCCGGTGCCGTCACGTCCGTATCGAGCCGCGCGGATCGGTACCGAGATGCACCTGTGGATTGAACAGGGCGTTTACGACGAAGGTCCTCTCGAATTCGTCGACTCCGACGGAATCGACGATGGTGTCAACATCGATGAATTAAAGGCGAAGTTCCTGGCCTCACGCTGGAATGGGCTCACGCCCGAACACCAGGAAATCGAAATTCTGCTTCCCCAGGGTCGACACATCGTCGTCTGCAAGATTGACGCGGTGTTCAACCTCGACGGACGCTGGACAGTGGTCGACTGGAAAACGGGCGCGACCCCGTCGACGGAAGAGGAAAAGGACGTCAAGGCGATGCAGTTGGTGCTGTATCGCCGTGCCTTCGCCGAGTGGAAGGGAATCCCCGTCGACGATGTCGACGCGATTCTGTACTACGTCAAACACGACTGGGAATGGGCGATCGAGCCCGACCGACTCGCGCGACTCGACGCGCTGCCCATCATCGACTAGGTCGAACTAAAGAATTTCGTCCTCGCGCGGGCGATCGGGGTCATCCCCAGCGGGCGCGGCTTCAGGCGCTGAGGATTCGGCCGAAGGCGACGCGTCGACGGTCGGCTGGATCAACGACCTCGGCTGTTCGGCGGGTTCGACGTCAGAGAAGAATGCTTCGACGATGATTTCGTCAACCACCACGGGCTCGGGCTCTGCAACAACGGTCGGGGCATCCTCGACGAAGGCGGGCGCAGGCTCTTCCGCGACAACGGTCGGTGCATCCTCCACGTACGGCTCGGCCGCCACCTCGGTGACCGCTTCGGCGACAACGGGCGAGTCCACCAGCAGGCTCACCGGTTTCACCGGCGAAGCGCCGAGGGACATCGCGGGGTTGTCCGTCACCGCGGCGACAAGGTTGGTCAGCATCTTGACGGCGTCGTCGATGTTGGGCTCGTCGTTGTTGTCGACGCAGTACACAAGCCAACGAGCGATTTCCAGTTCGGACAGGAACCGTGCACGGTGACCGACGCGGCGGTCGTTGCTTCCGCGGTGGGCAATGTAGTCGGTGACAAATCCAGCCGAAACTTCGGGGGCAAGAGGCCCGACGATTGCCTTGAGATCGTTCGCGGGGTCGCCCACACATGCGTCAGCCCAGTGAATCATGCCGACGACGTCATCGCCCGCGGTCAGCACCGATTCGAATTCGAGGTTGCCGTGCGTGATGGTCGGAACGAATTGCCACAGTTCCTGGTCCTCAATCGCGGCATCCCAGCGATCCAACAATGCGCTGGGCACGCGAGTTGTCTGGTGTGCGCGGTCGATCGCACCGGCAGCCTCACGAACCGCATCAAGCGCAGTCTTGGTGGGGACTGCATCGCGCTTGACGATCGTCGTCGGCAACGAGTGAAGGGAAGCCAGAGCAAGCGCCAACGACGGCAACATCGGTCGAACATCACGGACAGTCGACAACGGTTGTCCTTGAGCTTCCTCGGTGACGACGACGCGGCGCTTACCCAGCAAACCTGCGCCAAGCGTGTGCGGAACGTCAAACCCGAGTCGTTCGCGAACCCCGGCGCTGAGCAACTGGCCAACGCGGTGTTCGTTGTCTTGAATCTTTGCGGCCTCAGCGGTCATTGGCGAAGCTATCGAAATCACGGCGCCATCACTGGTCCGGCAGGTCACGCGGTCGAGTTCAGCGGTCGACGTGTCGCGGTATCCGTCGATGTGAAGACCGGGGATTTCGGCAACGGCCCACGCCGTTAGCATGATGGGAGACAACGCCATATCGCTACTGTATGGCGAAGCGCCGCGGGGTCGGCGTTGCCACGCGAGAGGAGGGTCATGAGCGCGCTCATCGATGCCCTCGACGAAAATCAGCAGCGTGTTGCCCTCTCGCTGATTGGCCCGATGCGCGTTCTCGCCGGTGCCGGGTCGGGAAAGACGCGAGCCATCACGCACCGAATCGCTTTCGGCGTCGAGACCGGCGTGTACGCCCCCGAAAAGGTGCTGGCGTTGTCCTTCACGACGAAGGCAGCGGGCGAGATGCGTTCACGACTCGCAGCTCTCGGTGTTAACGCGGTCGCCTGTCGCACATTCCACTCCGCCGCAATGCGACAACTCATGTACTTCTGGCCGGACGTCATCGGGGGAGACTTCCCGAAGGTGCGGTCGGGCAAGGCCGCATTGCTGACTCAAGCGGCCGAGCAACTCAAGATCTCGTCGGCGACCGATGTTCTTCGCGCGATGGCGGCCGAGATCGAGTGGCGCAAGGTTCGATTGCTCACGCCCGAGCAGTACGCGACGGCGCTCGAAAGCCGACCGCTTCCGTCGACGCTGACCGTCGACAAAGCGATGGCGCTGATTGAGCGGTACGAGAAGCTCAAGGACGAGCGCCGCGAACTCGACTTCGAGGACGTTCTGGTGACGACGCTCGGCTTGCTCGAATCAGAGACCTGGGTCCGTGAACGCGTCCACGAAGAATTCCGCTTCTTCGTCGTCGACGAGTTCCAAGACGTCTCACCCGTTCAGCGGGCACTTCTCGACGCGTGGCGCGGCAACCGCTCGGACATTTGTGTCGTTGGTGACCCGAACCAAACGATTTATTCCTTCGCCGGCGCAACTAGCGAGCACCTGCTTCGCTTCGGCGAGCAATTCCCGAACGCCATCACGGTGACGCTCGACCGCAACTATCGTTCGACGCCCGAGATCGTTCATGTCGCGAACGCACTCATCCCCGATTCGCCGCTCGAACTGGTGTCGACAACGGAAAGTGGCCCTGTGCCGCAACTTCGCTCAACCGCGTCCGACGCCGAAGAAGCTCGGGCAATTGCCGCGAACATCAAAGCGAAGATTGAGTCCGGGATTCGCCCCGAGAACATTGCGATTTTGTACCGAATCAACTCGCAGTCGATCGGACTAGAGACGGCGCTGGGATCTGCGGGAGTCCCCTTCCGTGTTCGCGGGTCGCGATTCTTTGAAGAGCAAGCCGTTCGCGAAACGATGCTCATCCTTCGTGGAACCGCGGCGACGAATCCGTCGATGTCGGCCCGCGATGCGTTGTCGATGATTCTGCGCGAACACTTCAACTGGATGTCCAAGCCGCCGACCAACCCGATCGAACGTCACTCGTGGAACGTCTTGGCCGCTGTTCAATCGCTCGCCGAGTCGCTTCCCGACACGGCAACCGCGGCCGAACTGCTCGCCGATCTCACGCACCGCGCCGAAGCCGATGTCGAGCCGACCGTGAACGCCGTGACGCTGTCGACGATTCACGCGGCAAAGGGACTCGAGTGGGATTGCGTCTATATCGCCGGGGTCAGCGAAGGACTATTGCCGCTGTCGTTCGCGACAGACGACGCGGCGATCGCTGAAGAGCGGCGACTTCTCTACGTCGCCGTCACGCGCGCGCGACACGAACTCACGCTGTCGTGGGCCGAACGCGGTGCGAACCAGTCGGGCACTCGGACGCGCAGCCGCTTTATTCCTGCGGCTCTGGCAGCGACTGACACCCGCACCGCGGATGCACCGCGTGCGGACGGATAACCCGTCCAAACGTCTCGGCGTCAATTCGCGTTGAATAGCCGCTGCCCGCGGTCATCACCGACAGCACTTCCGACGCGGCGTGCGTCACGAGCGCCCGAGTGGGGTGCGCGGTTCGAGACCAGACTTGCGGCGCGATGGCGCTCCACGCGGGGTCCGCGTCGATTCGCTCGAGTTCGACACACGTGACGCACGCCGATTGGCCCGGTCGAACTAATGGACCGATCAGCGCGGAGGATTCGGTGAACACGACCGTCAGGTGATCGATGTCCCCACCGAGCCACGGTTGAACGTCCATGGGGGAGACGACGAAGTCGCTGACGAGAACCACCACGTCCACCGTGATCGGGTCAACGTCTGTTGAATGCGTCACGACGGTCGTGGTCGAGAAGGCCGGCGCGCAGCGCTCGGCGAGAAGTCGGGTCGAGTCGGTCCGGCCGACGACGGCAACGCGGGGGAGCGGGATTCCCGGTCGTGACCCCAGGATCGGCGCGACGTGCTGGCGAAGAGCCGCACTTCGTTCGCCGCCCAACAACGCCGTCAGCCGCTGCGTCGATGTTCCCTTCACCAGATCGCCAAGTGCGCGCGCGGTCACGTCGTCGACGTCGTCAAACTGAACTCGAACGGGGTCGATTCCCGCCTGTGCCGAGTCGTGGGTGCGCCAGACGACGGGAATGGTGGGATCGATTTGGACGAACACTCCGCGAGGATGTCAGGTTTCGACATCGGTCGTCAGTTTTCGTCCACAGTCCCGTCGTTGTCGAGCAGTTCCTGCAGTGCGACATCCATCGCGTCGGGAATCGTTGGACCGCCGGTCAGTCGCGAGATCAACGCCGCGGGATTGTCAATGTCTTCGGCTGTCGGGACCGCATCCGGGTGGTCCCACAGTGCGTCGCGCTTGTCGGCGCCGACAGCGTCGTGGACTCGTTTCCACATATCCGCCGCCTCGCGAAGTCGACGAGGTCGCGCCTCGATTCCGACGAGCCCGGCCAGAGCCTTTTCACCGGGTCGACCAACCGCGCGCTGTCGGCGGACCATTTCGGCTATCGCGTCACGACTGGGCAGTCGACTGGCCGCTTGATTTGCGACGACGTCCACCCACCCTTCAACCAACGCGAGCACCGTTTCGATTCGGGCGAGGGCGACCAGTTGGTCATCCGTCTTCGGGGGAATCAAAGCGCCGTCACCGACCAGGCGGCGAAGCGATTCGGGGTCGGACATGTCGACGTCTTCCATCGCATCGCGCAGTGCGTCCGAGTTGATGGAAATTCCATTGGCGTATTCGGTGATCGCGGCGATCAGCGCAAGCTTCAGCCACTTCGCGTGCTTGAACAGTCTGGCGTGGGCGATTTCGCGAATCGCGAGGTACAACACCACGTCGTGCAACGGGATGTCGAGGCCCTCAGCGAATGCCGCTGCGTTCTGGGGAATTAGGACCGCTCGGAGTTCGTGGTCCAGTGCCCCGTCGAGCAGGGGGATGCCGAGGTCGCTGCCGGTGGTGACTTCCTCGGAAAGCTGCCCCACGATTTGGCCGAGTTGCAGCGAGAACAGTGTTCCACCGAGGCGACCGAGCGCGGTGAATGCGCCTTCCTGGCGTGCGTCGATGTCGTCATCGTCGGGCAGCTGTTCGGTCAACAGCTTTTCCGCGGCCCGCGAAATCGATCGGGCGACGGGCTCGGCAATCTGAATCCACACGGGAATCGTCGCACGTGCCCATTCGGGCCGGGTCATCAGGCTTGGCGTGGAGGCAAGCGGCGAGATGCTGGTCGCTTCGTCCAGCCAGAGGGCTGCCAGTTGCAATGCCGAGTTCGCGGTGTCGAGAACCGCGGGGCTCACGGCAATCGCTTTCGCGTTGGCCGCGTTTGTCGCAGTGTCGCGCACGAGCTTTTCGGTGATTCCCTCGCCGCCCTGCGACAGAGCCGCTTGGAACTGCGCGAGCATCGCCTGGATGGACGCTGGATCGCCTGGAAGTCCGGCGGCCTTGGCGAACTCGGCCACGTCGAATTCTTCGCCGTTTTCAAGGAAACGGCGGATCATGTCGCGAAAGTCTTCGGACTCGTCGTCGGTCATGACTCCACCGTAGTCTCACCTAGTCTGGTTGTCGTGACGATTGAAACGCCCGAGACCCCCGCTCGCCCTCGACTGTCGACGAAGCGCAAGGTTGGTTTCGCGTTTCTCGCCGCGTCGGTTTTGGGTGCGGTCGGCTTGGCGGCGATTCCCGCGCCGTACGTGATCGAAATGCCCGGCCCGGTTTACGACACTCTGTCGACCGTGCAGGACACCGCGGGCAAGGACGTATCGCTGATTTCGATCGACGGAGCAGAGACGTACCCGACGGACGGCACGCTCTCGTTGCTCACGGTGTATGTCGCAGGATCACCTGATGACCACCCGACGTGGCTTGATGTTGTCTCGGCGTGGTTCCGCCCGGATTACGCCGTCATCCCGATGGGTTTGATCTATGCGCCCGGCTCGACGCACCAGGACGAGGTGGACGCCGCCGCGATTCAGATGACGAATTCGCAGCAGGAGGCCGTCGCGGCCGCGATGACGAACCTGGGGATTTCGTACGACTCACAGATTGTTGTCGAAGACACAATGAAGGGGTACCCCGCGGTCGGCAAGTTGGAAAAGGGTGACGTGATCCTCACGGCGGATGGAAACCCGGTCGCCAACGTGTCTGACTTGCGCGCGGTGATCAAGGAAACCGGTGTCGGCGGTTCGGTTGAACTCGGCATCGAACGAAGCGGAAAGCCGTTGACCGTGTCGGTCGGTGTGGTCGCCAGCAAGCAGGACGCGTCGACCGCCGTCATCGGCGTCTACACGAGCGGCAAGTACCTCTTCCCGTTCGACGTTTCGATTCAGTTGTCGAACGTTGGCGGTTCGTCAGCCGGAATGATGTTCGCGCTGGGAATCATCGACGAGCTCACCCCCGGTCAGTTGAACGGTGGCGAAAACGTCGCCGGAACGGGCGAGATCACCGCTGCCGGCGAGGTCGGACCGATCGGTGGAATTGTCCAGAAGGCGTACGCCGCGCGCGACTCCGGGGCGAAATGGTTGCTCGTTCCCACGTCGAACTGTGACGACTTGTACGGGCACGTTCCGGACGGAATTCGCGAGATCCCGGTGAACACGTTGGACGATTCGCTCCGTGCGCTGAAAGTTATTGCGTCGGGCACGGGCACCGACAAGTTGCCGCACTGCCCGGCTCCGTAGCCCTCAGGTGGCGCGGGTAGACTCGCGTCAAAGGAGGCACTTGCTATGACCACTTCCGCCACACAGCGTCGCCGTTCCCCTCTCGTCGTCACCGTCAGCATCCTCACGGTGTTGATCGCGATGTTCTTCCAGTTCGCGGCCGTCTTCGTCGACGTGCTCTGGTACCAGCAGACAGGGTTCCAATCCGTCCTCTTCACGCAGTGGGTCGCGATGGCTGCCGTCGGCGGTGCCGCGTTTGCGTTGACTGCCGGAACCGCGTGGTTGACGTTGTGGTTGTCGTACAAGTTCCGCCCGCTGACCGCGCGTTTGTCGGAAAGCGCCGAGCGCTACCGTGAAGCGATCCAGCCCATTCGCCGACTGATTCTGTGGGGCGGGCCGTTGCTCATCGGTGCGTTCACCGGCGCAACCGCCGCATCGCAGTGGCCGGTCGTCCTCCAGTTCCTCAACAAGACGCCGTTCGGGTCCACCGACCCCCAGTTCAATCTGGACCTGTCGTTCTTTGTCTACGACGTTCCGTTCTGGCTGTTTGTCATCGGAATCGTCGAGACCGCACTCGTTATCGCGTTCCTCGTCACCGTCCTGACGGGCTTCCTGTACGGCGGCTTCCAGATCCTCGGTCGCCAGGTCGTCGTCTCGCGCGCTCTTCGCGTCCAGGCGTCGGTCGTGGCTGTCGCATATCTCGCCGTGCTCGCCGCGCAGTTCTGGCTGAAGCAGTTCGAAACGCTCGTCACCCCGTCACAGGGATTTCTCGCGACCGGTGCCGGTTACACCGAGGTCAACGTCGATATCCCCGGTTACCAAATCCTCGCGGGCATCGCCGCGGTCGTCATCGTGTTCTTCGCCATCACCGCGGTGACCGGGCGCTGGCGTCTTCCGATTGTCGGAACCGCAATGCTCATCGTCTCGATGCTCGTTCTCGGCGGAGTCTCGTGGGTCGTTCAGCGATTCCAGGTCGATCCCAGCGCGCGAACGCTTGAATCGGAATACATCCAGCGCAACATCGACGGCACCCGACTCGGTTTCGGCCTTGCCGACGTCAACGAGGTGGAATACACCGCGACAACGACGGCCGAGCCCGGCGCCCTTCGCGCCGACGCCGAAACCACGGCGCACATTCGCATCATCGACCCGGCGCTCGTTCCCGACGCGTTCGCGCAGCTGGAACAGTTCCGCCAGTACTACAAGTTCCCCGAGCACCTCGATGTTGACCGGTACACGATCGACGGCAAGAAGCAGGACACAGTCCTCGCGGTTCGTGAACTGAACGCGGCCGGCTTGACCAGCTCGACCTGGTACAACGACCACATCGTGTACACCCACGGTTACGGTGTTGTCGCGGCTTACGGAAACAAGCGCAACGTGGACGGCCAGCCGACGTTCCTCGAATCGGGAATTCCGGTGTCGGGAAACCTTGGCGAGTATGAACCGCGTATCTACTTCGGCGAAAACTCGACCGACTATTCCATCGTCGGTGCGAGCAGTTCGAGCGGACCGTTGGAGCTTGACTACCCGTCGGCGAACTCGACCAGCGATTCGGGCAACGCCAAGTACACCTTCGAGGGTGACGGCGGACCGAAGCTCGACAACATCTTCACTCGACTGATTTACGCGATGCACTTCCAGTCGGAGCAGATCCTGCTGTCGGACGCCATCACGAACGACTCGCAAATCCTGTACGACCGCCACCCGCTCGTGCGCGTCAACAAGGTTGCGCCGTACCTGACGCTTGACAACGACCCGTACCCCGCGGTCGTCGACGGCAAGGTGGTGTGGGTGGTCGACGGGTACACGACATCGAACGAGTTCCCGTACTCGACCAGTGTCGACATGAGCGAAGCGATCAAAGACACCTACACGACGAGCCCGCTCGTGCCGTCGGGGAACGTGAACTACATCCGCAACTCGGTCAAGGCAACCGTCGACGCGTATGACGGAACCGTCACTCTGTACGCGTGGGACACGACCGACCCGATCCTGACGACGTGGCAGAAGATCTTCCCGACGACGCTGAAGCCGGCGTCGGAAATGTCCGAGCAACTGTTGTCGCACATCCGTTACCCCTCAGACCTGTTCAAGGTTCAGCGCGAGGTTCTCGGCAGTTACCACGTCACCGATCCGGGAACGTTCTACTCGACCGAAGACACGTGGGTCACCCCGAACGACCCAGTGTCCGACCCCAACGCGCCGACTCTGCAGCCGCCGTATTACTTGACGATGCAGATGCCGGGAGCCGAAGCCCCCGCGTTCTCGATCTATTCGACGTTCATCCCGAAGTCGACTGGCAAGGACGCTCGTAACGTTCTGTACGGTTACCTGTCGGCGAACTCGGATCCCGGTCCTGACTATGGCAAGTTGACGCTGTTGACGCTGCCCAAGCAGACGACGATTCCCGGACCGGGTCAGGTCCAGGCGCAGTTCGACTCGGACGCGACGGTCAGCCAGCAGCTCAACCTGTTGCGACAGGGAAAGACCGAGGTCATCCCCGGAAACCTGTTGACGCTTCCGGTCGGTGGCGGGCTTCTCTACGTTCAGCCGGTTTACGTCCGTTCAACGGGTGAAACGTCCTACCCGCTGCTTCGCAAGATCCTCGTCGCGTTCGGTGATTCGATTGCGTTCGAGGATTCGCTCGACGCGGCGCTCGACTCGCTGTTCGGAGGCAACTCGGGGGTCGTCACGCCGACGGAACCCACCGACCCGAACAACCCGTCGACGGGCAAGCCTGTTTCGGCCGAGCTGGCGAAGGCACTCGCTGACGCGAAGAAGGCGTTGACCGATCGTCAGGCGGCATACGCCAAG
The DNA here is from genome assembly GCA_024641015.1 of Micrococcales bacterium. Classification (GTDB taxonomy): domain Bacteria; phylum Actinomycetota; class Actinomycetes; order Actinomycetales; family Microbacteriaceae; genus MWH-TA3. Next base: position 46,123 of record JAHEDU010000004.1, read on the forward strand.
AACGACCTGGTTGCCGCGGCAGCCGCGGACGTTCGCCTCCAGCAGGCCCTGCAGACTGCGTACGAACTGTCGCGATAATGACCGCTGAAGTGACGACGAAGACCCGACTATTGGGGGTCTTCGTCGTCCTTGCGCGTGGCCTGTATTCCCTGTTCAAACTCGTTCCCGTTCGCGACAAGGTCACCTTCGTCAGCCGGCAACAGCGTTTCACGAGCATCGACTTCGAGTTGTTGGCGCAGCGGATTCGCACGTCGTCTCCGTCGACCGAAGTCGTCATCCTCAACCACCCGCTCGATCCCGCGATTCTGTACCCGTTCAAGGTGTGTATCGAGATGTTCCACATCGCCACCTCGCGGGCGGTCGTTGTTGACAGTTACAACATCGTGGTGAGCGTGTTCGACCACAAGCCGCACCTGCGGATCGTTCAAATTTGGCACGCGCTAGGTGCGTTCAAGGCGTTCGGGCTCAAGGCGGTGGACACCGCGGAAGGCAGCAGCCGTGCCGTCGCGTCGGTCATGCAGATGCACCGCAATTACACGTACGTCACCGCGGCCAGTGCGGCGACCGGGTCGACTTTCCAGGCCTGTTTCGGTGTGACACCTGAGCAGATTCTCATCGCGGGCTCGCCGCGCGTGGACTACCTTCAGGATCGAGAGCGCCAGGTCGAACAGCGCGCCGCACTTCGCCGCAAATACGGTGTCGCTGACGATCGCCAGGTCGTGCTCTTCGCCCCGACGTTCCGCAAGGGCAGCGCGTTGCCGCTCGCGGACCTCGTCAACGTTTTCGACTTCGACCGAT
>JAHEDU010000004.1:47020-52765 GCA_024641015.1 Micrococcales bacterium
GCACTTCGCCGCAAATACGGTGTCGCTGACGATCGCCAGGTCGTGCTCTTCGCCCCGACGTTCCGCAAGGGCAGCGCGTTGCCGCTCGCGGACCTCGTCAACGTTTTCGACTTCGACCGATTCACGCTGGTGTTCCGGAAGCATCCCCTTGACTCGTTGACTCACATCAGCGATTCGCGAGTGGTGGTTCCCGACGAACGCGAAGGAATCGAATTGCTGGCGATGGCCGACCACGTCGTCACGGACTATTCGGCAATCGCGTTCGAAGCCACGTTGCTGGACATTCCGCTCTATTTCTGGGCATTCGATTTGGACGACTATTCCGCAAAGCGTGGCTTTGCGATGAACTTCGTCGACGAGGCTCCCGGCCCCATCGTCTCCGATGCTGTTCAGGTGGTCAACGCACTAACCGCGGAGGATGACTATTCGGCCAAGTACGTAGCGTTCCGCGACCGTTACATTGAAACTCGTGATTTCGACAACTCGGAACGAATCGTTCGGGCGATTGTGGAGGGCAGCGATGCGAACGATCGTTAATCGAATCGTCATCCCCGTTGCCGTATGGGTTGCTCGAAAGAACCCCCTCGCCGACACGGTGCTCAAGGCGATTGTTCGCGTGATTCAGAGAGTCAGCTTCGCATTGGCCCGACGACGTCAGCCAGAGGACAATCACACCGTCTTGTTCTTTGCGTTCATGGGAAAGAAATTTGCCGACTCTCCGCGTGCCATCTTTGAACAGATGGTGGATGACCCGCGTTTCGCGTCGTGGAACTTCATTTGGGCGTTCCGCGGTTACGACGGAACCGAATTCGCCGAATCGTTTGCCGCGCACGACCGTGTTCGGACGGTGACATACAACTCGCGCGGCTTTTACGAGGCGCTCGCGCAAGCGAAATACTGGGTCACCAATTCACACGTCACCGACGGGGTGATGCGCCCAGCGGGCAAGGTGTATTTGCAAACCTGGCATGGAACGCCTCTCAAGAGGTTGGGGGCGGACATCTCCACCAAAGATTCCAAGATGCCGAAGAAGACCAGGAATTACGGCAGTTGGTACCGCCTGCAGGCGTCGAAGTGGTCGTTCCTGACCAGTCAGAGCCCGTACTTCACCGAGAAGATTTCCAGCGCATTTCAGATCGGATCCCTCACGAATCCTCCGACGATACTCGAATCGGGATTGCCTCGAAACAGCAACCTCTTTACCGACGGCTCGACACTCCAGAACAAGGTCGTGGCGTTGCGTTCGCGACTCGGTGTTCCGCAGGGCAAGAAGGTGGCTCTCTACGCACCCACCTTCCGCGACAATCAACACGCCAGCTCGGTCGGGTACACCTACAACCTCGGAATCGATTTCGGCCGGTTGCGCGAACAACTCGGAGACGAGTGGGTCGTGCTGTTCCGCGCCCACTATTTCGTTGCGAACTCGTTGAACTTCGACGAACTCGACGGGTTCGTGTGCGACGTCAGTTCGTTTGATGACATCAACGATCTCTTCGCCGTTGCTGACGTCCTGGTCACGGACTATTCCAGCTCGATGGTCGATTTCACCAACACCGACAAGCCGATCCTCATTTACGCGTACGACCTCGATGAATACGGCAATCAACTGCGTGGGTTCTACATCGACATTTCCGAATTCCCTGGACCCGTCATCACCGAACAGGACGAGCTGGCACACGCGCTCAATCGAATCGATGAGGTTGGCGCCGAATGGGCGGCGACGCGTGCAGATTTCCGCGGACGTTTCGCGACCTGGGATTCAGCGGAGTCGACGAAGCGCGTCATCGACGCCGTCTTCAGCGCATAACGAGTCGCCCCAGCCCCCGATTTCGCCTAGCCCCGCCCCGCGTGTAAACTGGGAGACGTAACGCGGGGTGGAGCAGTTCGGTAGCTCGCCGGGCTCATAACCCGGAGGTCGTAGGTTCAAATCCTGCCCCCGCAACCACCAGAAACGGTCTCGGATTCTTCCGAGGCCGTTTCTCTTTGTCGCAAACGCATTATTTGAATTTCCCTTGACAAAAAATTCGAGTGTCGATAGGTTCGCAACAATTGTTCGTTTTAATGATGGTGGGGTTCGACGATGGTGTCGAGGAATTGGTTCGCGGGTGTTGTTGCGGCGGGGTTGTCGTTGGCGGTTTTGGTTGCGACGGTTGACCCGGCTTCTGCTGTTGAACCTCCTGCTTCAGATTCGTCAACTTCGTCGGGCGCTGGGGCCGTTGAGCCCACGCCGGTGGTTTCGGATGAGCCGTTGTTTGAGCGTCCGATTGATTCGTTGCCGACGGGTGATTTTTCGGATTCGTTTCCGGTTTTAGTTGATGACCCAGCCGACTCTCAATCTGATGCAACAATCCCGTCGGTGTTACCGGATTTTTCGGTTGATGGTGTTGTGGTGGCGCGGGATCAGTTTTCGGTGACGCGTGAGGTGGGTGATGGGGTTTTTGTTCGGGATATCAGTGCTGTTCCGGTGAGTAGTGCGGGGCCGGATGGTCGGTGGGTGGAGATTGGAACTGATTTTGTGCCTGGTTCGTCGGGTTCGGTGTCGGTGGTGAATAACCCGTTGAATCCGGTGGTGGTGGACACGGTGAACGGTTCGGGTGTGTTGTCGGTGTCGCACGGGTCTGTGTCGTTGTCAACGCAGTTGTTGGGTGCACGAGATTCCGATGTTGCGGTGGGCAGTGTGGATGGTGTTGATGCTGCCGTGTTCGATGGTGCTGTTGCGGGTGGAGATTTACAGATCAGTTCCGGGTTGACGTGGGTGAAAGAAAACGTTGTGTTGGATGTGCCAGGGTCGGCGTCGACCTGGGCGTGGCGGGTGTCGGCGACGGGGTTGACGTTGTCGTTGACGGCGAATCATGAAGTTGTTGCGAAAGATTCAACGGGTGCGATTGTGTTTCGCTTTGAACAACCGTTGGCTTGGGATTCTGCTGAACAAGCATCTGTTATTCCGTTGACGGTGGGGTTGGGTCAGGTGTCTTCGTCGACGTGGGTGTTGACGGTGTCGGCGCCTCGGTCGTGGTTGCAGGATTCGGCTCGTGTGTATCCGGTCACGATTGACCCGATTGTGACCGCGAATTACGGCGATTCAACGGTGACGGCGTATAAGTCGGATGGTGCGACGCGTACGGATGGTGTTCATGTGGGGAACAGTCGGGATGCGTCAACGAATAAGTATTGGCGCAGTGTGGTGTCGTACAACATTTCGGGTTTGGCGGGCAAGCAGGTGATCGCGGCGCAGGCGGCGGTGTCGTATGCGAATTACGGGACAACAACGTCGCAACCGGGCAGTGTGTGGACGGCGACGTGTTCGGGGTATTCCTGTGACGGGTCTCAGCTGGTCACATTTTCGGTGGCGGCGGGCAGTGGTGTGAGTTCGGCGACCGATACGGATTTGGCGGCGACCGTGTCGTCGTGGATTCCCACAGCATCGACGACGAAAAAGTTGATGTGGCGTGGGGATGAAAACCCGGGCGAATACACCTACAAAATGCTCAACACCCAACTGTCGGTTGCGTATAAAGACATTCCGTCGATTGTGTCGTCGACTCCGTCGAGTGGTGCGTCGACGACGACGGGGCCAACGTTTGAGGTGGACGCAACCGATCCGGCCAACACGGGTTTGGAATACAAATTCGTGATTTACGCTTCCAAGTTGGATAAAGGAAGCCTGAAAGCGGATACGACCAAAACGGTGGATTCGACGGGGTGGATTGAGGAAGACCATTTCACGCCGGCTCCCGGGAAGTTGACGGCGGGCGTTACGTATTTTTATCGGGCGTATGTGCGTGACGCGTATGACGTGGGGTGGTTGACCGACCACGGTCAAACAACAACCACCTATTTTGGGAAAACGTCGGCGGATTCAACAAGCACGATCGAGTTCACGGCCACCGAATCTGTTACACAACCGAGTCAAGCAGATGTGTCGATTCAACCCAACGAGGTCATCACAAATTACACGCCGACTATTTCGGTGCCGATTCCGTCATCGACAATTCCGATCACTGATTACGAGGTGACGGTGTCGACGAATGCGGATGGTGTGTCGGGGACCGTGGCGTCATCAGGGAAGCTGCCCGTGCCGGCGGCGACCAGTCCACAAGTGTTGGCATGGCAGGTTCCGGCCGGCACTTTGCGCGATGGTGGCCACTATATTCTGACCATTCGAACAGGTGGCGGGAACGGTTTCGTTTACCCGGCGTGGAAAACACCGTTTACCTTGAACCGTCGTTTGGGCGCTGATGTTCCTTCTCCGATGGAACAAGTGGGTCCGATGGCAGTCAATTTGGCGTCAGGAAATGTGACGGCGTCCGTGTCAACACCGACCTTGTTGGCGGCGGGTGGGCCGATCGGGTTCACGTTCAATTACAACTCGCAGGACGAATCTGGTCGCGGTCTGATTGGGTCGTATTACCAGTTTGACGCGACGGAAGACATGCCGTCCTGGTCGTTTACAGGCAAAGAACCAGTGCTAGTCCGTCAAGACTCAGCAATCAACTTCAACTTGTTGAACGGGCAATCACCCGCGCCGGGTATTGACGCGGATCGGTATGTGGTGCGCTGGACCGGGTTTATCACTTTGGCTGCGGGAACATACAACTTTGGAATGAAGCACAACAACGGTGCTCGAATCGTGGTGGATGGTGCAACGGTTCTGGATTCGTGGAAAGACACCGCGTATTCAACGACGGTGCATGCCGACACCACCAAAGTGGTGACCGTTGTGTCGACGCGAACCACCATCCCCATCACCGTCGATTTTTATCAAACGACCTCGTCAATGCAGGCAGTGTTGTTTGTGAAGAAAGCGACGGATGCGGTTTCGGCGTTTGTTCCGGTCCCATCCAGCATGTTGTCGGTGGAAATTCCGACGTTGCCGGACGGGTGGTCAGCGTCGTCGATTGTGGCGGGGTCGATCAGCAGATATTCGTCTGTGGATGTGTTGGACACCAGCATTGTTGTTCACGACCTGTCCGGCGGTGTCCACACCTATACGAAAAAGTCGGATGGTGGGTTTACTCCGCCGACCGGTGAATACGGTGTGGTGGCGTTGACGGAAACGAAAACGGTCACCCTGTCGGAAGACGACGGGACGGTGTATCAGTTCAACAGTGCAGGAAACATTGCCACCGTCACGCCGCCGGGGGATTCCCGCAAACCTGCCCAGCCCACGCTTGCGTATGATTCGAGCGGTCGAATTGTGAGTGTGTCGGATCCGCTGTCAGTAGACACGGCCTTGAATTGGGGCAAAAACACAACCCCGTCACGTCGTGTGTTGTTCACCTACAAGTCGTCGACCACGGACAACTGTGCCAACGGCACCCAACCTAGTTATGCGCCGAGTGGCATGTTGTGCAAAATCACCTATCCCGCAACCGACGGCACTAGTGCTTTGCCGACCACCTATATTCGCTATTCGGGTGGCAAAATTGCGGCGATTTCCAACCCGGGCGGTGAGGAATATTCCTTCACGTACACCACCAGTGGGTCACGAATCCCATTGATGCGTGAATTTGTCACGCCATATGCGACAGATCTTGAAGCTTTTGACAACAATCTCAAGTCGGACAAGGCAGTGCCGTATGTGACGTACTCGACAACAAATTCGGTGTCGAAAGCGTCGAATGCACGACTGCCCAAAACCGGGGCCACTACTCAGTACGTTGATTTCGTGTGGGGTGACCACACCACCACGACGTCTCTTCGATCACAGCCGTCCATGAAGCGGACGGTCACGTTTGATGATGC
>JAHEDU010000062.1 GCA_024641015.1 Micrococcales bacterium
TTCGAGTTGAACTTTCCGGCTGCGCGCATCTCTTCGCGGCGTTCGGCAAGGATGACTTCGAGTTCCTCGATGGTTCGACGCTTCATCAACTGTTCCCAGTGGGTCACGGTCGGTGCGGGCGGGGTCGGCGCATTCGGGTCGATTCCCTCGACGGGCTTGCCCTTTGCGTCAAGACGACGCCCGGACTTGGACGTCCTCGGTGAAATCCAGTTGAACGGAAGTTCGACGCCCTCCATGAAGGTCACCTGGAATTCTTCACCGTCGTCGGTGCGAAACGTCACCGACTGGGTCGAGACGAACTCGACGCCCTCTTCCGATTCGAAACTCATCGCCCCGAGGCGGGTTCCGCGCAAACGCTTCTCACTCATGATGTTCCTCCTTCAGGCTTGTGGCCACACTGCTAGAAGACATCGAGAGGTTGAATTATTCCCCTGAACCGGCTTCGATTCGCCTAAGAATTGACGACGCGCATGGCGATGTCAGCGCGATCGGTCACGATTCCGTCCACACCAAGGCCAATCAGGCGGCGCATGGCCGTTTCGTCATTGATCGTCCACACGTGTACCTCGAGCCCAAGACGGTGATATTTCTCAACCAATTCGGCTGTGACCGTGGGAATACCGTAGGCACTGGCCGGGATCTGCAGCGCCTGAATCTGGGGGAGTGGGGGAGTATTCCCCAGTCGAATTGCGGCGAAAATCCGCAGGAATTCGGTCGATGCGGCACTGGATGCCACCTTCGGCAAACGAGCAAGCGTTGCGTGCCTACGCCTCGCCGAAAACGACGAGACGAGTACACGGTCGTTTGCATTCGTTTCGGTGATCGCCGCGACCACATCGTCGATCGCGCGTGCGTCCTTGACGTCGATGTTGAATCGAATCGTGGGGAATTCGGTGAGCGCCTCTCGTAGCGTGAAGAACCCTTCGCCGCCCAAATCGATGTCGGCAAGCTCGGCGGCGGTGAAATCGCCCACACGTCCTCGAATTCCGGCGACTCGGTCTAGTTTCAGGTCGTGCGCAATCATGGCGACGCCATCGCGCGACGCCACCACGTCCGTTTCGATGTACGTCACACCAACAGCGAGCGCCGCCGCGAAGGCTCCACGGGTGTTTTCGGGGCGTTCGGTGTGCAGTCCGCGATGTGCGAAAACGCGCGGCCGTGACCCCTCGAAATAGGGGTGGGAATCGACACGAAACGTCACGGGGGAACGGTATCACGAGGGGTTTGCTTGTTAGTCTTGACCCATGAGCCACAACCCTTTGAAGCCCGGCCAACTCGCCGGCAAGACCGCGTTCGTGACGGGTTCGTCCCGCGGAATTGGTGCCGACACGGTCGGTTATTTCGCCGAGGCTGGTGCTCGCGTCGCCATCAACTACCGCGACAAGGAAGCTCGCGCCGAAAAGGTTGCCGCGGGAATCCGCGAGAACGGTGGCGACGCTATCGTCGTTGGCGCTGACCTCACGGATTACGACACGATCACGGCTCTTCGCGACACCTTGCAGAGGGAATTCGGGGGACTCGACATCCTCGTCCTCAACGCGTCGGGTGGCATGGAAGCGGGCAAGGGCGAGGATTACGCGCTTCGCCTCAACCGTGACGCGCAGGTGAACCTGTTGACGACTCTTCGTCCGCTGCTGCACGAGGGTTCGCGCGTGGTGTTCGTCACCAGTCACCAGGCTCACTTCATCCGCACGGTCGACACCATGCCCGAATACCTGCCGGTTGCTCTGTCAAAGCGCGCCGGTGAGGACGCTCTTCGCGAGCTGATTCCGGGGCTTGAGGCCGACGGAATTGATTTTGTTGTCGTGTCGGGGGACATGATCGAGGGAACCGTCACGGCGACCTTGCTGGATCGCGCCAACCCCGGCGCCATCGAGTCGCGCAAGCAGGCGGTAGGGAAGTTGTACAACGTGCAGGAATTCGCTGCCGAGATCGCCCTCGCGGCAGTTGAACCCGTCCCTGCTGACAACACGCGTCTCGTCGGCGACGTCGACTACTTCACGAAGTAGTTCGTGGCCACCATCGAATTCCCAAAGCCGTTCGTTCTTGCACGGCTCATTCTGGGGCTGTACCTGTTCGGGCTGGGAATCGCGTTCGAGATTCGCGCCGGACTGGGTCTTGCACCATGGGATGTCTTCGGGCAGGGCCTGTCGAACATCACGGGACTGAGCTTCGGACTGTCCACCGTTCTCGCGAGTGCTCTCATCTTGCTGTTGTGGATCCCACTCAAGCAGATGCCGG
>JAHEDU010000068.1 GCA_024641015.1 Micrococcales bacterium
GCCTCGCCGACGTTGTTAACGGCAAGCCATTCGTCGTTTGCGGCTTCGGCGACCTGGCCGAGAGCGACCCACGTGAAGGTACCGACGGGGCCTAAATAGGCATACGTCATGGCGACTCCTTCGGTGTTCGGGGTGAGTCCAGACTACCCAAGGGCACGCGGCTAGTTGGCGTAGTCGGGTGCCGGAGGTAGGCCAAAGAATTCTTCGAGCGTGATGTTCGGCGTCTTGTGCATTTCTGCCGCCAAACCGCGACCGACATATCGCCAGTGCCACGGCTCGTACTTGTACCCGGTGATGTGAGTAAGCCCCTCGGGATACCGCAAAATCCACCCGTACTCCCACGCGTGCTCGGTCAGCCACTTACCCTCAGGGGTGTCCGCGAAACACTCGGCGATCGTGCATTTCCCGTTTCCCGCGGCGATATCGACCGACAAACCCGTCTGGTGTTCCGAATAGCCGGGTCGGGCGCTCTGCAGGTCGGCCTTCTCCTGGCCCAACTTGCGAACCCACCCGTTATAGACGCCGACCTGGTTGTTGTACGACCGGTACGCGCTTTGGATGACGAGCTTCACACCGTCCGCCTTCGCCGCCGCGTACATCACGGCGTACGACCCCGCCGCGTTGGAACTCATCGTCGGGTCATAGCGGTGCGGCAACTTGAGCGTCACCAGCTCGGCCGGCTTGTACTTCTCGGGATTCAGCGGGCGCAACTTGTCGGCAACCACCCACAGCGACGACGCCTCGTCGATCGAGAACACCGTCGGGTCGAAGGTCGGGGTGGGCTTCGGTTCCGGAGTCGGGGTCGCCTCTTCCTGCCCGGACTGCACAGGGACAGGAATCTCGGCGTTCACCGCGGGCGCACACCCCGCGAGCGCGGCGACGAGGGCCAAGGGGACAAGTGAGCGGAACATCCCTTCTAGATTAACGGGCGTAAGATTGCGCGCGTGCCTAAAACTGCAGAAACAAAGAATTCCCACTCCACCGAACCGATGACCCCTCGCGAAATCTGGCTTGTTCTCGTCGGATTGATGAGCGGAATGTTCCTCTCCGCACTCGACCAGACCGTTGTCGGAACCGCGATGCGAACCATCTCTGACGACCTCAACGGATTGTCGATGCAGGCCTGGGTCACCACGGCGTACCTCATCGTGTCGACCGTTGTCACCCCCATCGCGGGCAAGCTGTCCGACATCTACGGACGCCGACCTATTTATATGTGGTCGATCATCTTCTTCCTCATCGGTTCCGTCGCTTCAGGTTTCGCATGGTCGATGCCGGCGCTCGCCGCGTTCCGCGCGATTCAAGGAATCGGTGGCGGTGGACTCATGTCGCTCGCCTTCACGATCATCGGGGACATGGTCGCCCCGCGCGAACGAGCCAAGTACCAGGGATTCTTCATCGCCGTCTTCGGTTCGTCGTCGGTCCTCGGACCGCTCGTCGGTGGGTTCTTCGCCGGCGCAGACCAGCTGTTGTGGATTGATGGATGGCGCTGGGTGTTCCTCATCAACATCCCGATCGGCGCGGTCGCGCTGTACATGGTGTGGCGCTTCCTCCACGTCCCCCAGATCAAACACGAGGTTGCCATCGACTGGTGGGGTGTCGTCACCGTCATCATCGCCGTCGTTCCGCTGCTTCTCGTCGCTGAACAGGGCCGCGAGTGGGGTTGGCTGTCGGCCAACTCGATCCTCATGTACGCGCTCGGTATTGCGGGAATCGTTGGGTTCATCGTCGCCGAATCGCGCATGGGTGAGAACGCACTGATTCCCCTTTCGCTCTTCAAGTCCGTCACGTTCACCCAGTTGACCATTCTCGGAATCCTCATCGGTTTCGCGATGTTCGGTGCAATGATGACCATCCCGCTCTTCCTCCAGCTGGTCGTCGGGTCAACCCCCACCGAAAGTGGAATCCAGATGTTGCCGATGGTCTTCGGAATCATGACCGCAACCGCTATCGGTGGTCGCGTGATTTCCAAGACCGGGCGTTACAAGGTGCTTCCCATCATCGGAACCGGCTTGTTGGTCATCGCGTTCCTCTGGCTCGGTCAGATCAACAAGAACTCTGACCTCATGTTCCTCATGATCGGCATGGTTCTTGTCGGTTCAGGTCTCGGGCTCATGATGCAGACGCTGACCATCGCCAGCCAGAACGCGGTCGAACCCCGCAACATGGGAGTCGC
>JAHEDU010000069.1 GCA_024641015.1 Micrococcales bacterium
TCTTGGTGACCACTCGGGGCAGGTGTCGGGGTTTCTTGGGCGCCGCGAGTCGGACGGCGATGTCGGTTGGGGTGTCTCCTCTGGCGTGCAGCCAGTGGAACAGGCTCTTCACTGCAGATACCCGTCGCGCGATGGAGCTGGCCGAGTCGCCCTTGGTCGACATCCCCCACACCCACGCACGACAGTCTTCAAGGGTGATGGCGTCGAGTGTTGTCGCATCGGCCTTGGGAAGTGATTGAACGAACAGGTCGAGGTCGCCGCGATAGGCGCGGAGTGTGTGCACGCTCGCGTCGCGCGCCGCCTCCATCTCGTGGAGGAAACGCGCGACCGAGTCTTCGATTCTCACGGTTCCAGTGTGAACCCGTGGCGGGTGCTACTTGGTCAACACGCCCGTCTTGCGCGGCCACCACATCGTTTCCCCAATGAGGAAGGTGAGCGACGGCACGACGACGGTGCGGATGAGGAGCGTGTCAAGAAGAACACCGACACAGACGATGACACCGATCTGAGTCAGCGTAATCAACGGCAGAACACCGAGCACCGCGAACACTGCGGCGAGGAGCACGCCGGCGCTGGTGATGACTCCACCCGTCGCGCCGAGCGCGTTCGTCATTCCCGCGATGATTCCCGCGGGCTTCCCCTTGACGAGCAGTTCGGATTCTTCCTTGACGCGGGTCATGAGGAACATGTTGTAGTCGATGCCCAGTGCGACGAGGAACAGGAACGTTTGAACGAACACGTTCGAGTCGAGCGCCGGGAAGCCCCAGATTCCCTGGAAGAGCAACCACGACGTGCCGACGGCTGTGAAGTACGACGCGACGACCGTGGCGAGCAGAAGCAGCGGGGCCACGAGTGCGCGAAGGACGATGACGAGCATGAGGAACACGATCGCGAGGACGGAGGGGAAGATCAGCCCTTCGTCGGAGAGGATGGCGTCCTTGGTGTCGACAACCGCGGCGTCGGAACCGCCGACGAGGGCCTTGCCGTCGCCAACCGAGTCGAGGTCGGCGCGAATCTCGCGGATTGCGGCTGCGGTCTCGTCCGATTCGGTCGGGTGGTCGATCTTCGCGGTGATGAGAGTCCAACCGCCATACGAATCGCCAGCAGTCGAATACTTCGGCAGCTCAGGAGCGGGCGTGATGACCGTCGGCGCACCGGGGATTCCCACGACGGGCGGCGGTGCGACAACGGGGACCTCCATGAGGTCGGAACGACCCTCGAAGTAGTCCTGGACTTTCGCAACGTCTTCGTCATGCGCGAGAACGTTGATGGACGACCCCTGGAACGATTCGAACTTGTCGACGAGGATCTCGATTCCGGTGACCGCGGGCGGCTTCGTGAGGAAGCGCTCGTTAGCGGTGAGCCCGACCTGGATCGACAGGGCCGGCGCAGCGAGACCGAGTGCGAGGAGGGCCGAGGCGACACCCGCGATGACGGGACGCTTAGCGATCGACAGACCGGCTCGCTTCCACATGCTTTCGCGCTTGGGTGCGACGCCGAACTTGGGGGTCAAGGGCCAGAAGATTCCGCGGCGCCAGATGACCAACGCAAACGGCAAGACGCCGATACCGAAGATCATCGCGATGGCGATACCCACGAGGCCCGCGATTCCGAGAAGACGACTTCCGTCGACCTGCGCGAAGGTGAGGACCGCCATGACGATGAGGACGGTTCCACCCGAGGCCAGAATTGCCGGTGCCGTTCCGCGAACGGCGTTTGCCATTGCGACGGCACGGTCCTCGAACTTAATCAGTTCTTCGCGGTAACGAGAAATGATGAGAAGCGCGTAGTTTGTTCCCGCACCGAACACCAGGACGGACAAGATTCCCCCGACCGATGCGTCCAGCTGGGTGCCGAGCATGTCGGCGACCTTCTTGGCGACGGTTCCCGCGAGCGAATCGGCGAGGCCGACCACGACGAGCGGGACGATCCACAGAATGGGTGAACGGTACGTCACAAGAAGCAGGATGACGACGACACCCGCGGTGGTCGCGAGAAGCGTGAAGTCCGCGCCGGCGAAGACGTTCGAGATGTCCTCGGCGAAACCTTCGGGACCGGAGAGGTACAAATCGACACCGGTCAAGCCGTTGTCGGCCCGGTCCTTGATGTCGTTGTAGCGCTCGGTGCGCTCGTCAACAACGTTCGTCGCCGTCAACGGGACGATGGCCGACGCAG
>JAHEDU010000017.1 GCA_024641015.1 Micrococcales bacterium
GTCGATGCGTGCCATGGTGTTACTCCTCAGTTCCGAGCGGGGGTAGGTGAATGGCCCCCGTGGGGAACGATTCGACGTGACCGACCTCGAGTCCGAGGAAGCGGTGTGCGAGAGCCTGGAATCGAGCGGCGTCGTCTCCGGTTGTCTCGAACGAATGTGTCGGCGGTGTCGTCGCCGTGCGCAGCAGGTCGTTAGTCAGCAGTGTCTGGTACACCTCGAACGCGGTCGCTTCTGCGCTGGAGACGAGAGTCACTGACGGTCCCATCACGTATTGGATGGCAGCGGACAGCATCGGGTAGTGCGTGCACCCGAGGACGAGAGTGTCGACACGAGCGTCTTTGAGGGGTTGCAAGTATTCATTGGCGACGTCGAACAACTCCGCGCCACTGGTTACACCGGCCTCGACGAATTCGACGAATCGAGGGCAGGCAACTGCGGTGACCTGGATTTCGGGGTCGGCGACGAACGAATCCTGATACGCGCCCGACTTGATTGTCCCGTCGGTGCCAATGACGCCAATGCGCTTCGAGCGAGTGCGCTGGACAGCGGTGCGAACAGCGGGCTGGATCACTTCGACCACGGGAATACCGCGGCGTTCTGTGTAGCGCTCCTTTGCGTCCCGGAACATCGCGGCCGACGCGGTGTTGCAGGCGATGACGAGCAGTTTGACGCCCTGGTCGGCGAGTTCGTCAAGAAGAGTGAGCGCGTGTTCGCGGACGTCCGAAATGGGAAGCGGACCGTACGGACCGTTGGCGGTGTCGCCGATGTATCGGATGGATTCATTGGGCAACTGGTCGATCACTGCGCGGGCAACCGTCAAGCCACCGACGCCACTGTCGATGATGCCAATTGCTGCGTCCCGATTCACGGTTTCAGCCTAGCGAGGTCAGCGAACGACGGTGGGAATGGCGGGGTCGCCCGGCGACAACCGCAGCGCCGCCTCGGTCAGTTCCGTGCGAACGGAACGGTGGTAGTCGCGCGCGTTTGCGACGGCTGCCGCGCCTCGCCACTGCGGGTCGATCACGCCGTCCGTGACGAACGGCACATCGAGCGCGCGCATCGACGAATCCGGTTGCGGTTCCCCGACGAACACGGTCTCGGCTGTCGCGGAACGGAACGCCGCCTTGCGCCCCGCTGGGTTGGACTTCTCGGGTGATCGTTTTGCCACGGACACCCACTCGCCCGAATTGTTCACGTGCTCGACGAGTTTGTACACGAGCCCCGCCGCGGGGTATCCCGAACCGGTGACGACCGACGTTCCGACGCCGAACACATCCGTCGGCGTTCCGCGCAGCGCCGCGATGGTGTTCTCGTTGAGGTCGTTCGTGACAACGATTTTCGTATTCGTCGCTCCGAGCGAATCGAGCTGCGCGCGAACTTCGCGGACAAGACTGGGCAGGTCACCCGAATCGAGTCGCACCGCACCGAGATCGGTCCCGGCCACGCGCACGGCGGTTTCGATGGCCCCACGAACGTCGTAGGTGTCGACCAGAAGTGTGGTGCCGGATCCGAGTGCTTCGACCTGTGCGCGGAAGGCATCCTCTTCGGTGTCGTGAAGGAGCGTGAACGAGTGCGCGGCGGTTCCGCGAGTAGGAATGCCCCACAACCGACCGGCTTCGAGATTGCTCGTCGCGTGGAAGCCGGCGATGTACGCCGCACGAGCCGCGGCGACCGCGGAATGTTCGGACGTTCGGCGAGAACCCATCTCGATAAGGTCGTGACCGTCTGCGGCCGTCACCATGCGCGATGCGGCGGTTGCAACGGCACTGTCGTAGTTGAGAATCGAGAGAACGAGAGTTTCAAGAACGACTGCTTCGGCGAACGTGCCTTCGACCTGCAGAATCGGGGAACCGGGGAAGAAGAGTTCGCCTTCGCGATATCCGCGGATTGACCCGCCGAATCGATAGTCAGCGAGGAAGTCGAGCGTGCGGGCGCTGACGATGTTCTCGTCGCGCAGCCACTCAAGAACTGGTCCGTCAAATCGGAAGTTCTCGATTGCGTCCAGAAGGCGACCGGTTCCCGCAACGACTCCGTATCGGCGTCCTCCGCTGAGCCTGCGTGCGAACACCTCGAACACGCACTGGCGTTCGGCGTGACCACCCTTGAGGGCGGCGTCGATCATGGTCAGCTCGTAGCGGTCCGTGAGCAACGCGGTCGAGTCAGTCATCGACTACTCTTCTCGCAACTTCTCGTAGATCTCCTTGCACGCCGGGCAAACGGGGAATCGATCCGGGTTCGAATTCGGCAACCACTTCTTGCCACACAGCGCGCGGACGGGCTTCCCCGTCACCGCCGACTCGAGGATTTTGTCCTTGGGGACGTAGTGCGAAAACTTGTCGTGGTCCCCCTCGTCGACGTTTTCGTCTTCGAGAAGCTTCTCGAGTTCACGGTCGAGCACGTCGAGCGAACCGCCCGTGTCGTTGTCCGTTGCCATGCGAACAGTGTACGCGCGAGCGCGTTACTGCAGCGAGCCGACCGTGACGCCGAGCGTCTTGGTGACTCCGTTACGCACAATCACCATGTCGGCCTTGTCGCCAGGTCGAAGCGAACGAACCTGCGCGGTGAGGTCGACCTCGTTGCGGATCGGAACGTTGTTGAACATCGTCACTACGTCCTTCGGCTTGAGTCCGGCCTTGTCCGCGGGCGAACCTGCGGTGATCTCATGAACAAGCGCACCAACAACACCGGTCGAACCCGTCACGGCACTGACCGTCGCGCCGATTCGGCCGTGACCGGCCTTGCCGTCGGCGATGAGGTCCTCGGCGACGCGCTTGACGACGTTGCTGGGAAGCGCGAAACCGACACCGATCGAACCGGAAGACGATCCACTTGACGCGATGGCGACGTTCATTCCGATGAACTGGCCGGCTGCGTTGAGAAGCGCGCCTCCCGAGTTTCCGGGGTTGATCGAGGCGTCCGTCTGGATGACGGGAAGCGAAAGGTCCTGGGCGATGGCGGACTGTTGTCCGTTCGGAAGGTCGAAGTTGAACCCGTCGCCCTTGTTCGAGATGGTGATGGAGCGGTTGAGCGCCGAGACGACTCCGTCGGTCACGGTGTTCTCGAGTCCCAGCGGTGCACCGATCGCGACCGACTCGTCACCGACGGTCAGTGCGGACGAATCGCCCCATTCGGCGGGGACAAGTCCGGTTTCGGTGATCTTGATGACGGCGACGTCCATGATGGGGTCGGTTCCAACCAACTTCGCGGAATACAGGCGGCCGTCGGCCAGGGTCACGCGCAGAGTCGTTCCGGTTTCAGCACCACCGAGCGTCACGACGTGGTTATTGGTCACGATGTATCCGTCGGCGGAGATGATCACGCCTGAACCGGAACCACCCGCGCTCTTGCCGGACACCTCGATGGTGACGACCGACTGCAGTGCCTTCGCGGCAACCGCGGTGACCGACTTGGTGTTGTTGGTGTCCGAGATGGTGACTGCTTGAGGCTGAATCACCGTGTTGAAGCCGAATCCCCCGTTTCCGAGGAATCCGATTCCCGCTCCGGCGACACCACCCGCGACACCCGCGATGACGGCTACTCCCGCGGCAGCCTTGGTCGGGATCGACCCGGCAAGCCACGAACGCTTCGGGACGGTCGGCTCGGTTGGTTCAGTGGTCGCTTCCGCCGTCACTGAATCGACGGTCGGTGCAGCGTCGACGACGGGCTTACGCACGCGGCGACGAACGGGGGCGGTGGGTTCAGGAGTGATGTCGTTTTCCATGGCACCACCATCGTGCCACTCCCTTGGAATTTCCTAAATTCGGCTGGGTGTCTGCTAAAAGTTCAGGGGCACCCGATCGACCCACTTCCACACGGCCTGGCGACCAACACGGTGTCGGCAGCGAACACTCGGATCGACAGGTCCGGGGCGGCACGAGTGACTGCGCCCGAGAGCCGCACCCAGTCCAAACCCGAAAAACGATAGTCAGCGACGTACGTCACAACGAGGTGGACGGTCACCACACCCGCGGTTGAGTACGTGTGCGACGTCGCGGTATTCGACCACGGGGTCGACCACCGCGAACCCCTGGCGATGGTCGACTGGGTGGACCCGTCGCCGAACGATCGGCGATAGCGAACGGGAATGAATCGAACTTCGGCGGTGTGCCCCGACAACTCGCCCGAGACGATGTGCGTTCGCGCTCGGGTTACAAAGTTCGTGGGAAGGCCGGCAATCGTCCACGACCCCGGTTCTGACAACTGTCTGGGCTGACGAGGTCGAAACGATTCGAGGTCGTGAACGGACTCGGGTTTGTCGACGGTCTTCGGTGGTGAAACACCGACACAGCGCCCGTCCGGGGTCTCGTTGCAATCAATCTCGCCCGAGCCTCCAGAAGACCCGCCGCCGGTGCTGCCGTCCACCCAGACGTCGACGCCCGTTCCGTCCGTTCCGCCGCCCACCGAACAGATTCCCGCCACAATTTCCGTCATCGTGCAGGACAACGCCGAAGCGGGTGTTGCGATTCCGCCGGACAGCACCACAGCAATTGCCAAAATCAGGATTCGACGCACCAGGACACATCCGACTTGGGCTCAACCGCGTCAACCTTGAGCACCCCGCCGTCCGGAATCAGGTACACGGTGACGAGCGAGATCCCGGGTGGCGCGGCGGACTCGTCGCCGTCGTCATTCACGATCGTCACCTCGCCCAGCGCGGTGCACGCGTGAACGACCACCTCAGTGACCGCAGCGATTCCACGAATTGCCGAGACCTCAATGCGCGTGACCTCGGGAGTGCCGACCTGGTGCGAGCCAAGTGCTCGAAGCGTTCCGAAACCGGTTAGCTCCTCGGGAAGCCAGTTCGGTGTCACGACGGTCGCGATTCGTTCCGGTTGCTCGCCTCCGTCTGCGGCGATGGCTGCGGACACGGCGAAGTAGTCCTCCGTCGCGCTGACGGCGAGGTCTTCGATTCCGTCCCGAGGGATCGCCTCGGTTTCAATCGGCGTTGCAGTATCCGCGGGGACAGGGGTTGCAGCGACGCACCCCGCCAACACGAGGGCCAATCCGACTCCGACAATTCGCATGAGCCGATCGTTGCGAAATACACCGGCCGGCGTCGGCGATTATCCCCAGTTAGCCGGGAACGACTCGAAAGCGGCGCTGTGCGACGGAAGGGTTCGAGATCCGCGCGGTCGGCACGTCGTCGGGGTTCAGTTCAGCGTCGAGGAACACCGGGGCGTCTTGTGCCTCGACGATCCGCTGGCCATAAGGATCGATTACCATCGAATGGCCCGTTCCCGAACTGGCAGCGTGGTTTGCCGCGACAACCCACGACACGTTTTCGATCGCGCGGGCAGTCAGCAGAGTGGTCCAGTGGTCGACCTTGCGCGGACCGGGAACCCAGTCCGAAGGCACGACCAAGACTTCGGCTCCGGCGTCGACAAGTCGACGCGACACCTCGGGGAATCGAATGTCGTAACAGGTTTGAATTCCGAGCTTCCACCCTTTGACGGGGATCACGAGCAGCGGGTCCGTCGGTGATCCCGCGGTGATGAAGTCCGATTCGCGCGATCCAAACGCGTCGTACAGGTGAATTTTGCGATACCGGCCAAGCAACCCGCTGGGGCCGACGGCGATCACCGTGTTGTATACCCGCTCGCCCGCCTTTTCGAGGAAACCGGCGACGATCGTCGCGCCCGACTTTTTCGCATGGCCCATCAGGAAATTGACGAACGGACCGTCGAGCGGTTCGGCGCCCGCCGCACGGGCAGCAAGGTCGGGGTGGAAGAACGCCGAATACTCCGGCAGAACAACCACGTCGGCGACGGCGCTTCCCAACAACGGGACATGCAAATAGTCGCGGTTTCGCCCCGCGTCCGAGCCGGGGGCGAACTGCACGATGCCGACGCGAAGTCCCTCCATGTTTTCACCCTAATCCTTCCCGGAACGGCAGCGGCTTTTGGCAATTAAGAACTTAGTCATAGGAATACATCTGCCACCCGCTGGAGATTATTGGAATGCCTATTCTCCAGCTCCAAATTCAAAATTTCCGGCGCACCAAGAACTTTCGAGTATGAACTTCCAACACCCCATTCTCGAAACCCAAATGTTGAAATGGGCGGCAAAAACTTTTTCCCTCGGCGTCAAGAACAAGCCAGAATTGAAGCGGTGCCTTCAAATTGAAACCTGATTGTTTGGCGACTCAGAATCCTTTAAGCGCTCTCCCGTGATCGAAAAAATGTTGCTAGCGCTCACTCATTTGGTATTTCAACTCTTGATGTTCGGCCGAACGAAAAGTACTTTTCGATTAGGGCATTTCAATTCGCGTGAGTGAAAAGTACAGCTCGCGAAAGCCTTCATATTCAGGCTTCGCCCAAATCGGTTCAGCTATCCCTGAGCTGCTCGCAAGGTCAAGATCCTTCTTGGGATAGCGCGGCATTTCGACCACTTCCGGAACTTCAGTTTTGATGCGCATTCTCGCAATGCTGGCTAATAATTCGACGTCGCGCCAAGAGTGAACCGCTTTAACTTGGTCAGCCCTGCACAGCAAAACTCCCGACTTCGAACAGGCGATCGCAAGACTCTGGGTGAAGTTGTCGGGAAGGGAATGATCGACTGGCGCGGTGGAAAAACCGTGCGAGTGTTCGAGCTCCTGCCGCGCGTTAGCTAAATTCATCAAGACCAAGGCAAAAATTGCCCATGCGAGCGCAGCAAAACCTAAACTCTGTGCCAGGACTGGCTTTGAATCTTGTGGAACTAAAGAGAACCCAAATATCGCAATTGGGGTCATTGACAATGAAAAAATCCAAAGCCAAAATCGTAATTTCTGCAGTTTCCACAAGGAAATACCCTCAGGGAGCTGAATGCGAATCAATTGAACCCTCCTACGAAAACGCCCCAATCAGCAGAAATTTTGGTTGCTTCACCCACCCAAATGGACACATCTGCGAACGCCCTTGTTGCCTCCGGTATCATCTTGAGAATTCTGGGGGCCGCGGTGAACCCAGAGTAAGCGAGGGTCGAGAGATCTATCGAACAATCAACGAATTCTTGTCTGGTGCACTCTCGGAAAGCAACCACCCCGTTGAGCGCAAGCGCCGCCGCAGGTGCCCCAGATTCGGGCACAGCAATAGCCGCGTAACTTGCCATAAGGCCCGCCGACTCAAGGACCAAGTCCTCCAAAATTGAGATTGCTTTTTCTATAGCCCTTGCGGCCTTTCGCAACAATTCATTTCGTGCAACTAGAAACGCCTTCCCAAGATCAATACCTTCAAATGTGGGTGATGCCGCATTTCGCTTCCATCGGCCAAATGAGTCGGCTGTTCCGACCTGCCCGCTGTAGTCGTTCATGTTGATCGGGTCGGGCGGATACGAGTACGCGTTCACCCCACCACCAGGAACTGGATCGACCTGCAGGAATCGTCCCAACACCGTTGAATACAGGCGCGCGCCCATCTCGATCAACCCGAAGGTGGACAGGGTGTCGGTGAGTTTCCCGGCGACCGTTCCGAATCCTGCCTCTGCGCTGCCGGGAATTACGTCCGGGAGTGCGGTGAGGGGTGTTCCGAACGGGTCAAACCGGGTGCGTGTCGTCCCCGCAGCGTTGACAGTCAGGCAGGCGTTTCCTTGCAGGGACGTGAACGTGGTGGTGGACGTGTTGTTGACGTCAGTGACACTGACCCCTCCCGGCAATGACTGGGTTGTTCCCGTCACCTGGTTGGCGCTGTTCAGATGGAACTGGACAACACCATTCGAGTGCTTGACTACTTCGATGGCTTGGTTCGGGGTTGACACGGTTCGTGACAACACCGAACCGTCAATGTCCCGCTCCAACATGGTCACCTGCCCAGTTGGAAGAGTCGTGGAAATGTGACGATCAAGAGAGTCGTAGGTGAAGGAGGTGTCACCCAGTTGGGTGATGTTTCCATGAAGGTCGTAGACGATTGAACCGTTCACCTGGCTGGCCGAGGTGAGTCGATCCCCGGAGTCGTAACAATACGTGTCCGTCGTTGAAGCTTCACCCACGGTTCGGGTTTGGCTGGTGCGGTTGCCATTCAACCCAGCTTTTGATTGGGTTGGTGTCGGACAAGTTGATACCTCACCGAAACCATAGGTGAACGTCTGATCCGACAGTTCCGCCACGGTGAGCCGCCCCAGAGCGTCGTAGGTGTAGGTGGTCGGATCCGACAACCCTGACGGGTCGGTGAACACATCCTGCAGGATCCTGCCCGACTGCGAACGCGACACCGTTTCGGTGAACACACCGGTCGGGGTCAGATAGGTTTTCGAATCGATTGTGCCGGTCGGCCCATACCCAAACGACACTGCTGTCCCGTTCGGATATGTCACACCCGACATCCTGCCCGTTGAACTGTCGTAATTGACCGTTGCGGATCGAACCCCGTTGCGTGTGACGAAGACGACTTTGCCGTCTTTGTCATAGGCATATGCCAACGTCACAGCCGCCCCACCAACAGGGGTTGAGGTGTTGGAGAGGACCCGGCCCGTTCCCTGTTCATATGTCGTTGTGGTGACGGTACCGAGCGAATCGGTTACCGAGACAACACGACCCAACGTGTCAAGGGTTGCCGTGTTGACGTGCGTTCCGTCGGTCACGGATGTAACCCGAGGGTCACCGCCGACCGCAAACGTTGTGGCCGTTGTCACCGCAACCCCGGTGCCAAACGCGGGGGTCGTAGTAGAGGTTGTGCGGCCACGATCATCAAACGCGGTGCATGTCCAACCGGTGTCACCGGTCGTTTTCGATCCCACGGTTCGACCCCAGTTGTCGTAGACGAACTCGGTCACAATCCCGGCGGTGTCGGTGCGGGATTTCAACAACCCACCAATGACCGTTCCAGCGGGAAGCCCACATGGCACAGCCCCCGGGAACGCCGCCCCCACCGTCTTGTTGAGGTCGTAGTACTTATAGTTGTCGGCAGCCCCGGACGGCATCGTGGTTGATTCGACCCGGTTCATTCCGTCTACTTTGTCAGGCGATTCAAACGTTGCGGTGGAAGTGACCGTGGTGGTTTCATCACCTGACTGGGCGGATGTGACAAGCCCCAACCACGGGGTGGTGTAGCTGTAGTCGGTGATGGAGTTGTGAACGTTTCCCGCAAACACCCCGTTGGCGGAATCGAACGTTGTTGACTGGGCGGTCAACCCGTAATCCGGACTCAGAGCACTGGTCGGGATCGGCTCCCACACACCGGCGGCACCGTGTTTCCACCACAACGTCGTTGTCGTTCCGACTGCTTTCAGGTATCCGATGTCGAGTCGGATGCGTTGTGTGACCTTTTCCTCAGAAGTTGTTGACCCGTCAACAACGGTGATTGTTCCACTGGTCGCATCCTGATTGGTTGGCGACGTCAACGCGGTAATGCGGCCTTGTCGAACATCAGAGATACTGAGTGTCACCGACTGGTTGCTAGTCACTTTCACCCACCATTCGCCAGCGCCGCTAAATGTCAGCAACCCGGTCAGTCGCAACCCCGCACCGGAATCGGCGCCCGTCAACGTAACCGGATCCACCACAACACCGGTTGCGTCAACACCGCCACCGCTCACAGGTGCGCTCAGTTTCGTGTCAAACCCGGTCGGGGCACCCGTCAAGTTTTTATTCGCAAACGTGGTCGCGGACAAACCGTGAATAGTGGTGTCATACTGCGTTTCGGTGTGAGCCACCGTGATTGGACAGGACGACACTGGTGTGTTGTCCTGTCCGAAGCAGTCGACAGGGGCCGGTCCGTAAACATCGGTGACGCGACCGTCCTCGTCAAACACGCGAGTTGTAACAAGACCGGTCGCCGCGTCAGTGACGCGGGTCAGGGAATCAAACGCACCCCAAGTTTTCGTGGTGGTGTAGCCCATCGCGGTGGTGGAGGACGTTTCCCGCCATGCATCATCAAACGTGACCGTCCGCTTCATGGACGGCTGTGATCGAAGAGACGTCGTGGTGGTGTGGTCACCCCACACGAAATCAACGTACTGAGTAGTGGCCCCGGTTTTGGGCAGTCGTG
>JAHEDU010000075.1 GCA_024641015.1 Micrococcales bacterium
GGCTTCGACCTCCGCGTCGCCCTCCTGGGTGACATCAAACGTCGACGGATCGGGCTCGAGATACTCGGTCGTGATCGTCATCTCTTCGTCCGGCGCATAGTGGTCTTCCGTCATGCGCGCGTACTTGCGCCACTTGGCGGCTTCCTCGGTGCGGCCGAGCTCCTCAAGAACCTCCGCGTTCGCGTCGAACAATCCGACGCTTTCGATGGTCGCGTTGGTCGGGTCGAGTTCAGCAATCTGAAGTTCGGCATACGCGCGATCGGTTTCACCACGGTCGAGTCGAATTCCCGACAAGACGATGGCGAGGTCAATGCGCGCTTCACGGGGCAGCGAAGCGCGGTCCAGGTCGCGGGCGATCTTGAGCCCCTCTTCGGCGCGGTTGAGTGCACGAAGGCAGTCGATGATGAGCGCAATCTGGTCGTTTGAGCCCGAAATACGCGCCGCGGTGCGCAGTTCGGCCAACGCAAGCGCGAAGTCTTCGGTCACGTACGCCATGATTCCCACGGTTTCACGCACGACAGCAAGGCGCGAGGCGCGACGCTTGGCCGCGAGCGCGTGCTGCAGAGCACGTTCCGGGTCTTCATCGGCGAAGAATGCCGCCGATTCCAGGTGCTTGCCCACGACAATCTTGTTGTCCTCGTTGAGCGTCGAAATATCACGAATAACCGCGCGATCGAGGTTCGTTCCACTGAATTGCGGTTCGAGTTCAGGTTCGGCGGCTCGTTCCTCGCGGCGCTTCAGCTCGAACGGCGTCAGCGGGTTGAGGTCATAGTCACGTCGAGGACGGTCGCTTCCGCCTCGCTCGGGTCGCGCAGAGCGATCGCCCCGAGGTGCGCCCGGTCGGTCGCCATCACGCTTTTCCCACGGTTTGCGGTCGCCGGAAGGAGCACCATCGCGCTTCTCCCAGGGCTTGCGGTCACCGGGCTTTCCGTCGCGGCTGTAAGGCTTGCGATCGCCATCGGCCGGACGTCCATCGCGACTCCACGGCTTGCGCTCTCCGTCACGCGCGGGGCGTGCGGGGCGATCTCCGGGCTTTCCGTCACGGCTCCACGGCTTGCGGTCGCCGTCGACCGGACGTCCATCGCGACTCCACGGCTTGCGCTCTCCGTCACGCGCGGGGCGCGCAGGGCGCTCTCCCGGCTTACCGTCGCGACTCCACGGCTTACGTTCTCCATCGCGAGCGGGTGCACCGTCACGCGACCACGGCTTACGCTCTCCTGACGGCTTGCCGTCACGGCTGTAGGGCTTGCGCTCTCCATCGCGTGCGGGACGATCCCCCGGCTTTCCGTCACGGCTGTACGGTTTGCGGTCGCCCGAAGGCTTCCCCGCACCGGGGCGACCCGATGAAGGGCGGCCGCCGCTGGGGCGACCCGATCCAGGCTTGCGGGGACCGCGGTCGCGGTCGCCGTTCTGACGATTCTCGTCGTTCATGAATTCTCCTGTTAAACAACAATGGCCACCCCATAGGGGTGGCCATTGTCTAAATTAAGTCCGGCGGTGTCCTACTCTCCCACAGGGTCTCCCCTGCAGTACCATCGGCGCTGGTGGTCTTAGCTTCCGGGTTCGGAATGTAACCGGGCGTTTCCCCACCGCTATGGCCGCCGAAACACTATTGATTTCTCAGTCTTCGGCACTCATAAACGACCCATTTCTGGATCAGAGTGCGTGTTCTTGACCGTCAATCAAGAACCACAAAGTGGACGCGAGCGTTATACAAAACATAGAAAGTGTAATCAAGTCATCGGCTTATTAGTACTGGTCAGCTTCACGAGTCTTTAGTCCTCGCTTCCACATCCAGCCTATCAACCCAGTCGTCTACTGGGAGCCTCTCGACCTCGAAGGTCATGGAAATCTCATCTTGAGGCCGGCTTCCCGCTTAGATGCTTTCAGCGGTTATCCATCCCGAACGTAGCTAATCAGCGGTGCTCTTGGCAGAACAACTGACACACCAGAGGTTCGTCCAACCCGGTCCTCTCGTACTAGGGTCAGATCCTCTCAAATTTCCAACGCGCGCAGCGGATAGGGACCGAACTGTCTCACGACGTTCTAAACCCAGCTCGCGTACCGCTTTAATGGGCGAACAGCCCAACCCTTGGGACCTACTCCAGCCCCAGGATGCGACGAGCCGACATCGAGGT
>JAHEDU010000022.1 GCA_024641015.1 Micrococcales bacterium
GTCGCACCGCGGTGTTCTACACGGTCGTCGCGCGCGACACCGTCGAACAGGACTTCGCGCAGAACCGTCAGCGCTTCCTCACCGAACAGGGTTACGCGTACGAGATCGTCGACGAGTCGGTAATCTGAAACCAGAGAGAAAGGTCGCCATGGTCACGTCACGAATTCTTGCAACAGTCGGATTGACAGCGATTGGTGCCGGATCAGCGATAAGCGGTATCCCGGCTTATGCCGCAACCGACTGTGGCGACGCACCATCCGGCGCGACCGTAAATTCGTATGGCTCGATTTGTGAGGTCGTTTTCGATGTCGCGGGTGATTTTTCGTTTACTGCACCGACCACCGTCTCAGGCGCCGAAGCCATAATCGTAGGCGCTGGTGGAGGGTCCACTGAAAGGTCGGGCGGGTCTGTTGGATACGCCGGTGGCGGTGGCGAAGTCCTTTATATCGATTCAGTCGACACCTCATCTCCGATTACCATCTCGATTGGATCGGGCGGCGCGGGTGGCCTTAACTCCGGATGGGATGGCGATGACGGTGAGTCGTCATCTCTCGGTTCCACCGAAGCTTTAGGTGGTTATGGCGGTCACGGTGGTGGAACGGCCGGCGGCAGTGGCTCGGGCATTTCAGCCAATGACTACGCGAATGGCGCTGGTGCAAAATCCGACGGCCCAAGTGGTGGTCACGGATTCTTACCCAGTGACGAGTCCCTCACTCTCGGAAGCGATCTCTTTCCCGTACTCGATTCGGATGTTGAGCTGGGCGCTGGCGGTCGATCGGCACAACGCGACAATCCGCTCGGTCCGGGCGCTGGCGCCTGGACCTACGCGAACACCGCGGAGACTGGGGCAGACGGCGCCGTCATCATCCGTTGGCCCAGTTCTGAAAATCTCGCTTCGACGGGGTTCTCGAGCGAGGACCTAATCTTCATGTCGTCGGGAATCACAGCATTGGGATTTGCCGCGATTTATTCCACGCGGCGCCGCCGCGCTCGGTAATCCACAGTCCCGCGCGAATAGAGTCCCCGCCCTTGAGCCGGTGGACATGCTTGATGCATGACACACTTCCATGTTGACTCCACCGCACTCGAAAGTGCCACCGTCCAGATCGGTGCGACCATCGATCGAATCACCTCTGATGTCTCGACCATGAGTGGGCAACTGCGCTCGCTCGACGGATCGTGGACGGGGCCGGCGGCCCTGGCGTTCACTGAACTGATGAATGAGTGGACGGTAGCCAGCTCTCGACTCACCGAATCACTCATGGGAATCGGTGACGCGCTGCGCCAAATCCACACCCACTATCTCGAAACCGAGGCGACGAACGTCCGACTTCTCGGCGGTTAAAAGAAAGTCGGGGTGACCCGAAGGCCACCCCGACGATTCAGTGCGTGTGGACTAGAAGCCCATGCCACCCGTCGGGTCACCGGCGGGCATCGGAGCTGCGGGCTCCGGCTTTTCGGCGACAACGACCTCGGTGGTCAGGAACAGTCCGGCGATCGACGCTGCGTTGAGCAGAGCCGAGCGGGTGACCTTGACCGGGTCCGAGATGCCCGAAGCGAGCATGTCGACGTACTCGCCAGTCGCAGCGTTGAGGCCCTGGCCGGTCGGCAGTCCGCGAACCTTGTCGACGACAACACCGGGCTCGTGTCCCGCGTTGAGGGCGATCTGCTTGAGCGGTGCCTCGATCGCGATGCGAATGATGTTCGCTGCGGTCAGTTCGTCACCGACCAGCTTGAGTGACTCGAGAACGTGAGCGGCCTGGATGAGGGCAACACCACCACCGGGGACGATTCCCTCCTCGACGGCAGCCTTCGCGTTGCGGATCGCGTCCTCGATGCGGTGCTTGCGCTCCTTGAGTTCAACCTCGGTTGCAGCACCCGCCTTGATGACGGCGACGCCACCGGCGAGCTTCGCGAGGCGCTCCTGGAGCTTTTCGCGGTCGTAGTCCGAATCGGTGTTCTCGATTTCCTGACGGATCTGCTTGACGCGACCGGCAACTGCCTCGGTCGTTCCGCCACCTTCGATGATCGTCGTCTCGTCCTTCGAGATGACAATCTTGCGCGCGGTTCCGAGCATGTCGAGAGTCACGGTGTCGAGCTTGAGACCGATCTCTTCCGAGATGACCTGTCCGCCCGTGAGGATCGCGATGTCCTGCAGCATTGCCTTACGGCGGTCGCCGAAGCCGGGAGCCTTGACGGCAGCCGACTTGAAGATGCCACGGATCTTGTTCACAACGAGAGTCGCGAGTGCGTCTCCGTCAACGTCCTCGGCAACGATGAGAAGCTGCTTGCCGGTCTGGGCGACCTGCTCGATGACGGGCAGAAGGTCCTTGATCGACGAGATCTTCGAGTTGACGATGAGCACGTACGGGTTTTCGAAGACCGCTTCCATGCGCTCGGTGTCGGTAATGAAGTACGCCGACAGGAAGCCCTTGTCGAAGCGCATACCTTCGGTCACTTCGAGGGTGGTGCCGAACGCGTTCGACTCCTCGACGGTGACAACACCTTCCTTGCCCACCTTGTCGATGGCTTCGGCGATGAGTGCACCGATCTCGGGGTCGGCCGCAGAAATCGACGCGGTTGCCGCGATCTCTTCCTTGGTCTCGACGTCCTTGGCGTTCTTGAGGAGCTGCTCGCAGATCGCGGCGACTGCCTTGTCGATCCCGCGGCGAAGACCGATCGGGTCCGCACCAGCGGCGACGTTGCGAAGTCCTTCGCGGACAATCGCCTGGGCGAGAACAACCGAGGTGGTCGTTCCGTCACCGGCGACGTCATCCGTCTTCTTGGCAACTTCCTTGACGAGCTCGGCACCGATCTTTTCGAACGGGTCCTCCAGCTCGATTTCCTTGGCGATGGACACACCATCGTTGGTGATCGTGGGGGCGCCCCACTTCTTTTCGAGGACGACGTTGCGACCGCGGGGTCCCAGCGTCACCTTGACGGCGTCGGCCAAAATGTTGAGGCCGCGCTCGAGGCCACGACGAGCCTCTTCATCGAATGCAATGAGTTTTGCCATTGTTCTGTCCCTCCCGGACGTCACGTGGATTCTGGCACTCACCGTAAGGGAGTGCTAACACCAATTCTGGCACTCACCTACCGAGAGTGCAAATTCTGTCGACAGGGTTACTTGGCGGTGATGTCGGTCCAGAATTTTCCGGACTTGGGAACGAGCTCGATCCACGTGTTCCCCGGCGCCAGCTTGACGACATTGCCGTCCTGGAACGTGAACACCGTGTAGTCGTTGCGCTTCTTCTTCGACCACTTGACCTTAAACGTCTTGCCGCCCGTCGACACGTACGCGGTGCCCTTGCCAATGACAACGGCCTTGGGGACGTAACCGTACTCGTGCGATTCCTTGACGTACTGCGCGATGACGTTCGTCGCCGTGAGGACGTTGCCCTCTTCGTCGACGTCCCATTCGCCGCCCGCCTGGCGTCGCTTGTACACGCCGGCTTCGGCGTCCCACACCCACGACGGTTCATTGCCGTACGAGAAACGTGCGTGCAACACGGCTCGTGCCGCACCGAACTGGTAAGCCGTCGCCATCTCTCCCGGCTTGGCGAACGTGAATGCTTGATCGGGCGCAACGAGGTTCGGCTTATCGGCGATGACCTTTGCGGCCTTGACGATGACATTGTGCGGCGCCTCGCGCTGGTCCGTGCGGAACATGTACTTCGCGGTCTTCGCGAGTCCGTGCATGAAGTTCTCGACCTGCGTATCGCGCATCATGTAGATGAACTTATGCTTGCCGCCCGAATACGCGATGATTCCCTTGAACGGGCTCGCGATGTCCGGGTCCATCGGTCGAATCGATCGAACCGGTCCGATCCGTGAAGGGACTTCCGACTGCCAGATCGCGACATAACGGCTGAGGCCGCCCTCGACGAGCTCCTCAAAGACGATGTCGGTCTTGTTGAGTCCGAATTGCGGGCGGGCGTCGGGGTGGTTGTCGATTTTCGCCATGAACGCACCGTGTGACAGTGTTCCGGCAACGAACTCCTCACCGGTGAGCGGTGCCGCCTCCATCGGAGTGGGGGTCGGAGTCGGCGTTGCACTGACGGTCACCGTCGGTGTCGGTTCAACCGGAGTCGCGGCGCAACCGACTAACGACAGCGTGGCGAGGACGACCGCGGCGAGACCGACGCGTGAGCGCATTCGGTTACTGGACAAAGTCAGAGCCGAGGAGAACGTACACGCGGGCCCCGCGATACACGTCCGACTGCTGAATCGTCTCGATACCCAGTGCGGCAGCGATCGACGTCGCCATGAGCTCGTCGGCGGGATAGCGGTAGACAATCACGCTCTGCTTGACGGTGTTGTCAGAAGCATCGGCGAGCGTCGCCTGCGGCCAGTTCTGGGTCGTGAGCATTGCCGCAACGTCCGTCGGAAGCGTCGGCGAGGTCGTTCCGTTGAGGATCGTGATGGTGATCGCCTTGAACTGCTTTTCGGTCAAGGTGGTCGGATCGAACAGCTCGATCGTCGGGGTCGGGGTTGGCGTCGGAGTTTGGCCGATCGTCGAAAAGTCGGGAATTTCAAAGTTCAGCCGTGCGTCGATGACGGTGATTCCCGCGAGTGCGGCGACGATGATCGCACCGGTCGAAGCAAACACGGTGATGGCCTTGACCCACCAGGGCTTACGGCGCACCTCGCTGCGGTGCGCTCCGCGCGTGACGGCCGACGCATCGGCACCGTCAAAGCGGTCCTTGGGGTACTTGCTCACGGTGCTGTTCTCACTCTCGACGGCTGCGCGCTGGCGTGGAATCCCGTGCCTCGTCGAATATGCGGACGAGAACCGGGTCGTACCGTCTCGCGACGGCACTCTCCATTATCGCGTATAGCCGTTGGTAGTACCGAACCAAGGGGATTCCCCAGTGCGCGCGGACAAGTGACTCCTTGGATCGAAGTTGCCCCCAGTGGACGCGTTCGAACTCGATAAGGTCCATCTCGTCCGGGCTCAATCCAACGGTGTTCGTGATCCGCGCCGAACGACCGAGCGGGTCAACCTCGGCGATGGGTTCGCCGTCCAAAGTCAACAGGTAGTCGCCCTCCAGGCGCTTCGCGGTGGCTGCTTCGGCGAGACCGGGCAACACGGCACGCCCGTCGAGCGACACCCAGCGCACCTTGGCACGAAGGCAATACTTCTGGAATTCCGCGCGACGAGCAGGGTCCAGATAAACGAGTACCGCAGGCGACCAGATCACGATGGTGGCTTTCGGTACCGCGCGTCTGGCACGGGCGACCGCGCCACGAAGTTGGTCCAATGCATCCCCCGCAGTGAGGGTTGGTGAAACCTCGCCGACGATGTCGGCTGCGGAACGGATGAGTTCGAGTCGATCCGACTGTTCGGGCCACACCAAGGCCTCGAGCCATTCACGGTCGTCGTTGTTCGTCACGTCGAGCGGGTTGAGGTCAATCCCCTCGCGGTGAACAATGTTGGGGATTACCGGCGGATTCGCGCCCCACCCGCTGACATCGGCGGTCAGAATCACGGTCGACGGCCCCGCCTTCGGGTCGGCCACGATTCGTCGCCCCCGCGCGGTCCACTCGTACGAGTACCGGTCCGGAATCATTGTCAGTCCAGCGGACGCCCCCACCTCGATTAGCGCGATGGGACCGCGAATACGATTCAGCGCAATCACTAATGTCGTGCACCGACGAGGGTCGTTCGTCTGAGTCGAACGTGACTGTGCCAGTTTCGCGATTCGCGGCCATAGCGCGAAGAAATCGGGTCGCGCGGTGGCGAACGGACGAAGCGGAACACCGGCCACCCGCGCACAGGTCAACACCAGGACTGGCTGCCGTTTCGCGACAGGAAGTTTGACTATTTTGGCGAGAAGTTCATCATCGTTAGCGATGGCAAGCGCCCATTCGCGATACCGAGCGGACTCGCGACCTTCAGCATTCGCGAAGCGCCGGAACCAGTCGGCGGCTCGGTCGCGTTCGCTCTGTGCCATGTTTGCGAGTTTAATGGTGAGCATGACGGAGAACCCCCGCGAACGTACCGAAGACGAGTGGCGCGAAGTGCTGTCGCCCGAACAATTCCACATCCTGCGCGAAGCGGGAACCGAACGTCCGTGGACCGGTGAACTTCTCGAAGAGGACCGCGCCGGGCTTTACACCTGCGGCGGTTGCGGCGCCGAACTGTTCCTGGCTGGAACAAAGTTCGACAGCCACTGTGGCTGGCCCTCGTTCTACGAGACGATCAACCCCGACGCCGTCGTGTTGCTGGAAGACAACTCTCTGGGCACAACCCGCACCGAAGTTCGCTGTGCAACCTGCGACGGACACCTCGGTCACGTGTTCCCTGACGGGTTCGGAACACCGACCGGACTTCGCTACTGCATGAACTCGCTCTCGCTGAAATTCACGCCCGAGGCATAAAGAGAGCCGCCTGTGGGAATCGAACCCACGACCTTCTCATTACGAGTGAGACGCTCTACCGACTGAGCTAAGGCGGCGTGCCAAACGGCAACCGAACTAGATTAGCACGGTCGCCGCACAGCGAATTGGTCGTTAGCGACGAGCGCGACGACGAAGCGCGAGGGCTCCGCCGAGGGCGAGAAGCGCGACCGAACCAGCGAGTGCGCCAGTTGCGTCGGTGCCGGTCTCTGCGAGTGCGGCGGGCGAAGCCGTGCCGTACCAGGACATGGCATCAAAGCTGTCGCCCGAGTCGATGGGGTCGGCCCACTCCGAGGATGTCGTGTCGTATGCCAGGAAAAATTCGTCCCCGTCATCGGCGTTTCGGCTGACCATGCGGAGCACGCCGTTGGCACTCGCATCAATCGTCCAGAGATCGATCCACGCGAACTCGGGGTAGGTGATTGCACCGGCGGGCGAACCGTCGCTGAGATTGAACTTGCTGATCTGGTTCACGTCCGTCAGAACATAGATGATTCCGTCCATGATGGCGAAATCGTATGCACCAGCGTCGTTCAGAGCGGTCGGCATCTCGAGAGGAGTTCCCAGGGCGCCGTTGTCGCGGTCAACCGAGACGACGTAGAAGTGACCCGCGTCGGGGTCGTTGTACATGAGGTAAAGGATGCCGGTGGCGTCATCGATCGAGAGTCCGATACCTTCTGCGTCGATTGTCGGCAGGCCGCCGACAGCGGAGAGCAAGTCAAGGCCATCTTCGGAGTTGATGTTGAATTCGTAAATCGTGCCGCACGGAAGCATGAAGTAGGCGTCACCCGTTTCCGGGTCAAGCTCCGAGCTCCAGGAAGACATGCAGAAGTTTTCCGACAACCCCGTTTGCAGGAGCGAGTCAAGCTGACTTCCATCAGTGGCATCAACAGTTGCCGCATAGAGACAATCAGAGTCGCAAGGCGTGATGTCCAACCACGCCTGCTGGGTTGGAACATCAAGTGCGACTGCGGGGGTAGCGACGAAAAGCGACGCGGCAATCGCCGCGATCACGGAAATCTTCTTCATGGGGATCCTTTGGTGAAGTGTCACCCAAGTTTAGGTGGAAACGAGCCCGCTCGCGACGACGAATAGTGCTTCAAGCGACATGGTCGGTGTCACGTTGCGGTCGATTCGGTGTCGAGCAACATCGATCGCGTCGAGCACGCGGATGGCGTGATCGGGCGAGTGGCGCGCCAGCCACTGCTCCATGTCGGCGCGAAGCTCTTCGTTCGTCAGCGGGACACCGCCACCCAGAGCGAGAACGAGGATGTCGCGGTAGAGCGACTCGGCGTCGGTGAGGACGCGGTCGATTCCGTCACGCAGTGACCGGGTCGCGCGCCGTTTCTGGTTCTCTTCGAGCGTTCGAACCTGCCCGCGAAGTGCCGGCGGAACCGCTTCGCCCGGCGCAATCCCCAACTGGTGCAGGAACTCGGCGCGCTCGGTTTCATCGCGGGCTTCGGTGTACGCCTTGGCGTCTTCGGTCGCGAGGGCGACGATGTCGGCGGCGGCAAACACTGCGTCGGACACCGCATTGATTCCGATGATGAGTCGAAGTGAACGGTCGCGGCGGGCGCGGGCATCCTCGGATGTCGCCAGTCGTCGGGCCATTCCGATGTGGGATTGCGCGTGACGAGCAGACTGTTCGGCAACGACGGGGTCCACACCGTCACGCGCGACGAGCATGCCGGCGATGGCGTCGATGGAGGGAACACCCAATCGAACCGCGCGAACACGGGAACGAATGGTCGGGATGACGTCGGCCTCACTCGGCGCGCAGAGCACCCAGATCGTGCGCGGTGGCGGTTCTTCCAGCGCCTTGAGCAACACGTTCGATGTGCGCTCGACCATGCGGTCCGCATCTTCGATGATGATGACCCGCCACGGTGCGTTGACCGGGGAACGATATGACGCTTCGACGAGTTCACGGACTTCGTCGATGGTGATGAGTACACGTTCGGTAACGAGCACGGTGAGGTCGGGGTGTGAGGCGCTTCGAACCTGGCGGTCGACCGCGTCCTCGTCAGCGCCGAGTCCCAACAGGTCGGCGGCGAATGCGCGAGCGACAAGCGAACGACCACTTCCGGCGGGACCGGTGATCAGCCACGACTGCGCGAGAGTTTCCTGGTCGGCGACGGCCGCACGCATCTGTGCGATGACGGCGTCATGGCCGACGAGGTCATCCCACAGTTTGGTCATTCGGCAAGACCGATTCGGTTGATGATGCGGTCACGGATTTCAAGTCGGTCGAGAGTCGCGTCGATGACGAGGAAACGGTCCGGTTCAGCCGCCGCCATCGCCAGGTACGACTCGCGAACTCGGACGTGGAAGTCGAGCTCTTGCGATTCGAGCCGGTCGAACTTTTTCTTCTCCGCGAGAAGTCGCTCGCGGCTGACCTCCGGGTCGAGGTCGAGAACGACGGTGAGGTCGGGAACGAGCCCCTCGGTCGCCCACATCGAGAGGTCGCGAATCTCAATCGGGTCGAGCACGCGACCGGCGCCTTGGTACGCAACCGACGAATCGATGTACCGATCCTGAATGACGACTGCACCGCGCTCAAGAGCAGGACGAACGTTCGTCGCGATGTTGTGCGCGCGATCGGCCGCATAAAGAAGCGCTTCAGATCGCGGTTCGATGTGTCCTCGGCTGTGCAGGACAATTTCGCGAATCTCCTTGCCAAATTCGGACCCGCCCGGTTCGAACGTGCGCACAACCTCGCGACCGTGTGATTCGAACCACTCCTGGAGCAATGCGATCTGGGTGCTCTTGCCCGTTCCGTCGCCGCCTTCGAGCGTGATGAACATGCCGGGCATCTACTTCGCCCTTACGCGGCGAACGGGCTTCTTCGCCGGACCCTTGGCGCGACGGTCGGCGAGAAGCTCGACAGCACGGTCGAACGAGACCTCGGTCGGCACCTCGCCCGCCGGGATCGTCGCGTTTGTCTCGCCGTCGGTGACGTACGGTCCGAACTTGCCGCTCTTGATCTTGATGGGCTTGCCCGACACGGGGTCTGGCTCTAGCTCCTTGATGCTCGACGCAGAACGCGAACCGAACTTCGGCTGGGCGAACAGCGCAAGAGCGTCGTCGAGCGTGACCGTGAAGATCTGCTCTTCATTTTCGAGCGAGCGCGACTCGGTGCCCTTCTTGAGGTACGGACCGTACGGGCCGTTCTGTGCCGTGATTGGCTTCTCGGATTCGGGGTCGACGCCGACGGTTCGCGGAAGCGAGAACAACTGGATGCAGGTCTCGAGGTCGACCGTCGTCGGGTCCATCGACTTGAACAGCGAGGCCGTGCGCGGCTTCGGGTCCTTGCCCTTGATGACCTTCGGTTTCCATTCGGGAAGTGTGTACACGCCCTCGGACCCGGTGAGGATCTCGGGGTCGACGGGCTGTTCGACGATGTACGCAC
>JAHEDU010000039.1 GCA_024641015.1 Micrococcales bacterium
CGACGGCGGACGCGCAAGTTCTCTCGTTGCAGTCGCAGTTCGATTCTGCACGTGACGAACTTCACACTCAGGAACGCGAGCGCGACGCTCTTGCCGCCCGCGTCTCGGCGCTGTCGCAGGCGCTCGAATCGCGTGACGGTCGTGACTCGGTCACGGGTCGCCGCGGAATTCGCGGACTCGTCGCTGACAACATCACCGTCACCTCCGGTTACGAAGCCGCCATCGCCGCGGCACTCGGCGGACTGGCCGATGCGATCCTCGCCGACTCGCGTGACTCTGCTCTTGATGCACTTGCACACGCCACCGAAACGAACGCCGGTCGCGTCGAGGTTGTCCTCGCTGACACCGAAGGCGCAGCCCCCGCGGTGCGCGACATCGCTGGTCTCGAATCGGCGTCCTCGGTCGTCGACGGCCCCGAGGGAATCCGCGGTGTTTTGTCAACTACCTACATCGCCGCCGACCTTGACGCAGCCCGTGCCGGTTGGCCCGCCATCGTCTCAGCAGGACTTGCCGACTTGGCGACCGTCGTCACCCGCTCGGGTGAGGTCCTCACCCGATTCGTCCTGCGCGGCGGAAACGGTGCACAGCAGTCCCGCATCGAACTCGCCGGTGAACGCGACGACGCACAGAAGCGACTCGAGACGGTGTCGACCGACATCGAGCGCAACCGCAACGCGCTCGAGCGACTTCGTGAGAACCTTGCGTCGGCGAAGACGATCGCATCGACGGCACTGGCAGACCTTCGCGCAGCAGACGCCCGCAACGCCGAACTCATCTCGGCGTCGTCACGACTTCGTGCGCAGGCCGAAGCCGCCAGCAGTGAAATCGAACGTATTACCGCGACCATCGAAAAGTCGGCGGCGGCAGTTGACGAAGCCGAGGCGAACCTGGGCGAGGCCGTGCGCGCACTCGAAGTGTTCCAAGCTCAGCCGAAGCCGACGCTCGACGCCAGCGCACGTGAAGGTGCACTGACCACCCTCGAGACCGCCCGTGCCGCCGAGGTACAGATTCGTATCGAAATGGAAACGATTCGCGAACGTGTTCGTAGCGAGCGTGACCGTGCCGACGAAATGGCGCGCACGCTCGAAGCCGACCGACAGGCAGCGGCCGACCGTGCCGCCCAGCGCGTTCAGCGTCGCGCACAGTTGCAGAACGCCGAGTCCGTTGCGGCCGAGATCCCGCCGATTCTCGAAGCGCTCGACGCCAGCGTTTCGGAAGCGCAGATCAAACTCGCCGACGCCGAGCGCGTTCGCGCCGAAAGCTCGAACCAGTTGTCGGAACTTCGCACGAAGGAAGGCGAGCTGCGAACGCGACTCAATGCCGTCACCGATGGCGTTCACGGGCTCGAGATGCAGATTTACGAAAAGAAGCTGCACCTGTCGAACCTCCTCGAGAAGGCAGCCGAGGACCTCGGCCTCATCGAGGAAGTTCTCGTTGCCGAGTACGGCCCCGAGACGCTCGTGCCGCAACTCGACGGCGACCCGATTGCGTTCAACCGAACCGAACAGGAAGTTCGACTGAAGAACGCCGAGCGCGCATACGACCAGCTCGGTCGCGTCAACCCGCTCGCGCTCGAAGAGTTCTCTGCACTCGAACAGCGCCACACGTTCCTTGTCGAACAGCTCGCCGACCTCGAGAAGACTCGCGCGGACCTCATTCAAATCATCGAGGAACTGGACGAGAAGATGCAGGTCATCTTCATCGACGCGTTCCGCGACACCAAGGCCGCATTCGACGACATTCTTCCGATCTTGTTCCCCGGCGGTTCCGGTCACCTCACACTGACCGACCCCGACAACCCGTTGACGACCGGAATCGAGGTGTCGGTCAAGCCGGTCGGCAAGAAGATTGAGCGCCTGTCGCTGCTGTCGGGTGGAGAGCGCTCGCTCGCCGCCGTCGCGCTTCTCGTCGCGATTTTCAAGGCGCGCCCTTCGCCGTTTTACATCCTCGACGAGGTCGAAGCCGCACTGGACGATGCGAACCTCGGCCGCCTGCTCACGATTTTCGAACAGTTGCGTGAGTCGTCTCAGCTCATCGTCATTACCCACCAGAAGCGCACGATGGAAATCGCCGACGCACTGTACGGAGTTTCGATGCGCGGCGACGGTGTCTCGGCGGTCGTCGGTCAGCGCGTGGTCGCGGCGACGGAGGGCTAATCGTGGCGTGGTCGTTCGGCAAGGCGTTCAAGAGCCTGTTCTCGGGTGCACGTGTCGTCGAGCAGCAGGACTGGGACGACCTTGAAGACACCCTGTTGCAGGCGGACTTCGGCCCGACCGTGACCGAGGAGACCATCGAAGCGGTTCACAAGGTCGCCGACATCTCGGCCACTCTCGACACCGATGACCTGCGTCGAATCCTCGGCGAAGTTCTCGAAGCACGCCTCGAAAAGTTCGACCCGACACTCAAGTTGAAGTCGTCGCCCGGCCAACCGGCGGTCGTGTTGGTCGTCGGCGTCAACGGCGTCGGCAAGACGACGACGATCGGCAAGCTCGCGAAGTTCATTGCAACTCGCGGCAAGCGCGTTATTGTCGGTGCGGCGGACACGTTCCGTGCGGCTGCTGTCGAACAATTGGCAACATGGGCCGAGCGCGCGGGTGTCGACGTGGTTCGCCCGACCGTTGACGGCCAGGACCCTGCGGCTGTTGCATACCAAACGGTAGAGCGCGCAATCGCCGAAGGCCACGACATCGTCATCATCGACACCGCCGGCCGGCTTCACACGAAGTCGGGGCTGATGGACGAGCTCGGCAAAATCAAGCGCGTCGTCGAGAAGCTCGTGCCGATCGCCGAGGTCCTTCTCGTGCTGGATGCGACGACGGGTCAGAACGGACTCAACCAGGCCGAGGCGTTCCTCGAGCAGGCAGGTGTCACCGGACTCGTCCTGACAAAGTTGGACGGAAGTGCCCGCGGCGGGTTCGTCTTCGCGGTTCAGGAACAGTCGACGATCCCCGTCAAACTGGTTGGCCAGGGCGAGGGCATCGATGACCTGACCGGTTTCACCCCGCACGTGTTTGTGCGCCAATTGCTGGACTAAACGCCTAGCCTTGACCTCATGAAGCGTTCGTTCGGCGGAATTGACCCGGTTGTCTCGGCTGATGCGTGGGTCGCGCCCAACGCGACTCTCGTCGGCAAAGTCACCGTCGGTTCGGAAGCGTCGGTGTTTTACGGAGCGGTGTTGCGCGCCGATGTCGATGCCATCGTTCTCGGCGAGGGGTCGAACATTCAAGACAACGTCGCCGTGCACTGCGACACGGGCATGCCCACTCTGATCGGCCGAAACGTTTCGATCGGTCACGCGGCGGTCATCCACGGCTGCACTATCGGTGACGATTGCCTCATCGGCATGAACGCGACGGTGTTGTCTGGCGCAGTGATTGGGAACCAGTCGCTCATCGCGGCCGGCACGGTCGTCCTCGAGGGAACGGTCATTCCGCCCCGCTCGCTCGTGGCTGGTGTGCCCGGGAAAGTTCGCCGCGAACTGTCGGATGACGAGGTCGCCGCCATCGAGCGCAACGCAGCGCACTACCGTGAACTGCGCCTGGAACACGCGGCCGCCGACTAATCTGGTTGAATCATGGCCCTTTTCGGTTCGCTGTCTGAACGACTCACCTCTGCGCTTTCCAGCCTTCGCACGAAGGGGAAGCTCAGTGCGGCTGACGTTGACGGAACCGTCCGCGAGATTCGCCGCGCGCTACTCGAAGCCGACGTTTCACTCGATGTGGTCAAGGACTTCACGGGGAAGGTGCGCGACCGTGCCCTCGCGGATGATGTCAACAAAGCGCTGAACCCGGCCCAGCAGGTTGTCCAGATTGTCAACGAGGAGCTCATCGCGATCCTCGGCGGCGAGTCCGCCCAGCTGACATTTGCCAAAACTCCGCCGACCGTCATCATGCTCGCCGGACTTCAGGGTTCGGGAAAGACGACGTTCGCGGGCAAGCTCGCCAAGTACCTCAAGGCTCAGGGGCACACGCCCGTCCTCGTCGCGTGTGACCTGCAGCGCCCGAACGCCGTCACTCAGTTGACCGTTGTCGCGGAACAGGCCGGCGTCGAAATCTTCGCGCCTGAACCCGGCAACGGCAAGGGCAACCCGGTGTCGGTTGCCAAGGACGGCGTCAAGTTCGCGAAGCAGAAGCAGTTCGACACCGTCATCATCGACACCGCGGGTCGACTCGGTGTGGACGAAGCGTTGATGAAGGAAGCGCGCGCGGTGCGCGATGCGACCGACCCTGACGAGGTGCTGTTCGTTCTCGACTCGATGATCGGTCAGGACGCGGTCGTCACCGCCAAGGCCTTCCAGGACGGTGTTGACTTCACCGGCGTAGTTCTGACGAAGCTTGACGGTGACGCGCGCGGTGGTGCCGCACTCTCCGTTCGCGGTCTGACCAACCGACCCATCGTGTTCGCGTCGACGGGCGAGACGCTGGATGCTCTCGAACCGTTCCACCCCGACCGCATGGCGAGCCGCATCCTCGACCTCGGTGACATCCTCACCCTCATCGAACAAGCCCAGAAGAACTTCGACGAGGACGAGGCCGCCAAGGTCGCCGAGAAGCTCGCGACGGATTCGTTCACGCTCGCCGACTTCCTCGAACAGCTTCAGCAGGTCCGCAAGATGGGTTCGATGAAGGGCATGCTCGGCATGCTTCCCGGTGCGGGCAAGATGAAGCAGCAGATCGAGAACTTCGACGAAAAGGAAATCGATCGCACCGAGGCAATCATCCGCTCGATGACTCCCGCCGAGCGCAACGCGCCCAAACTTCTCAACGGCTCTCGCCGACTTCGCATCGCGAAGGGCTCGGGCACCACGGTCACCGAGGTCAACGCGCTCGTCAATCGTTTCGAGGCCGCAGCGAAGATGATGAAGACGGTCGCCCGTGGCGGCACCCCGAACATCCCCGGCATGGGCCCGATTCCCGGTGCACGTGGCAAGGCGAAGCCCGTCAAGAAGAAGGGCTCGAAGTCGGGTAACCCGGCGAAGCGCGCTGCGGAAAACGCGGCGATTTCGTCGGCACCCGCTGGACCCGCCGGCGGTGCGTTCGGTCTTGGCGGGGGCGCTGCCTCAGACCCGTCCGATAAGGACATGGAGACGATGCGCAAACTTCTCGAACGCGGCGGACTGTGACCGAGTCGCGCGTGAACCCGAAGGTTCTCGCCGCCATCATCGGGACGCTGTTCGCATGGTCGAGCGCGTTCGTTGTGATTCGCTCGGTGGGCGAGGCATTCCCGCCCGCCGAACTCGCGTTCCTTCGAATGGCGGTCGCCGTCCCACTTCTTGGGCTGTTGATGATCGGCACGAAGTGGGTGTGGCCCACCGTCCGTGAATGGCTGCTCATTTCCGTGTTCGGAATCGGCTGGTTCACGATGTACATCGTCGCGCTCAACACCGCCGAACAAACCATCGATGCAGGAACGGCGTCGTTCATCGTCAACATCGGGCCGCTGCTCATCGCGATCGGCGCGTCGCTCTTCCTCGGCGAAACGCTTCCGCGAAACCTGCTCGCCGGTGCGGTTGTTGCACTGGGCGGTGTCGGGCTCATCGCATGGGCAACCTCGACATCCGACCACTTCGATGTCACTGGGGTTCTGTGGGCACTTGTCTCAACCGTGACCTATGCAATCGGAGTCCTGTCGCAAAAGCCGGCGCTCAAGCGAATCTCCTCTGCACAAGTAACTTTCCTCGGCGCGACGATCTCGC
The DNA here is from genome assembly GCA_024641015.1 of Micrococcales bacterium. Taxonomy (GTDB): domain Bacteria; phylum Actinomycetota; class Actinomycetes; order Actinomycetales; family Microbacteriaceae; genus MWH-TA3. The sequence goes on from JAHEDU010000039.1 coordinate 5,696, forward strand.
TCATCCCGCTGGTTTTCTGGGCGCCCAGTGCCGTCGACCACGTTATAGCGGCACCGACAAGCGCGATCATCGGCATCATGTGGCTCGGCGCAATCCCGACTGCACTTGGCTATGCGCTGTGGGGTTACGCACTGACACGCATGCCCGCCGGCCGCTTGGGCGTCTCGACCTATCTGGTTCCGCCGCTCGTCGTTGTCGAGTCGTTCCTCATCCTGGGCGAAGCCGCACACCCGCTCGCCATCGTCGGGGGAGTCATCGCGCTCACCGGCGTGTGGTGGGCTCGCCGCCCCTGATTGGCGCACGCCCGCTTTTTCTGGCAGACTTGAGCCTTGTGTCCATCTCGTAGGACCCTCTAAACCTACGAAGTGGCGTCCTGCTTCCGGAAACGGGTGTCCCCACGCCTGAATCTCGGTGCGTACTCATCGCAAACAACAAATGGAGAACTGTGGCTGTCAAGATCCGCCTCAAGCGACTCGGAAAGATCCGTTCGCCCCACTACCGCATCGTCGTAGCTGACTCGCGCACCAAGCGCGACGGCCGTTCGATCGAAGAAATCGGCAAGTACCACCCCACCGAGCACCCCTCGTTCATCGAGATCGACTCGGACCGCGCGCAGTACTGGCTCTCGGTTGGCGCACAGCCGTCGCCGCAGGTCCTCGCGATCCTCAAGCTCTCGGGCGACTGGGGCAAGTTCAAGGGTGACAAGAACGCCAAGAACATGATCCTCACCAAGGACGCAAAGGTCGTCTTCGAAGAGGACACCAAGAAGAAGTCGGTTATCCGTCCCCGCGTCGAGAAGAAGGTGGAAGAGGTCGTCGAGACCGTTGCCGCCGTCGCCGACGAGGTTGTCGAAACCGTTTCGGATGTCGTCGAAGACGTCGTCGAGAACGTTGCTGAAGTTGTTGCCGACGCTGCCGAGGCTGTTGCCGACGCCGCTGAAGCAGTAGCCGAAGCCGTTGCTGACGAGCCTGCCGCTGACGAAGCTGCTGCCGAAGAGGCACCTGCTGAGGAAGCTCCCGCCGAGGCTGCTGCTGAAGAAGCACCCGCCGAGGACAAGGCCGAATAAGTCTGATGCTGGCGGCCGCCCTCAAGCACCTCGTCTCGGGGATTGTCGACCACCCGGAGTCCGTCACTGTCGTGGCGAAGAACACTCCGCGTGGCGACCTCCTCGAGGTTTCCGTGCACCCGGACGACCTCGGTCGTGTCATCGGGAAGGGCGGTCGCACAGCCAAGGCTCTGCGAACCCTCATTCTGGCGATTGCTGACGGCAAGCGCGTTCGCGTCGACATCGTCGACTCCGCAGAATAATGGCCAACGCGAAGCGGCCCGAATCGGGTCTGCGCGTTGGTCGTTTGCTTAAGGCGCACGGACTCAAAGGCGCCATCAAGGTCGAGATGTACACCGACGACCCGGCGGCACGATTCGTGCCCGGCTCGGTCTACACACTTCAGGTCCCCGACGAGTCGGAGTGGTTCGGCAAGTCGCTGACACTCATCGAACTCAAGTGGTACAACGATTCGCCCGTCGCATTCTTTGAAGGCGTCACCGACCGCAACGCCTCAGAATCCCTCGTCAAGGCGATCCTTTGGGTCGACGAGGATGTCGATTCACGACCCGTCGAAGAGGACGCGTGGTACGACCACCAGCTCATCGGGCTGACCGTCCGTCGTGACGGAGTCGCCGTCGGAACAATCGCCCGCGTCGACCACATGCCCGCCCAGGACTTGCTCATCGTCGACACGGCAAATGGCGAGGTGATGATCCCGTTCGTCAAGGCCATCGTCTCGAACGTCGACATCGCCGCGGGAACCATGGACGTGACCCCGCCGATCGGACTCTTCGAAGAGCCCGCCGACGATGACGCGGCGTCCACCGATTCATAGACTGACGTCATGCGCATCGACATCGTCACGATTTTCCCCGAGTTCTTCGACGTACTCGACGTGTCGTTGGTCGGCAAGGCTCGCGAGTCCGGGCTCGTCTCGATTGAGGCGACGAACCTTCGCGACTTCACTCACGACGTTCACAAGACCGTCGACGATTCCCCGTACGGCGGAGGCGCCGGAATGGTTATGCGCCCTGAGCCCTGGGGTGAAGCGCTCGATTCGCTGATCACGGACGACACTGTCCTTGTCATTCCGTCACCCGCCGGCGAAATGTTTTCGCAGCCGATTGCACACGAGCTCTCGGCCGAGAAGCACCTCGTTTTCGCCTGTGGGCGCTATGAAGGAATCGACCAGCGCGTCATTGACCATTACCGTTCGCGCATCCGGGTCCGCGAGTTGTCGCTAGGGGATTATGTCCTCAACGGCGGCGAGGTCGCGACGATGGCGATGATCGAGGCCGTCACGCGACTCATCCCCGGCATGGTCGGCAATCCCGAGTCATTGACCGAGGAAAGCCACGAGGACGGGCTTCTCGAATACCCCTCGTACACCAAGCCCCAAGAATGGCGCGGACTGACCGTTCCCGAGATCCTGTTGTCGGGTCACCACGCCAAAATCGCCGAGTGGCGTCACGAGCAGCAGGTCGAACGAACGCGCGAGCGTCGCCCCGACTTGCTCGACTAGAGCCCGGCGCGATCCGTCAGGACGAGCGGACCGTCAGCGGTAATCGCGACGGTGTGCTCGGTGTGTGCGCCGCGTGAGCCGTCGACGGAACGCAGGGTCCAACCGTCATCGTCGGTGTAAATCTCGTCGGTGGTGCGCATGAACCACGGCTCGATCGCAATGACAAGCCCTTCGCGAAGTCGGTAACCGCGACCGGGGCGACCGTCGTTCGGAACGTGCGGGTCGCCGTGCATTTCGCGGCCGACTCCGTGTCCGCCGAAGTCCATGTTGACGCCGTAACCGTACGCAGCGGCAACGTCACCGATAGCGGCCGAGATGTCACCGATAGCGTTACCCGCAACTGCCGCAGCGATTCCGGCCTCGAGAGCCTTCTCGGTCGATTCGATGATGCGCAGGTCTTCGGGGTCGGCGTCGCCCACAATGTACGAGATTGCCGAGTCGGCAACCCAACCGTTGACGCTGGCGGCGAAGTCAATCGACACGATGTCGCCCGAGGCGATTGTGTAGTCGTGGGGTAGTCCGTGGAGAACCGCATCATTGATGCTCGTGCAGATGACCTTGCCGAACGGTGAAGCGCCGAACGACGGGTGGTAGTCGATGTAGCACGACACGGCACCCGCATCGCGGATCATCTTGTGGGCAATCTCGTCCAACTCGAGCAGGTTCGTGCCGACCTTCGTCGCTTCCTTGACCGCCAACAGAACGCTTCCGACGAAGCGACCGGCGGGGCGCATCGCCTCAATTTCGGCGGGGGTGCGAAGTTCAATCACGACAGGGTTCCTTTACGAATCAACCTTTCCAGCCTAATTGGTAAACCGAGCCCGCTTATGGCAAGATTGGACTTTGTGCCACTGGCACGCGCGATTCACGGGTTCTCTGCTTCGGGGGAGCATCCACGTGAGACAT
>JAHEDU010000009.1 GCA_024641015.1 Micrococcales bacterium
TTGCCGGTCTTCGCATCGGTTATGGCATAGGACACCGCGCGATCTTCCAGGCAGCGACCGCGACAGCAATCCCGATGGTCGTCACCGAACAGGCGCAACGGGCGGCGCTCGCGGTTCTCGCCCACAACGACGAGGCCATGCGGATCGTCCACGACATCTGCGAACGACGTGACGCTGTGTGGAATTCCCTCGTTGAACAGGGTTGGGATGTTCCGCGGCCCCACGGAAACTTCGTGTGGCTTCCCACCGGTGACAACACGGCCACCGCCAACGAAATTTTGGAAGAGGACGGCATCATCGCGCGAGTGTTCGCGGATGAAGGAATCCGCGTCACGATTGGCGAGCCCGAATCGGTGAACAAATTCCTCGCCTCGACGGCACGAATCGTCGCCGCCAACCTGCACCGACCGACCTCGAACGGCTAGTCTGGAACCATGCCGTACACCGAGGCGACACTTCAGTTGCTGTCCACCGACGGAACTCTCGTCGAGTCTGACCGCACCGCCGAATACCGCGCGCTCGTCGATCGTTTGACCGACGACCACCTGCGCTTGTTCTATCGCGAAATGGTCACGACCCGCCGATTCGACATTGAGGCCGGAAACCTGCAGCGCCAGGGCCAGCTCGCGCTGTGGATCCCCAGCCTTGGCCAGGAAGCGGCACAGGTTGGTTCCGCCTTCGCGACGCGACCGCAGGACACCATCTTCCCCAGCTACCGCGAACACTCAATCGCCCGAATCCGCGGAATCGACCCGATTCACATCATCGAACTTCTTCGCGGTGTCACGAACGGCGGCTGGAACCCGAACGACTCGAGGTTCCGTCTGTACACGCTCGTTCTCGGAACACAGACCCTGCATGCCACGGGTTATGCAATGGGCATCCAGTTCGACGGCAAGGTCGGCACCGGCGACCAGTCCGCCGACGAAGCCTGCATCGTCTACTTCGGCGACGGCTCGTCGTCAGAGGGTGACGTCAACGAGGCTCTCGTCTTCGCTCAGTCGTACCAAACCCCGCAGGTCTTCTTCCTGCAGAACAACCAGTACGCAATTTCGGTGCCTGTCGTTCGCCAGTCGCGGAGCCCGCTGTACTTGCGCGGTGAAGGTTTCGGCATCGAGTCGTACCAGATTGACGGAAACGACGTCCTCATCTCGTACGCCGTCACGCGTTTGGCGATGGACGAAGCTCGCGCCGGTCACGGACCCCGATTCATCGAGGCACAAACGTACCGACTTGGCGCGCACACCACCAGTGATGATCCGACGAAATACCGCGAAAGCTCGGAGGAGGATTACTGGAAGCAGCGCGACCCCATTGCCCGCTTCGAGAAGTTCCTTCGCTTCCGCGGCGAATCGGACTCCTTCTTTGAGCAGGTTCGCCAGGAAGGCGAGGAACTCGCCGCCGACATTCGACGCAAGACGGTGGAATTGACGCCCCCGCCGATGGACGTCATCTTCGACCACGTCTACACCGACGCCCACCCGGTCACCGCTGCCCAGAAGAAGTGGCTGCAGGAATACGAAGCATCGTTCGGAGGTCAGGCGTGACCGAAAACCTCTCGATGGCAAAGGCCATCAACCTCGGACTTCAGCGCGCAATGCGCGAAGACGATCGCGTCATCCTCATGGGTGAAGACATCGGAACTCTCGGTGGCGTCTTTCGCGTGACCGAGGGACTCAAGAACGAATTCGGTGAGAACCGCGTGCTCGACACCCCGCTCGCCGAGTCCGGAATCGTCGGAACGGCGATTGGAATGGCGATGCGCGGTTACCGTCCCGTCTGTGAAATCCAGTTCGACGGTTTCGTCTTCCCCGCCTTCGACCAGATCGTTTCGCAGTTGGCCAAGCAGACTTCGCGCCACCAAGGGACGCAATCGTTCCCCGTCGTCATCCGCATCCCTTACGGCGGACACATCGGCGCGGTCGAACACCACCAGGAAAGCCCCGAGGCGTACTTCGCCCACACCGCCGGACTGCGCGTTTTGTCACCCGCTACGCCGAGCGACGGGTACCACATGATTCGCCAGGCGATCCAGTCGAACGACCCGGTTATTTTCCTCGAGCCGAAGGCTCGTTATTGGCCCAAGGGCGATGTCGATTTCGACGCAACCCCCGCTCCCGCACACCAGTCGCGCGTTGTTCGCACCGGTACCGACGTCACCGTGGTCGGCCACGGCGCGATGGTCGCCATGCTTCTCGATGCCGCCGAGGTCGCAGCCGGTGAGGGAATCAGCCTCGAAGTTATCGACCTGCGTTCGCTGTCGCCGATTGATTACGCGCCGATTATCGCCAGCGTCGAAAAGACCGGGCGACTCGTCGTTGCGCAGGAAGCACCCGGACAGGCGTCGGTCGGATCCGAGATTGCCGCCACCGTTGCTGAGGCCGCGTACTACTTCCTTGAAGCGCCCGTCCTTCGCGTCAGCGGTTTCGACACCCCGTTCCCGCCCGCCAACCTCGAAGGCACCTACCTTCCCGATGTCGACCGCATCCTCGACGCCGTCGACCGAGCGAGAGGGTTCTAGCTCATGACTGTAGTCAACTTCCCGTTGCCCGACGTCGGTGAAGGCCTCACCGAGGCGGAAATCGTCCAGTGGCGCGTTAAGGTCGGCGACACCGTAGCAATTAACGACATCCTCGTCGAGATTGAAACCGCGAAGTCACTCGTCGAACTTCCCAGCCCGTTCGCCGGAACCATCGTTGCGTTGCTCGCGGCCGAGGGCGACACCGTCCCCGTCGGCACTCCGATTATCCAGGTGGATTCCGAAGGCGGAGTCCCCGCACCGCTTCACCCCGCACCCGAACCGGCTGCGGCTCCCGCGCCGGCAGCCAAGACGGAACAGGCAGCCGAGCCCGTCCTCGTCGGTTACGGCAGCACCGGCCACGTGACGTCGCGCCGCGGAAATCGCACCGCACCGGCTCCGTCAGCTTCGCCCGCCATTGCTGACGCCGCGCCCGTTGCGGGAGTTCCCGCCGCGGGAACTCCGGTTCTGGCAAAGCCCCCGATTCGCAAGATGGCCAAGGAACTGGGCGTTGACCTGACCAAGGTGATTGCCACGGGTCCGAACGGCGAAATCACCCGCGAGGACGTCGTGCGCCAGTCCGAGGTCAAGACGGTGTTCCGCAACGTCGAGACCCCCGAATGGCCGAGCGAGCGCGAGGAGTACATTCCCGTCAAGGGAGTGCGCAAGGCGATCGCGACCGCGATGGTCAAGTCGAAGTTCGAGGCCCCTCACGTGTCCGTGTTCGTCGACGTCGACGCCACCCGCACGATGGACTTCGTCAAGCGCCTCAAGTCATCCCCCGACTTCCAGGGCATCCGCGTCTCGCCGCTTCTCGTCATGGCTCGCGCGGTTATCTGGGCGGTTCAGCGAAACCCCACGGTGAACTCGTCGTGGACAGACAAGGACATCATTGTTCACCACTACGTGAACCTGGGTATCGCAGCAGCGACCCCTCGCGGATTGATTGTGCCGAACGTCAAAGAGGCGCACACGCTCAACATGAAGCAGCTCGCGATCGCGCTCGAGGATCTCACGATCACCGCCCGCGACGGCAAGACGACTCCGGACGACATGTCGAACGGGACCATCACCATCACGAACCTCGGTTCGTTCGGCGTAGACACCGGAACCCCGATCATCAACCCGGGCGAGGTGTCGATTGTGGTGCTGGGAACCATCAAGCAGAAGCCGTGGGTTGTCGACGGAAATATCGAGCCGCGATTCGTCACGACGATCGGAGCCTCGTTCGACCACCGAGTCGTTGACGGTGACGTCGCCAGCCGTTTCCTTGCTGACATCGCGTCGATCATCGAAGAACCCGCGCTTCTCCTCGACTAGCGTTTTGCGGAAATCACGCCACGCGCATAGCGTGGAGTCATGAACCCGCTATTGCAGCTTGCCGCCGACGCCCACGAGGCCGGACTTGGCTTCTGGGACGAGGTGTGGTCAATCGTCTTCGACCCGGCGCACATCACGGCTGAACTGGTGTGGAACGTTGTGTTTGACGTCTTCTTCGTCTCGCTGTTGTACGGAATCGTCTTCAAGCGCCTCATGCTGCCGCGCCTTCGCCGTGAAATTCACCGCGAAATTGACGAGGAACACGGCATCGACCCGCACGACCCGCTCGACCACTCGGACCACAAGCACTAACTCGGTTTGTGTGGGCGCGCGAATTCGCGTACCCTTGAGAGGTTGCGCGTTAACGCGTGCACGCCGTGGCCGAGTCACCCGATTCGGTCGCAGACAAGTGATCTTGGGTGAGGGCTCGTACCTCACGGTAACTACAAGGAGAAAACCATGGCAGCAGTGTGCCAGGTGACTGGAGCCGTTCCCGGTTTCGGACACACCATTTCGCACTCGCACCGTCGCAACAAGCGTCGGTTCGACCCGAACATCCAGAAGAAGACCTACTACGTGCCGTCGCTTGGCCGCAAGGTGACCCTCACCCTGTCGGCTAAGGGCATCAAGGTCATCGACGCTCGCGGAATCGACGCAGTCGTTCGCGAGATGACCGCTCGTGGGGTGAAGTTCTAATGGCTAAGAAAGCACAGGACGTACGTCCCATCATCAAGCTCCGTTCGACGGCAGGAACCGGGTACACCTACGTGACCCGCAAGAACCGTCGTAACACCCCCGACCGTCTCGTCCTCAAGAAGTACGACCCGGTTATCCGTAAGCACGTCGAATTCCGTGAGGAGCGCTAAACCATGGCGAAGAAGAGCAAGATTGCGCGCAACGAACAGCGCAAGGTGATTGTCGCCCGTTACGCGACCAAGCGTCTCGAGCTCAAGAAGGCACTCGTCGACCCCAAGTCGACCGCCGAAGAGCGCGAAGCCGCCCGCCTCGGACTGCAGAAGCTTCCCCGCGATGCATCGCCGATCCGCGTTCGCGGTCGCGACGCAATCGACGGCCGCCCCCGCGGTTTCCTGTCGAAGTTTGGTATCTCGCGTGTCCGTTTCCGTGAAATGGCACACCGGGGCGAATTGCCGGGCGTTAAGAAGTCTTCTTGGTAGTGTGAAGTGCGGTTGACGTAGGAAACTACTGACACCACACCCCCTATCAAGTCACTACAGGAGGACTCGAATGAACCGATCCGAGCTCGTGGCCGCAATCGCTGCCAAGACCGGTCAGACCCAGACTGGCGTTAACGCTGTTCTGGATGCCCTTTTCACCACGGTTGCTGGCGAAGTTGCCAAGGGCAACAAGGTCACCATCCCCGGCTGGGTCGCGTTCGATCGCACCCACCGCGCCGCTCGTCAGGGTCGTAACCCTCAGACGGGTGCCACCATCCAGATCGCCGCTTCCAAGAGCGTCAAGGTCTCGGCTGGTTCGAAGCTCAAGGCTGCTGTCAAGTAGTTTTTGCTTTCACGAGAAGGGGCGGAGGAAACTCCGCCCCTTTTCTGTTGCCCAGTTTCGCTCGGTAGGCTCGATGCGTGAGCAGGCAACGGATTCTGGCGGTCGTCGGTCTCGTCGTTGTCGGGCTTCTCGGTCTGGGGTTCGCCCTCGAGTTGGGCGGAGCCGCCCACGAAGTCGCGCTCGTTGACCCCGGCGTAGTGGTCCGTTGGGGCACACCAATCGCCAAGTTCCTCGTATCCGCCTCGATGGCGCTGGTCATCGGTGGGCTTGCCGTCCGACTGTTCGCCTTGCCCCCGGGCACGGCCGCGGACCGTGTGGGCGCGGTGACGCTGGCCGCTTCCGTCGTGTGGTCCTTGTCGATGGTCGCCTACGGCTTCTTCACATTCCTCACCGTGTACGGCGCGCCCGCCAGTCTCGACGCGGGATTCGACGCGAGCCTTCAGTACTTCCTGACGGAAACCAACCTCGGCACGCTTCTCGTCATCATCTCGGCGATGGTCGCTGTGACCACGCTCCTGCTTGCGCTGACTCGGTCGTGGTTCTGGGGTGCCGCAACCTTCCTCCTCGCAGTCGCAACCGCCTGGCCGTTCGCCGAAATGAGCCACTCGGGCGGAACGGCATCGCACGGAATGGCGGTCAGCGCGCTCGTCTTGCACATCGTGTTCGTGTCGATGTGGACAGGCGGGCTCGTCGCCGCGATCGTTGCGATGGCGGCCGGCGCCGACCGGTCCACGGTGCTTCACCGCTACTCGTCGATCGCGTTGCTGTCGATCTCAATCGTCGCGATCACCGGAGTTGCCAGCGCAGTTGTGCGCATCGGCTCGTGGGACAAGCTCGTTTCGGCATACGGAATCATCGTGCTGCTCAAGGTCGTGGTGACGGTCATTCTGGCGCTGCTCGGTGTGCGCTGGCGACGATCTGTCCTTCCGAAACTTGATACCACCCGGGGAGTCGTGTCCTTTGCGTTGTTGGAAACGGCGTTGCTCTTGTTCGTCGTCGGACTCGCGACGGGACTTGCCCGAACCGCAACTCCGGCCTCGAACGAACTGACCGGTGAGCTGAGTCCCGCTGAGATTCTCACGGGAAGGGAAGTGCCCGACCCGTGGACGTGGACGACCGCGGTGACCGAATGGCGGATTGACCTGATCTGGGGACTCTTCGCGGTCTTCACCACGATCTTCTATCTGTGGGGCGCGATTCGACTTCGACGCCGAGGCGATTCGTGGCCGATTTCGCGCACGATTCACTGGACATGGGCAATGGCCGTTCTGGTCTATGCGACGAGCGGTGGCGTGGCCGTGTACGGCGAATACCTGTTCAGTGCACACATGATCGAGCACATGCTCCTCACGATGCTCGTGCCCGTCGGAATCGTCCTGTCCGCACCCGTGACTCTCGTCGCTCGCGCTATCGAGGTTCGAAAAGACGGTTCGCGGGGAATGCGCGAGTGGTTCCTCGGAATCGTGCACTCCAAGTGGGTCGGACTGGTCGGGCACCCGCTGATCTCAACCGTCGTCTTTGCCCTGTCACTGATGGTGTTCTATTACTCGCCACTGCTGTCGTGGGCGACAACCACCCACCTCGGGCATCAGTGGATGGTGTTGCACTTCCTCACCTCCGGCTATCTGTTCGTGCAGGCCCTCATCGGCGTCGACCCGAGTCCGCACCGCACCGCATATCCGATTCGCATGATCCTGCTGATGGCCACGATGGGCTTCCACGCTTTCTTTGGGCTGTCACTCATGACGGGAACAGGTTTGTTGTTGCCCGAATGGTTCGGTGCGATGGGTCGAACGTGGGGCGATTCACCACTCGTCGACCAGCAAATCGGTGGCGGAATCGCGTGGGGAATCGGCGAATTGCCGACTCTCATCCTGTCGGGACTCGTCATTCTGTCGTGGATTCGGTCGGACGAACGCGACGCGAAGCGACTCGACCGCCAGGCAGTGCGCGACGGTGACGCCGACCTCGAGGCGTACAACGCGATGTTGGACAAGATGTCGAAGCGCGGTTAGCGCTCGACGGTATTCTCCACAACCAATCGGGGCTTTCCCTCGGTCAATCCAGCGATTGTGCCCGACAACTGGAACGACAGCACCTCGGAATACTTCTCCGTCTTTTCGGTGGCGAAATCGACGAGTGACACGTCCAGCTTCACCGAGCCTTCACCCGAAACCTGCCATGCGCCGCCGACCTCCGAAATCGTCACTTTCGGGTATGTCACCATCGTCCAGACCGGACCCTTCGCAATCTTCTGCGCGGCAAACCCCGCAAAGGGGCACTTCTTCGGCACAAGTGTCTTCTGTTTCGCACACGCGTCCAGATAATCGCGAACCTTCATGTCAATCTCCGAGGCCAATTGCGCCGTCGGGGTAAACGTGAGGGACGCGAAATACACCGCTGCGGGGTTCGTTGCGGCGATGGCGACGGAGTCAGCCTCGAACCACGAGGTCCCGGAAGCAACCTGAGCAATCGCAGGCACATAGGTCGCCCCCGATTCACCCGGGAGCGAACCATTGACGCCGAATGGCGCAATCGGCCGTGAGTCCAGGTTGACGGTCGCAATCGGCGCGACAGCGAAGCGCCAGTCAGCGAGGGGAGACCACGACGATTCTTTACGCATTCCGAAAGTCGTTGTCCTGGTCACACCCCCGAGTTCATACGCGACGAGAACGATGGAGGAATCGGCCGTGTTGGAAACCTTCGTGACGCGAATCGAATGGGGGCGATCGGCGGGATCAGTGGGAACACGTACGTCGTAAGCCAGGGAGCCCGAGTCGCCCCACACCAGTGCCGCGACATCAGCCTGGCGACCGTCCTCCAGGGCGTTGAGATAACGCAAGACCGTCGCTTCGGGCGAGTACACCGTTGCGTTGAGGCCGGCGATGACGGCAACGAAAAACAGGACACCGATTGTCCCCAGGATTCGCGCATCGCGAAACATCCGCCACATGGGTATCAGCCTACGGTTGGAGGGGGTGCCGACAGGTACTCTGGAAAACCCGACCGAGAGCAGTCCGATGCCCATTGACCTCACGCCTGAACAGGCGCACGTCATGGACGTTATCGACTCGACGCGCGAGCACGTTTTTGTCACGGGTCGCGCGGGAACGGGCAAATCCACGCTGTTGCAAGAGTTCGTCCGTCGAACCGAGAAGTCCCTTGTCATCGCCGCACCGACTGGGGTCGCTGCGCTCGCCGTGGGCGGACAGACGATTCACTCGTTGTTTCGACTGCCGATTGGCCTGGTGACACCGCACACCAAGATGTATCCGCTGACGGATGATGCCCGAACTCTCATGCGCAAGATTGACACACTCGTCATCGACGAAGTGTCGATGGTGCGGTGCGACCTGCTCGATGCGATTGATCGCCGGCTTCGCGCGACGCGAGGACGCCGTACGGAACCGTTCGGCGGTGTACAGGTGGTCATGTTCGGTGACCCGTATCAGCTTCCGCCCGTCCTCAAAGAGGGCGTCGAGAAGCAGTACCTCATCGACAACTATCCCTCGCCGTGGTTCTTCGACGCCAAGGTCTTCCAAGAGGCACAACCGCGAGTCGTCGAGCTGACGGATGTGCTTCGCCAGTCGGAGGACGCCTTCCGTGACGTGCTCGATCGCATGCGCATGGGGCAAATGACTGCCGACGATGGCGCGATGCTTAACCAGGTGGGTGCTCGCCGTCCTCTTCCCGAAGGCGTCATCACCCTCGCCGCCACGAATCACACCGCGAACACCATCAACGCTCGCGCGCTTGCCGAACTGCCCGGCAAGACGAAGATCGCCAAGGCGCACGTCGATGGCGAATTCGGTGGCCAACTTCCTGCCGAAGAGGAACTTGAACTGAAACCCGGCGCTCGGGTGATGTTCCTGCGCAACGATTCCCTGATGGACGGTGGGCGCTGGGTCAACGGGACACTCGGCACCGTGGTCAAGGTCGACGGCGTTGTCCACGTTGCGACCGACGAGATGCCGGACGAGCCCGTCGAGGTCAAGCCGGTGGTGTGGGAAAAGATTCAGTACACGTACGACACCGACACGAACACCGTCGAAGCCGATATTCAGGCGACGTTCGAGCAGTTTCCGCTTCGACTGGCGTGGGCGGTCACGATTCACAAGTCACAGGGGCAAACCCTGGACAGCGCGATCCTTGATTTCGGTCGCGGTGCGTTTGCCGACGGACAAGCGTACGTCGCGTTTTCACGAATCCGCACGCTCGACGGGGTCTATCTCTCGCGCGAGTTGAAGCCCTCGGACATTCGTGTGGACGCCCGAGTCGTGGCCTTCATGAAGACCGCGAAGGACAACGACCGCCTGATTGACTAGGCGTTGCGGCGGCGACGCGTCACGAGTGCGACACCGGCTGCACCGATGAGTCCACCCGTGAGTGCGATGCCGGTTGCATCGACACCGGTTGCGGCCAGTTCGCCTTGGCCGTCGTCCCACGCACCGGCGTCGAGAAGAGCGCCACGAGTATCGCCGCGCTGGTCGACCGTCAGGTCGGCGTCAAAATCGGCGAGGTCGGCCGAGTTCACCAGGTTGAGTGCGACACTTCCGTCACCGAGAGCAGCGGTCAACGTCGGGCCACCGTTGTCGGCGGTTGTTTCCAGAGCAAGCTCTTCAGCCGTGACCGAGTTCAGCGAGTTTGAGTTGGTGAAGTTCACCGAATCGTCCGCGGTCGAAACGTTTCCGCCGTGATCGTTGACCACACCTTCGCTGTACGTCGCGAACTCACCGTCACGTACGGAGAAGACATTTCCGACGATGTCGAGAGACGCAGTTGAGTCGACGGACACGTTTGGCACATCGAAGCTTGAGTCATTGTTGATAAATGTGTTGAACGCAAGCGACACCGACGAGTTTTGTGCGGTCGCTACAGCGGGACCGGCCCAGTCTGAGTCTGAGTAGTTGTTTTCAAATGTGTTGTTGATGATTGTCGCGGCCGGGCTATCAAAGTAGACCGTTGACTCGCTTCCGTTGTTGTCTCCGAAATAGTTCCCCGACAGGTAGCCAGAAGAACCATCGAACGTGCTGACGCTCGACCACTGGGTTACCGCACTCGATGTGTTGTCGGCAAAGTTGTCGACGAAGGATGAGTCAGTGACGGTGATGTCGGAATAACCCCACACGGTGCCCCAGTTGGTGTAGTTCCCGTCGAAAACAGAGTTGTCGATGACGATTTCGCCGTAGGCGTCGCTGACGCTTCCGCCCTCGTCTACCGCACCGACGACAGACACGTAGGTGGTGTTCGAGAGGAATCGAGAGTTCAGGATTGTGACAGTACCCGTGGTGTCTTGCGCGAAACCAACGACAGGGATGCTGGTCGAAACACCGTATGTCGTTCCGGAATAGTTCCAATCATGGAAGTGTTGAACAGTCAAATTGTCAATAGTCAGGTTGATGTCGGCGCCGCCGTCGTTCCAACCAAGAATGAAGCCTGAAGCGTCGTCGTCTCCCTCGATGATGACGTCACCGAGACCGACGAGGGTCAGGTCGGAGTCGATCAGGATGGGCACGTTCTGGTCGAGCGCCTCCAGCGCCATGTTCATGGTGCCCTCGTTGATGCAGATGACTGTGTTTCCGTCGTCGATTGCCGTGACGAGGTCTGCCTTTACTGGGTCGATGGTCACATCGCAGGTGTACGCCTGTGCGGGCGTAACAACGCCGAATGCCGAGACGACAGCGCCGACGCCGGCGACAACGCCGACCTTGGTCGCGAGACGACGAGAAGCCATAACAATCCTCCGAGGGTTTGGTTACTCTCAGTGTAGAGGTCTGATTCCGCGAAAAATAGGAGAACGATGAATCCGTTGTGGCAACTGGTTGAGTCGGCGACCGCGGCACACGGCGAGGCGCCCTCGGTGCACACGCTCACCCGCACGTATTCGTTCACCGAGGTCAAGCGAATCACCGAAAACATCGCTGCGGAGCTGCGCGAGCGGGGCTTACGCAAGGGCGACATCGTCGCGACGATTCTGCCGAACTCGCTCGACTGGTTCATGGTGCTCGCCTGCGCACACGAAGGACTGCTGTCCGTCTCGGTGTATTCGCCCGCACATGCCGCGCAACTCGGCGCCACGCTCGCCGTTGTCCGCGAAGGAATCGGCGAAATTAGTGGTGTCGAGACACTCGAGGTCGATGAGCACTGGCTGCGCCGCAAGGAAGCGGACACGAATTCGACGCCTCCCCGCGAATTCGATGGCCACGAATCGCTCGCGCGCCTCATTTTGACGAGCGGGACGACGGGAGAGGCGAAGGCGGCGGAATATTCCGTCGGCACGATCCAGAGCCGCCTCGACAACGCCGAGCGCGTCTGGAATCTTGGGTCGGGCAACCGCATCAACTTCGTCGGCGTCTCGACGATGGGCGGTTTGTCACAGGGAATGTTGAGTTTGTGGGCCGGCGCCCCATATTTTGCCTTTGATGCGATCACGGACCGAGTTCCCGCGCTGATTTCCGAACTCGATGTCACGCTGTTGCTTGGCTCGACGGTGAATCTCGCGCAAGTCGCGGACGCCGTCGCGACCGTCACGGGACCGATTTCGTCGGTCACCCAAATCCTCATCGGCGGAAGCGCGCCTTCCGACGCTTTGCTTGTTCGGCTGGCCGACGTCTTCCCGTCCGCGGTTGTCATGGTTCTCTACGGATCGACCGAAGCGGGTGTTGTCTCAGCCCGACGAGCGACGGTCGGTGCCGATGCACGCAACGTCGGAATGCCGTTCCCCGGGGTTCAGATCGACGTCATCGACGAATCGGGACAACCCGTCGAACGGGGAACTATTGGCGAAATTCGCTACCGTTCGGCGGAACTCGTCCAGCGCTACTACCGAGACCCCGCCGCTACCGCCGAATCGCTGCGCGATGGCTACTTCTACCCTGGTGACCGCGGATATCTGACCGAAAACGGTGAGCTTGTCATCGCCGGTCGACTCGACGATGTGTTGAACATCGGTGGAAACAAGATTGACCCACAAACGGTCGAGAGCATTGCGCTGGCGGTTGCGGGAGTCTCCGATGCTGCGGCATACGAAGTCGTCGGTATCGATGGTCGCCCCGTGATTGAGTTGGCGCTGGTGACTGACTCAGCCGAGCTTCTACAGGCGGTCGACACCCGAATCCGCGCGGAACTTCCCGCGTTCGTTCCGGCGACCTATGTTCGCGTTAACGAGTTGCCGCGAAACATCATGGGCAAACTCAACCGCGACAACCTCGCCGCGGTCGTCCGAGGACAGGCGTGACGTCTCCGTTCATTCGTGACCTGCTCACGTGGGCCGAGTCTGCGCCGGGCGACATCGCGGTCGCGACTCCTTACGAATCCATCACCACTGCGGAACTGGTCGTTCGAGTCTCGGCCTTCGCGGACTCATTGCGTCGCGCTGGAATCCGCGTTGGCGAGATCGTCGCGGTGTCGTCGGACGGACTCAATGAGATTGTCGGATTTCTCGCCGTCAATTCTGCCGGCGCGACACCCGTGTCGACGCCGAGCGAGGGGGAATTCACTGCGGCCAACGCTGACCGGCTCGTCCACTCCGGGCGTGACTGGGCACCCGAGCGCTCGATCGACATGGCGTCGTTAAAGTCTTCGGGTGGCCCCCAACTCGTCGACCGCGCAGAACTCGTCCCCGCTGCGGCGGTACTGACAAGCGGAACATCGGGTCAGCCCAAACTCCTTCTCCTCGACGACGACATCGTGGATGCGCGCTTGGTCGGGTATGTCGACTGGTGGCCGACGGCACACTTCGTGAATCTCTTCCGCATCAGCGCCATCTCGGGCCTGTTCGCGATGTCCGCCGCATTCCAGTCGCGGACTACTTACAACTCGGTGTCCATCATTGACCGTGCGGCTGCCGAATTCTGCGGAGACGGTCGAATTTCGCGACTTGCTGGTTCGCCGCACCACATCCAGTCGCTCATCGACGTTGCACGCAAGGTTGGCGCGAAACTCACCTTTGACACCGTGACGTCAGCCGGGGCGCAGCAAACTGCACCCTTCCTCGCCGCGGTCCAGTCCGTCTGTGGGGGTGAAATCCGCAGCGTGTACGGCTCGACCGAAGCCGGCGGAGTCGCCATCGCGCACGAGTCGGTTGCCGGGACTTTCCGGGGCGTCATCGGTCGCGGCGCCGAATTCGACGTCGCCCAGGACGGCACAGTTCGATACCGAGCGCCGGGTCTGGCGCGGAATTATCGCATCGGGCGCGAAATCGTTCCGGTCGCACCCGACGGGTGGTTTTATCCGGGCGATCTCGGACACGTCGATGAATCCGGCCGAATCGTCATCGAACGACGGGTGGATGACGTCGTCAACATCGCTGGCGCCAAGGTGAACCCACTCGAATTCGAGGCGCTCGCCGAGCACGTTGACGGAATCAAGGACGCGGGGTGCGCGGCGGTGACCTTCCCCGACGGCAGTTCGCATCTCGTCCTCGCGGTAGTCGCGCGTGATGAAGGCGCTTATCAGGCTGTCATCTCCGCGTTCTCTGAACTTCCTACAAACAACCGACCCAACATCGTCGTGGCGGTTCCGTCGATTCCGCGGAACCGAAACGGCAAACTTCAGCGAGACGAACTTGCTGCCAAACTGACGGCCGCCATTCGCATCCAGCCCCCCGCTTAGAACGGGGGCATCGGGCCTTGATTCCGGTCCTCCCACGCGAGGAACATGTTCTGGTCATGAATGGATCGAACGGCGGATTCCAACAGCCCGATCTTCGAGTACGCGGGCATGCCCTCGCTGCTCGACATCGTGAACCCGATTGGCGCACCGGCCAGGGCGCCTTCGGCAGTAGCGGCGACGAGCACCCAGCCCGTGACGATGACCGATTCGCCCTGAATTCTCTTGATGAAATTGTCGATTGTGGCGTCCATGATTCCTCGTTTCACTTCCGGGTCGTCGGAAGGTCGCTTATTTTATGTCCGACCACCGACATGAAACCCTCGAGGTCAAGGGCTGAAACGGTAGGCTCGAGGCATGCTTCTTAGTGACCGCGACATCCGCGCCGAGATTGAATCGGGCCGCGTACAGCTTGACCCCCTCGACCTCGGGATGATTCAGCCGTCCTCGATCGACGTGCGTCTGGACAAGTTCTTCCGACTGTTCGACAACCACAAGTACCCGTTCATCGACCCGGCCGAGGAACAGCCCGACCTGACTCGCGCCGTCGAGGTGTCGGGCGACGAGCCGTTCATCCTTCACCCGGGAGAATTCGTCCTGGGAAGCACGTTCGAACTCGTCACTCTTCCCGACGACATCGCGGCTCGCCTCGAAGGAAAGTCGTCGCTCGGTCGCCTCGGTCTGCTCACGCACTCGACCGCCGGCTTCGTCGACCCCGGCTTCTCCGGGCACGTCACGCTCGAACTGTCGAACGTCGCGACCTTGCCTATCAAGCTGTGGCCCGGAATGAAGATCGGACAGCTGTGCTTCTTCCGACTGACATCAGCAAGTGAAGACCCTTACGGCAGCGAAAAGTACGGTAGCCGATACCAGGGTCAGCGCGGACCGACAGCGTCGCGTTCGTGGAAGAACTTCCACAAGACCGAACTCTAAGCCGAGACGCGTCGCGCGACGAAGAATGAGGCGACCGCTCCGATGACGGCGGCGACAACAACCGCCGCGGTTCCCGTTTCACCGAATGACGTGTCACCCAGAGCCAGGTCGTTGATCAACAGCGCCACGGTGAAACCGATTGACGAGATAGTTCCCACCAGCCAGACATCACCGCGTCTCAGCGATGCGTCCCGGCGACCGCCAAAGTACCTTTCTGCAATCCATGCAAAGAACACGATTCCGAGCGGCTTTCCGACGAGCAGACCCGCCACAATCCCGGCAAACACGGGAGAGGTCGTTGCGCATGCGCCGATGACAGCCAGCGAGACGCCCGACGAGACAAACACGAAAACCGGAATAGCGACATAGGACGATACGGGAAGGAAGGCGGTCAATGCCCGGTCGGCGAGTGTGCCCTTGGGCCCTCGCTTTGTTGACAGCAACAGTCCGATGGCAACGCCAGCAATCGTGGCGTGGACGCCTGACTGGAAGACGAGCCACCAGATGCCTAGGCCAAGCGCGATGAGGACGACCGGGTGACCGATTCGCGTCCGCTGCAGAATAGCGAACAATCCGAGCGCGAGAACTGCTCCACCCACATACAGGGGCTGCAAGCCAGGTGTGTAGAACAACGCGATGACGATGATTGCGCCAAGGTCATCGACTACGGCAAGCGCGAGCAGGAATGTTCGAAGCGCGGGGTTTGATTTAGGTGCAACGAGAGCCAGGACGGCGAGGGCGAAAGCGATGTCCGTCGCCATCGGGATTCCCCACCCCACGAGAGTTTCTTGACCAACGTTGAAGGCGACGTAAATCAGTGCGGGAAATACCATTCCGCCGATGGCGGCCGCGACAGGGACGAGTGCCTTGCGGGGCGAATTCAGTGACCCAACGGTGAACTCATGACGCAACTCGATGCCGATGACGAGGAAGAAGAACGCCAGCAGGAAGTCGGCCGCCCAGTGGTGAACGTCGAGGACGAGTCCGGGGAAACCGAATTCGGCGTGAATGATGGCGTTATATGAACCGACGAAAGGCGAGTTGACCCACGCGATCGTCACCACTGCGACGGCGATAGTGATGACTCCGGTGCGCGTCTCGGCCGAGAGAACTGTGCTGAGCCAGTTCGAAATGCGCCCGCGCACTATTCGCTCAACTTGGACTCGACGAGTTGCTCGTGTTGCCACACCAGCCAAGGACTGAACGCGAACGGCGCGCCGTCGATTGCTGCTGCCAACTTGTCCGGTGAAATCCACTGCCATTCGGCGACTTCCTCAGGCGAGGGGTTCGGCTCGGACACGGCTACAGCCGCGAACACCGGGCAGATCTCGTTCTCGACGATTCCCGACGCGTCGACCGCTCGGTATCGGAAATTCGGAAGCACCGAGTGGATGCCGTCGATCGTCATGCCCAACTCTTGCTGCGCACGGCGACGAATCGCGTCCTCGATGTCCTCGTTGGGGCCAGGGTGGCCGCAGAACGAGTTCGTCCAGACGCCCGGCCACGTCGCCTTCGACAGCGCGCGTCGCGTCACAAGGATTTCGCCGGCCGCGTTCGTGACGTGGCACGAGAACGCAAAATGAAGCGGGGTGCTGTCGGTGTGCACGGTCGCCTTGGGCGCGGTCCCGGTAGGGGCGCCCGAATCGTCCACCAGGACGACCAACTCTTCGGTACTCATCTCTCTCAGGCTATCCTGAGAGAGTGCCGTCGGAAAGTGGCGGCACCGAGGAGGCGCACGTGAGTCGGTTGGACCTGTACACCTCGGTCGCGCAAAAGACAGCGTCGCTTGTCATTCGCGACTATTCGACGTCGTTCGGTTTGGCATCACGAATCCTGGGCAAGGAAGCCCGTCAGCACATCGACAACATTTACGCGCTCGTTCGTTTGGCTGACGAGGTCGTCGATGGAGTCGCCGTCGAGGCCGGTCTCGAGAATTCGATGGTTCGCCGTTCTTTGGACGAGCTCGAACGTGACACTTATGCCGCGATGGAATCAGGCTATTCAACGAACCTCATCGTTCACGCGTTCGCCCACACAAGCCGTGCCGTGGGAATCACACGCGACATCGTCGAGCCGTTCTTTACGTCAATGCGCATGGACTTGTCGGACCGCACGTACACCGCCGAATCCTTTGCAACGTATGTTTATGGATCGGCCGAGGTCGTCGGATTGATGTGTCTCGCCGTGTTCGTGCGCGACAACAAGCCGCTACCAACTCAGGCGCACGTGCTGGTTGCTGGTGCCCGCTCGCTCGGCGCCGCATTCCAAAAGGTGAACTTCCTGCGCGACCTTTCTGCCGACGTCGACGGGCTCGGACGTTCGTATTTCCCCGGAGTTCGCATCGACACGTTCAACGAGATCGACAAGAAGCGAATCTGTGACGACATCGACGACGACCTGTCTCGCGCCGCCGCGACTCTTCCCCTGCTGACCGCGGATGCGCGCCGTGCGGTGGGTCTCGCTCACGGACTCTTCGCATCGCTCAACGCCAAGATCCGCCGCACCCCCGCGGAAGTTCTCAAGACCACTCGAATCCGTGTAAGCGACCCCGAGAAACTTCTCATCGCTGCACGCGTGATTCTCGGAGGAGCCAAGTGACCAAGCAACGCGTCATCATTATCGGCGGCGGAATGGGTGGACTATCCGCCTCGGGCCTGTTGGCGCGTGACGGCTACGACGTCACCCTCCTCGAGGCGCTTCCGAACACCGGCGGTCGTGCCGGCTCGTGGTCCAAGGACGGCTTCCGTTTCGACACCGGTCCGTCGTGGTACCTCATGCCCGAAGTCTTCGACCACTGGTATCGCTTAATGGGAACCAGCGCGAAAGAGCAGCTCGACCTGCGGCTTCTCGACCCGGGGTACCGGGTCTTCTTCGAACCGAAGGCGGGCGGCACTGCCGAGCACATCGATGTCCAGGTCGGTCGCGAGAAAAACCTCGACCTGTTTGAACAGATCGAACCCGGATCGCGCGAGGCGATGTCACGCTATCTCGACTCGGCGACGGAAACATATGAGATCGCCAAGAAATATTTCCTGTACACATCCTTCGTCAAGCTGGGGCCGATTCTTCAGCGCGAGGTTATCGTTCGACTCGGAACCTTGGCGCGTCTTCTCTTGACAAAGATTTGGGGGTTCGCGGGTCGCTACGTCAAGACCATGCGCGCGAAGCAGATTCTCGGGTACCCCGCGGTGTTCCTCGGGACGAGTCCGTACGAGGCCCCCGCGATGTTCCACCTCATGAGCCACCTCGACCTCGTTGACGGAGTGCTCTACGCGCAGGGCGGGTTCACCCGTGTGATGGATTCGATTCGTGACCTGTCGGTCGCGGCCGGCGTCTCGATTGAAACGAATGCCCGTGTGACGAAAATCAACGTCGACGAATCGGGTCGCGCCACGGGTGTCACCTACACCGACGCCACCGGGGCGACGAAGACGCTCGATGCCGACATCGTCGTGTCGGGGGCGGACCTCCACCACACCGAGACCACGATGTTGCCGCCCGAAAAGCAGACCTTCCCCGAGAAGTGGTGGGACAAGAAGCAGCCGAGCCCCGGCGCGATCCTGTTGTACCTCGGGGTGAAGGGCGACCTGCCCAATCTGCTTCACCACAGCCTTTTCTTCACGGACGACTGGGAGGGTAGCTTCAAGCAGATCTTCGCGGACTCGCCAACCATGCCCAACCCAGCCTCGTTCTACGTCTGCACGCCGTCCAAGTCCGACGACTCCGTCGCGCCCGCGGGTCACTCGAACGTCTTTGTTCTCGTTCCGTCGCCCGCCGACGTGTCGCTGGGTAAGGGCGGACTCGACGGTAAAGGCGACCGAGCTATCGAAGAAGTTGCCGACCGAACGATTGACGCGATCGCAGAATGGGCGAACATCCCCGACTTCCGCGAACGAATCGTCGTTCGACGCACCGTCGGTCCCGCCGACTTCCAGGCTGACCTCGGCGCGTGGAAGGGCAACTCGCTCGGACCGGCACACACGCTTGGGCAGAGCGCTCTGTTCCGCGCGACAAACAAGTCGAGCAAGGTCGACGGGCTCTACTACGTCGGTTCGGGCACGGTTCCCGGCATCGGGCTTCCTATGTGCATCATCTCGGCCGAAGTTCTCCTCAAGCGACTGCGCGGTGACCACTCGGCCGGACCGCTTCCCGACAAGGCGATTTAGTGACCGGCCTGTACCTCGGGCTGCTCCTTTTTTCGCTGGCCGGACTCGTCCTCTGTGACTGGCGATGGAAAATCGCGTTGTTCGACAACGCCAGGCACACCGTTCTGGTCATCGCGCTCTCGGTCGCGTTCTTCATCAGTTGGGACATTTCGGGTGTCGCCAGCGGGGTCTTCTTCAAGGGTGACAGCAACCTGTTGGTCGGGTGGGACATCGCGACCGAAATCCCCATCGAAGAGGTCTTCTTCCTGACGCTCTTGTCGCACCTCGCCGTGATTGCCTTTCGACTGGCGGAGCGCCGCCGATGAGCACGACGTATTTGGAAATGTCTGTTCCTTACCTATTCTGGGCAGCCGGGCTGACCGTCCTCGCGAGCTGGAAATTCCGCCTCTACATCCGTAGGCTCGCACTTCCCGTGGTCGGCCTCCTGATCGGAACCGCAATCTTCGACAACCTCATCATTTGGTCGGGATTAGTCGCTTACGACGAGTCGAAGATTCTCGGCTGGCGAATCGGGCTGGCGCCCGTCGAAGACTTCCTCTATGCGATCGTGGCGGTTTTGCTGACCGCGAGTATGTGGCACATCCTGCGTCGCAAGGGCGACCAGTGACGCTCGCCCGGGTGGTGCTCGCGTCGTCGCGCCCCCTGTCCTGGATCAACACGGCGTACCCGTTCGCCGCTACGTACCTGGTGGCTGGCGGTCGGATCGACGCCACGTTCGTCATCGGGACGCTCTTCTTTCTCGTTCCCTATAACGTCGCGATGTACGGAATCAACGACGTTTTCGATTACGAGTCCGACATCCTCAATCCGCGAAAGGGCGGGGTTGAGGGCGCGGTTCTCACACCCGAATTCCACCGACCAGTCCTATGGCTCGCGGTGCTGGGGTGCGTTCCGTTCGTCGCCTATCTGGCAAGCGTCGGAAACCCCGTCTCGCACCTCGTTCTTGCGCTGTCGCTGTGTGCCGTCGTTGCGTATTCGGCCAAGGGGCTTCGATTCAAAGAACGCCCGTTCCTCGACTCGATCACATCCAGCTTCCACTTCGTCAGCCCCGCGCTTTTTGCGACCGTCCTCGTCACGGGAACTATCGGCGCTGGAACGTGGATGGTTTTGGGCGCTTTCTTCCTGTGGGGTCTGGCGTCACACGCGTTCGGTGCCGTTCAAGACATCGTCGCTGATCGGTCTGCCGGGCTGCATTCGATTGCCACCGCGATTGGTGGCGCGTGGACGGTTCGATTCGCGGTTGGCTGCTATCTCGTCGCGGGCACGCTGCTCGTGTTCGGCCCGGCATATGCGCCGCTCGTTTCGCCGATTGTCCTGTTGTACATCTCGACGATTGTGCCGTGGTGGAACGTGTCCGACGACAACGCCGAGGACGCGAATCGCGGCTGGAAGCGATTCCTCGCTCTCAACTTCATCGCGGGTTTCGTCGTCACCGTCGCGCTCATGATGAGCGCCGCGACAACGATCAGCGGATGAACTTGGGGCGAAGCGGCAGAAGCAGCAGCAGACCAGCGCCCAGAACCAGAACGATTCCGAGGATGCCCCAATAGTCAGCGCCACCCATGCTCACGAACAGCGCGAAGAACATCGGCGTGAGGAATGAAATAGCGCGGCCCGTGGTTGCGTACAGTCCGTAGAGTTCGCCTTCGCCGCCGACAGGCGCGAGGTGCCCGATGAGTGAACGCCCAGATGCCTGCGCCGGTCCGACGAAGAGAGTCAACAGCAGCCCGCCGACCCAGAACACGCTCGGCCCACCGTCGTGAAGCAGGAACAGCGCGCTTCCCGTGATGACAAGTCCGCCGAGCGACCAGGTGATGACGGCCTTGGAGGAGAAGTGGTCGTCCAGAATGCCGCCGACGAAAACGCCGATGCCGGCGACGAGATTGCCGCCGATGGCGAACAGGATGACTTCGGTGTCACCGAGGCCGAAGACCTTGCCGGCGAGGATTCCACCGAACGTGAAGACGCCGGCGAGTCCGTCACGGAACACCGCACTCGACACGAGGAAGAAGAACGTCTCGCGGCTGTTCTTTCGCAGATCGTTGATCTTGCGGAACACCTTGCGGTACGACTCGATGATTCCGGTGCCCGCGTCGGGGTCGATCGCCGTGTTTTCGGGGATCGCGAGCATGATCGGGATCGAGAACACAGCTGACCACACCGCCGCGAACACCGCGAGGACGCGAATGTTGATGCCATTTTCCGTCGTGAGACCGAACCAGTACGGCGGGTCACCGAGGATGAACCCGACGAGCGCGATGAGCAGCACGACGATTCCGCCGATGTAGCCCATTCCCCAACCGAATCCCGAGATGCGCCCGATGTTCGACGAGTTTGAAATCTGCATGAGCATCGCGTTGTAGTTGACGTTCGCCATCTCATAGAACACCGTCGCGATGGTGATGAGCACGATGCCGTAAGTGAAGAAGCCGGGCTTCGCCTCGACTGAGAACATCGCGAGAGTCGTGAGGACGACCACGAGCGTGTTGATCCCGAGCCAACGCTTGCGGCGACCGCCCTGGTCCGTCCGTTGGCCGACAACTGGCGCGAGAATCGCGACCACGATTCCACCGATTGCCAGCGCCCAACCGAACTGGGCAGTCAGACCGGCGCTCGCGGCGATGTACGTCGGGTCCTCTTCACCCAACGCGACGGTGGCGGGGTCGAGGAAGTAGTCCGACACGATGTATCGGGAAAAGATGAAGGTCGTGATGATGACCGAGAACGCGGAGGTCCCCCAGTCCCAGAGTGCCCACGAGAGGGTCTGGCGGAACGGGGCTTTGGGCTGAACGTCGTTGTTCGTCATAGAGCCACGGTAGCGAACTTCTTGGACAAATGGCAGGGCACGAGCTGAATTTTCAAACTTGAGCGACACCCGCGCAAGTTTTTCCATTTCGACTTGACAATGTTATCCACAGATGTCAAACTTGACACAACCCCGCTCAAGTTGACAGGAATACTGGCACTGAGCTCAGCAAATTTCACCACCCACAAGTGGCAATCGCCGGAAACGGCGGAAAAGGAGAAAGAAACAATGGCACGAGCTGTTGGAATCGACCTCGGAACGACCAACTCGGTTGTCGCGGTCCTCGAAGGTGGCGAACCCACCGTTATTGCAAACGCGGAAGGTTTCCGCACGACCCCGTCGATCGTCGCATTCGCGAAGGACGGCGAGGTGCTCGTCGGTGAAACCGCGAAGCGTCAGGCGGTCACCAACGTTGACCGCACCATCTCGTCCGTCAAGCGTCACATGGGAACCACGTGGACGCAGCAGGTTGACGACAAGAAGTACACCGCGCAGGAAGTGTCGGCGCGAATCCTCGGCAAGCTCAAGCGCGACGCCGAGACGTACCTGGGCGAAAAGGTGACCGACGCGGTCATCACTGTCCCCGCGTACTTCAACGACGCCGAGCGTCAGGCGACCAAGGAAGCCGGAGAGATCGCGGGACTCAACGTCCTTCGCATCATCAACGAGCCCACCGCGGCCGCACTCGCCTATGGCCTCGACAAGGGCAAGGAAGACGAGCTCATCCTCGTCTTCGACCTCGGCGGTGGAACGTTCGACGTTTCGCTGCTCGAAGTGGGCAAGGACGACGACTTCAGCACCATCCAGGTGCGCGCGACCGCCGGTGACAACCGCCTCGGTGGTGACGACTGGGACGCCCGTCTCGTCGACTACCTCGCGAAGCAGTTCAAAGAGACGACCGGAGTCGATGTGTCGGGCGACAAGATCGCCAAGCAGCGACTCAAGGAAGCGGCCGAACAGGCTAAGAAGGAACTCTCGTCTTCGATGAGTGCGTCCGTTCAGCTTCCGTACCTCTCGCTCACCGAGAACGGCCCCGCCAACCTCGACGAGACGATCACCCGCGCGAAGTTCGAAGAACTCACCGCGGACCTGCTCGAGCGCACGCGCAAGCCGTTCGAGGACGTCATCAAGGAAGCGAAGATCAAGGTCTCCGAGATCGACCACGTCGTTCTCGTTGGTGGATCGACGCGTATGCCCGCCGTCGCCGAACTGGTCAAGAAGTTGGCCGGCAAGGAAGCAAACAAGGGCGTGAACCCGGACGAGGTTGTCGCTGTCGGCGCATCGCTGCAGGCCGGTGTCCTCATGGGCGAGCGCAAGGACGTTCTGCTCATCGACGTCACCCCGCTGAGCCTCGGTATCGAAACCAAGGGCGGAATCATGACCAAGCTCATCGAGCGCAACACGGCCATCCCGACCAAGCGTTCCGAGACGTTCACCACGGCCGACGACAACCAGCCGTCCGTGTCGATCCAGGTGTTCCAGGGCGAGCGCGACTTCACGCGTGACAACAAGTCGCTCGGAAACTTCGAACTCACCGGAATCGCACCGGCTCCTCGCGGCGTCCCGCAGATCGAGGTCACCTTCGACATCGACGCGAACGGAATCGTCCACGTGTCCGCCAAGGACAAGGGAACTGGCAAGGAACAGTCGATGACGATCACCGGTGGTTCCTCGCTGTCGTCCGAGGACATCGAGCGCATGATCCGCGAAGCGGAAGAACACGCGAACGAGGACCACGCCCGCCGCGAAGCAGCCGAGAAGCGCAACGTCGCCGAGCAGATGGTGTACTCGGTCGAGAAGGTTCTCGACGAGAACGCTGACAAGCTGAGCGACGACCTCAAGTCCGAGGTTCGTGCCGACGTCGATGCTCTCAAGACGGCACTCGCCGGAACGGACGACGCAGCGGTTGACGCGGCGGTCGAACGGCTCCAGGGAAGCCAGGGCAAGATCGGCGAAGCGATTTACGCCTCGCAGGACGCCGCTGGCGACGCCGCCGAAGCACCCGCCGACGATGAGGACATCATCGACGCCGAGGTTGTGGACGACGAGGACGACAAGAAGTAAATGTCGGACGAACAGAACAACGAGGAAGTTCCCCCGACCGAGCCCGAACAGGGTGAGGCGGGGGAACCCACCCCGGCCGAGGACAGCGAGCAGTCGCTCGCGGATGAGGCGTCGGAATCCAACGCCGAGGAACTGCTCGAGTCGCTGCTCAGTGACATCGAACGCAACCTGGTCGAGGAGTACAAGGACCGCGCGGCTCGTGCCGAGGCGGAACTGGCAAACTTCCGTGCACGCGTTGAGCGTGACCGTGCCGCGAACCGCGACGCCGTCATCGCCGAGGTGATCCGCGCGCTTCTTCCGGCGATGGACGACCTCAACCGAGCGGACGCTCACGGCGATCTTGCGGGCAGCCCGCTCGAACTCGTCGCGCAGAAGATTCGCACAGGCTTCGAGCGATTCGGGGTGTCCGCTGTTGGTGAAGTCGGCGAAGCGTTCGACCCCAACCGCCACGAGGCGATCGCGAAGCTTCCGACTCCAGGCGCAACCAGCGAGACTGTTGCTGACGTCATCGAAATCGGTTACGTCTTGGGCGACCGACTTCTGCGACCCGCCAAGGTCGCCGTCGCGGCTCCCGCCGAGTAACGAAAGGAGGGACGCCGATGGCTAGTCAGGATTGGTTCGACAAGGACTTCTACAAGATCCTTGGCGTCTCGAAGGACGTCTCGGACGCGGAACTGAAAAAGGTGTACCGCAAGCTCGCCCGACAGTTCCACCCGGATTCCAATCCGGGCGACGCGAAGGCCGAGGCTCGATTCAAAGAGATCTCCGAGGCGTACACGGTGTTGTCGGATTCGGCGACGCGTAAGGAATACGACCAGATTCGCGCGATGGGCGGTGGTGCGCGTTTCACCGCGGGCGGAACCGGCGCCGGCGGGCAGGGCGGATTCGAGGACATGTTCGGCAACCTCTTCGGGGGTGCTGGCAACGGTCGCGTTCGTTTCCAGACCGGTCAGGACGACCTGTTCGGCGGGCTGTTCGGGGGCGGGGGAAACCCCTTCGGCGGTGGTGGCCAGCGCGGCGGAAGTCCCCGAAAGGGCGCCGACATCAACGCGGCCATTTCAATCGATTTCCGCACGGCGATGAACGGTGGCGAGGTCACCCTCGAATCGAGCGGGTCGAAGCCGATGCACGTGGCGATTCCCGCGGGTGTCGCCGACAAGCAAAAGATTCGCGTGCGCGGCAAGGGCGAGGCGAGCATGACCGGTGGACCGGTCGGCGACCTCATCCTCACCGTGACGGTCACCGACCACCCCGTGTTTTCGCGCGACGGAAACAACATCCGCGTCGATGTGCCGGTGACGATCCCCGAGGCGATTCTCGGTGCGACGATTGAAGTGCCGACTCTTGACGGCGAACGCGTCAAGGTGAAGGTTCCCGCAAACACACCGAGCGGCCGCGTCCTGCGCGTTCGCGACCGCGGCATTTCGGTCAAGGGCAAGAAGGGCGACTTGCTCGCGACGATCCTCATCGTCACACCCGAGAAGGTAGACGACCAGGCGAAGTCCCTGATCGAGAAGTTTGCGGCGGCAACGGACGGCGAGAACCCGCGTGACGCTCTCTATGGCAAGGCCGAAAGCTAGGCCGGACGATGTTCACCGAAAACGACCCGATCTTCCCCATCGCTCAGGCGGCGGAACTCGCGGGGATGCATCCGCAGACCCTTCGGCAGTACGACCGCCTTGGGCTCGTCAGTCCGACGCGAACCGCGGGTCAGTCACGGCGCTACTCGATGCGCGATATTGTCCAGCTGCGCGAAGTGCAACGACTGTCGGCCGAGGGCCTCAACCTCGAGGGAATCCGTCGAATTCTCGAGCTGGAAAATGCTGTCCGCGTCTTGAGCGATCGCGTTCGCGAGCTTGAAGGGATTATCGCGGACGAGGTCCTCACCCGACCGGGCGGGCGCGTTTTCGCGGCCGGCCAAGCTGGCGAGGTGATTCCGCTTCGCGCGGGAACGCGCACCAAGAAGTCGAACCAGGTGGTGCTGTGGCGCCGGTCCTGGTGGAACTAGTTCACACCCAAACAGAAGGCAGTCATGACTCACCGAGCAAACACCGCATTTCCCATCCTGGACGTCCTCGCCGAACGCTGGAGCCCCCGCGCGTTTGACCACAACGCAACACTGACCCACGCCGACCTGGCTCCTGCATTCGAAGCCGCTCGCTGGTCGCCGTCGGCGAACAACCTGCAGCCGTGGAGCTTCATCGTCGGATACCGCGGTGACGAGACGTTCGAGAAGATCGCCGCAACCCTGTCGGGGTTCAACGCGTCGTGGGCTCCTCACGCGAGTGCGCTCATTGTGGCGGTGACTCACACGCTCACGGCGTCCGGTCGTCAGAATGCATTCGCACGATACGACCTGGGTCAGGCCGTCGCCCACTTCTCGATTCAGGCGCAGGCGAACGGCATCAGCCTTCACCAGATGGGCGGATTCGACATTGATGCTCTCACCGCGGCACTGGGCGTCAACGAGCCACTCGAAATTGTCTCCGTCATCGCCGCAGGAATCGTCGCCGATCCGTCGACAATCTCGGGCGAGATCGCCGAGCGCGAGAACGCACCCCGTGAGCGCAAAGAAGTCAGTGAGTTCGTTCGCTAGAAGGCTTAACGCAGAAGGGGTCCCGCCACACCGGCAGGACCCCTTCTGTTCTGTGCGTTAGACCGCTGCGCGACGGCGACGAGCCGCGATGAACACAATTCCTGCTGCGAGGAGTCCCAAACCGAGGACGTTCATCGGGCCGAACGACTGAACACCGGTCTCGGCGAGTCCGTCGTTGAAAGTGATTCCGCCTGCAGGGCCCCACGCCTCAAGAGTGGTGCTCGGGGTGATGCCCTCGGTCGCAGCGGTCCAGTCATCGAATGTGCTGCGAGTCACGGCCATAAAGGTGTACGTCCCAGGCTCGAGAGAGATTTCCAGCAATCCGTAGCTCGAATACATCAAGTCACCAGCGTCGGAGTAGGCACCAACCGAACGGCCTTCCGCTGCACAACCAACGACACCGCTGTCCGGGGACGCCGGGTCAAAGTTGTCGAAAATGACGATCACGGGATCGACCATTGCTTCGTTACTGCTCGTGTCGACCACGCGGAACGTGTAATCCCCCGCCTGACTGATGGTTGCGGTGACCGTGCCGTACGGGTGGACTCCGGCGATTACGTAGCAGTCGCTGTCGTTTCCGCCACCAATGGTGTGAACCTGTCCGACATCAACCGTGCTGTAGTCCAAAGCGTCAGCACCCGACTTGGTGAGGTTAATCGTCGTGGTGTCGAGCAGGGTTCCGCCCGGGTTGTCTTCGTTTCCGTAAACATAGATGTCGAGATCAGTAAAGACGCCGTTGTTTTCAAACCGAAGCTCATCGACGAAGCTTGCGTTGCGCGGGTTCGGCGCGGTGAAGATGATGGGGTCGTTGTTGGGAACATCCGTCGTCACGCTCGACAGGACGGTGTTGTAAAAGCCGCTGTCGTAGGTTGTCCAATCGTCGAGTCCGTCGACACAGTTGACGGTCGAGATGGTCACGGTATCAGTGAGGTCAACCTGCACGGAGTAGAACTCTTCGCCGCTGGTGCAGTCGACGACGATCGTCTGTGACGTGGCGTTGGCGGCGGTGGGGAAAGCGAGAAGCGAACCGGCCGCGATGAGGGTTGCACCCGCGACGGACAGGGCTTTGCGAAGAGTGTTTGTCATGGTGCGAGCCTACCAAGAGGGTGTCGCCACGCACCTGCCGCGTCGACGATAAATTGGTGGCGTGAACCAGGTCGCCCAGGGGTATGCGGTCATCGCGGTCATCGCGATCGCAGGCTTTGTGTTGCGTCGAACGGGGTTCCTTGATGAATCCGCCGTGAAGCTCGTTCACCGACTGACGTTCTTCATCGCGACACCCGCACTCTTTTTCACCGCGTTGTCCACCGCCGACGTGCACACACTGTTGTCC
Source organism: Micrococcales bacterium (assembly GCA_024641015.1). Lineage (GTDB taxonomy): Bacteria > Actinomycetota > Actinomycetes > Actinomycetales > Microbacteriaceae > MWH-TA3. The sequence continues at coordinate 27,865 of JAHEDU010000009.1, forward strand.
ACCTTTTTCCCCGTCATCGCGATCGTGTCGATTGTGGGGCTCATCCTCGCCGCGGTTTTGGCTCGGGTGTTCTTCCGTGAACAGTTCGCCACCGCGGTCGCCACGGCGACGAGCGCGTCCTATATGAACGCGAACTTCGTCGGGATCCCCCTTGCAACATACGTTTTGGGCGATGCAACACTCTCGACGCCCGTCATGCTGTTCCAGCTTTTGGTCGTCAGTCCAATCCTGCTCGCGATCTTCGACCACGCATCGAGCGGTCGTGTGACGGTGAAGTCAGTACTCACTCAGCCGCTGACCAACCCCATCATCATCGCTAGCGTCCTCGGTGCGATCGTCGGACTGGCGGGTTGGCAGACGCCGTTCATCGTTGCCGAACCGCTGCGACTCGTCGGATCCGCTTCCGTCCCGCTCGCGCTGCTTCTTTTGGGGATGACGTTCCACGGCGATTCGGTGTTCGCCAAGGGAAACCGAGGACCGGTCGTCATGGCGACCGCGGTCAAGCTCGTCGCAATGCCGCTGTTGGGCTGGGTGTTGGCAAGCCAGGTGTTCCACCTCGACGCGAACACGACCTGGGTGGTGACCCTGTTGCTCGCGCTGCCCACCGGGTTCAACGCCCAGAACTACACGATGCGATACGGGCTTTCCGACCGAACCGCGCGAGACACCATCGCGCTGACGACGATCCTCGCTCTGCCGGTCATGCTCGTCATCGCACTGTTCCTCGCCCCGATGGGTTAGCCGCTACCAAAACATGGGTCGGTCGTCATCGTCCGATTCCGCGCCGGAATCGGAGATTTCGACGACGACGGGGACGTGATCAGACGGCTGTTCACCCTTCCGCTGGTCGCGATCGATGAACGCGTCCGTCACCGCGTCGCGGAAACCGGCGGACCCCAGGATGAAGTCGATTCGAAGCCCCTCGTCGCGCGGGAACGCCAAGTTCTTGTAATCCCAATACGTAAAGCCCGTCGGAACCGTCGGGCGAACGACGTCGAACAGCCCCATCCGCTCGAATTCGGCGAACGATGAACGCTCAACGGGCGAGACATGGGTGGACTGCCCAACAATCATTCGAGGATCGCCACAGTCGGCATCGAACGGCGCGATGTTGAAATCACCCATTATTGCGAGTTGGTCGTGGGTTCGCATTTCCGCGGCGGTCGCCGTGCGCAACGCCTCTAGCCACCGCAGTTTGTAGTCGAAGTGCGGGTCTTCAAGCGAACGCCCGTTCGGCACATACAGACTCCAGAGTCGGGCACCACCGATCGTCGCACCAATGGCGCGCGCCTCGAGCGGGGGTTCGCCCACTCCGTCGTGATCTTTCGCGAAGCCGGGCATGCCCTCGAACCCCACTGTTATGTCAGAAAAGCCGAGTCGCGAGACAAGCGCGACACCGTTCCACTGACTCAGCCCGTGATGAGCGACCTCGTAACCGGCCGCCGCCAAGGCGTCCTCGGGGAACTGATCATCACGGCACTTCGTTTCTTGCAACGCCAACACGTCGACGTCCGTCGCCTGCAACCACTCGACGACCCGATCGACGCGGGTTCGAATCGAATTGATGTTCCAGGTTGCGATGCGCACAGGTGCGAGTTTAGGCGGTCGGATAGAGTGGTGGGGTGACTGACGCACGCACCGAACTGGCCGCCCTCATCCGCGAGAACGCGGTGTTTTTCGGGGACTTCACCCTGACGAGCGGCAAGAAGGCCACCTATTACATCGATTTGCGCAAGGTCAGCCTTGACCACCGAGTTGCCCCGCTCATCGGGGACGTCATGGTGGACCTGATCGCGGATATCCCCGACATCGCCGCGGTTGGCGGACTGACGATGGGCGCCGACCCGATCGCGTCGGCGGTTTTGCACCGAGGCGTCCTCGCCGGAAAGTCGTACGACGCGTTTGTTGTTCGCAAAGAGCCCAAGGACCACGGTCGGGGAAAGCAGGTCGAAGGACCTGACCTCAAGGGCAAGCGCGTCATCGTCCTCGAAGACACGTCGACGACCGGCGGAAGCCCGATCAAGGCGGCCGAGGCGCTCGAGCGTGAGGGCGCAATTGTTGTCGCCGTTGCCGTGGTTGTCGATCGCGACACCGGCGCTCGCGAAATCATCGAAGGCGCGGGGTACGAATACCGTGCGGCTCTGGGATTGAAGGATTTGGGGCTCGAATGACCGACGACGACAAGCGCCAAGAGGATTCCGACTGGCTGAAGGACGCGTTCGATCGCGCGCTTCGTGGCGACAACGGCGTTGCACCGGATGCGACCCGACCCGCGGCCAACCCGTTCGGTGTCAACCCGTCGCCCGAACAGGACGAGCCGGTCCGTCACAACGAACTTGACCTGGATTTCGAAACGGAATCCACGGTTCCCCCGCAGGCCTTCCTTCCCGTCGTTGATTTCGGTGACGACACTTCCGCCGATGACAACGAGTCGGAACCCGACCCGTTCGCCGTGTTCAACTTCGGAGACTCAGAACCGAAAACCGAACCGACAGACGTTGTCGACATTCCCGAACCGACCGTGCCGCTGATTCAGCCGACGGCAAGTGCGGCACCAGAACACGTCGAGGCCAACCCGACGGAGGCACTCGACGTTGTAGACGCACCGACGGTGGTTGCCCCGGTCGCTGAGCCGCCGGCTTCGCCCGTGTCCGAGCCCACCCCGACGGGTTCGGTCGACGGGCTTGACTCGCTTTTCGGTGAAGACAAGTTTGCTGACGCGACAACCGCGCTGATTTCCGCGCCGGTTCCGGCTGACACGATTCGTATGACCCGTGCACCGGAGGCTCAGGCAGCCGACGTTGCACCAAAGCAAGCAAAGAGCGGAGTCCCCCAGAACGTCGTCGTGTACGGAATCGCCGCGGGCCTCGCGGTGCTTCTCGGCATCGGTGGATTCGTCCTCGGTTCGATGCTCGGTGGCGGAACCGCGACGCCCGAACCCACCGCGACAAAGGAAGCGGACGCGACGGCGATCCGCGAACCGGGAACGTGGGCGTGGAACCAGCTGTTCGGCGGTGAATGCATCGACCCGTTCCCCGGCGCATGGGCCGAATCGTTCGAGGTCGTCAATTGCGAAACCCCGCACGCTGCACAGCTTGTCGCCGTGGGCGACCTCGCCGACGGCGCCGGAGCGGCGTTCCCCGGAGCCGACAAGGCCGCGGCGCTTGCCGAAACTGCGTGTTCAGCCCAAGGCGTGCTCGATCTGACAACCGCCGGTGCGTACCCGAACCTGCAGGTCAGCCTCGCGTATTCGCCCACCCAGGAACAGTGGGATGCGGGCGACACCAAGTACTACTGCTTCGTCAGCCTCGCCGACGCGTCGCCTATCACGGGTTCCGTCGCGGGAACCGGCGCCGAAATCACTCAGTAACGACGGGTTCGGCGGTTACGCCGAGTCGCTGTTCGATCACCGAAATTGCGTCGGGTGATTCGTCGATGAGGACAATACTGCGCCCCAGCTCGATTGCCGCGGCCCCGGTCGTGCCACTTCCCGCAAACGGGTCCAAGACAAGGTCGCCCTCGGTGCTCGACGCCTGGATGATCCGGCGCAAAATCCCCAACGGCTTCTGAGTCGCGTAACCCGTCTTCTCGTTGCCGGTTGGTGACACGATCGTGTGCCACCACACGTCCGTCGGAAGCTTCCCTCGCTCGACCTTCTCGGGGGTGACGAGCCCTGGCGCCATGTACGGCTCGCGGTCAACCGCTGTGGAATCGAAATAGTACGTCTTCGGATTCTTCACGTACACAAGGATCGTGTCGTGCTTTGTCGGCCATTTGCGCGTCGACTTCGCGCCATAGTCGTACGCCCAGATGATCTCGTTGAGGAAACCCTCGCGACCGAACAGCGCGTCCAGCGCGACCTTGGCGTAGTGCGCCTCGCGGTAATCCAGGTGGACATAGAGAGTCCCCGAATCGCGCAGCAACCGGTGCGCCTCGATAAGCCGTGGCTCCAGGAATTCCCAGTAGTCCTCGAAGGCATCGTCGTACCCGTACAGAGTTCCCTTGACCGTGTCGTAGGACCGTCCCTGGAACCCGGTTCGAGCACCGTCCTCGCTTCGAACCATCGTCGTCTGTTGGCGCTCTTGCCGGCGACCGGTGTTGAACGGCGGGTCCATATAGACGAGTTGAAACGTTTCGTCGGGCATCGCCCGCATCGCGGTGAGGTTGTCACCGTGCAGAACGCGCGCCGAGGTCATTCCCCTAAGTTAACAGAGTGACCGACGAGACGACCGATTCGCCCAGCGACGAGCTGAGCACGCACGGCGTCGGCCCGTGGATCGGCAAATGGCCGACCGATTCGAAGTACGACCGCGAGCTTCTCGAGCGCGGCGATACCCGCAACGTCACCGACGAATATCGCTACTGGACGATGGAAGCGATCGTCGCCGACCTCGACACCAAACGACACGACTTCCACGTCGCCATCGAGAACTGGCAACACGACCTCAATATCGGTTCAATCGTCCGAACCGCCAACGCTTTCGCCGCTCGCACGGTTCACATCGTCGGCCGTCGTCGCTGGAACAAGCGCGGCGCGATGGTGACTGATCGTTACCAGCACGTCCTCCACCACCCGACGATCGACGATTTCGTGGAGTGGTGTGGCGCGGAAAAACTGCCGATCATTGGCGTCGACAACGTTCCCGGTTCTGTGCCCATCGAATCAACGAGCCTGCCGCGTGCCTGCGTGCTGCTGTTCGGTCAGGAAGGGCCTGGTCTGTCACCCGAGGCGATCGCCGCCAGTGATGTGGTCGTCGAAATCACCCAGTTCGGTTCGACCCGCTCACTCAATGCGTCCGCTGCCGCGGCCATCGTCATGCACTCGTGGATTCGGGAGCACGTCTCAGCAAAGCGGTAAACTGGACAAGTTCGCCTAACAAAGGACTTGCCATGCCCGCAGTCGTCATCATCGGAGCCCAGTGGGGCGATGAGGGTAAGGGTAAAGCGACCGACACGATGTCGGGGCGCATCGACTACGTCGTCAAGTTCAACGGCGGAAACAACGCCGGCCACACCGTCGTCATCGGCGACGAAAAGTACGCACTTCACCTTCTTCCGTCGGGAATCCTGACCGAGGGCGTTGTCCCGGTCATCGCGAACGGTGTCGTCATCGACCCCGAGGTGCTCTTCGAGGAACTCGACACTCTGTCGTCGCGCGGAATTGACGTGTCGAAACTTCGCGTCTCGTCCAGCGCCCACATCATCACCTCGTACCACCGCACCTTGGACAAGGTGAACGAACGATTCCTGGGCAAGCGTCAGATCGGCACCACGGGTCGCGGGATCGGACCGACGTACGCCGACAAGATCAACCGCGTCGGAATTCGCGTCCAAGACCTGTTCGACGAGAACATCCTTCGCCAGAAGGTCGAGGGCGCCCTCGAGGCGAAGAACCACTTGCTCGTCAAGATCTACAACCGTCGTGCGATTGCCGCCGAGGAAATCGTCACCGAGCTGCTGTCGTACGCCGACCGCTTGCGTCCGATGGTCACCGACACCGCTCTCGAGCTGTACACCGCACTGCGCGCGGGCAAGACCGTCCTCTTCGAGGGCGGCCAGGCGACCATGCTCGACGTCGACCACGGCACGTACCCGTTCGTCACCTCGTCGAACTCGACCGCGGGTGGCGCCTCCACCGGTTCCGGAATCGGGCCGGGCGAATTCTCGCGCGTCATCGGAATCATCAAGGCGTACACAACTCGCGTTGGTTCTGGCCCGTTCCCCACGGAACTTCACGACGAATCCGGCGAACGACTTCGCAGTGTCGGCCACGAATACGGTACGACAACGGGCCGTCCTCGCCGTTGCGGTTGGTACGACGCTCCCATTGCCCGTTACTCGGCGCGAATCAACGGCGTGACCGATTTCGTCCTGACCAAGTTGGACGTTCTGACCGGCCTCGACGAGATCCCCGTGTGCGTCGCGTACGACGTCGACGGTGTTCGCATGGACGAGGTCCCCGTCAACCAGTCCGACTTCCACCACGCGACCCCCATCTACGAATCGTTCCCCGGCTGGACGGAAGACATCTCGAAAGCTCGTTCGTTCGACGATCTGCCCGTCAACGCCCAGAAGTACGTTCGCGCAATCGAATCAATGTCGGGCGCGCGCTTCTCGGCGATCGGTGTCGGTCCGGCTCGCGACGAAATCATCATCCTGCACGACCTGCTCGACTAATTCGGCTCGTCAAAGATTCGTCCAAGAAACATCCAAGTCCCCCGCGGGACCGGTCTTCGCTTCGTACGATGAAAGTACGAACGAAAGGCCCGAGATGCGTCGACAGATTGCAGCGATAACCATCGCTCTCATGTGCGCACTTCCCGTCACTCTCGCCGGTTGCTCAACCAGCGTTCCGACGCAGATGACGAGCGTGATCGAGGGCAACGACATCCTCACCGCGGACCTCGGAAATGATTTGACTGCGAAGGGCGTCGTACTTGCCGCGGTCGTCCTCGTTGCGGGAGACGTCGACAAGGCGCTCGCCGACGGAACGGTGACTCCGGCCGAGGTCGAAGCCGCCCGCAAGGCGATCGCCGCGGGTAACCTCGATCTCTGGCGTCAGCGTGCCGAAGCGGACGGAACCAAGTGAAGTCGGTAATTTTGCGATCCGCGGTGGTGATTGCTGCCGTCGTCGGACTAGCGACCCCCGCGTCGGCCGCGGTCGACCTTGACGTCAAGCGGTCCATCGTCGAAGTGGTTCTCGACAACCTCGGTGTGTCAGCGTCACCCGAATTCATCGTCAGCATCGCCCAGGACCTCGTCGCTTCGGAACTCGATTCCGGTCTTGTCACCGCGGTGAACAACATTCTCGACACCAATGCCGATCCGCGAAGCATCATCGAGAGCCAGACCGACGCCAATGGCGACGGCGTACCCGATGAAGGTGCCGCACTTGAGGCCGCCGATGACGACTCGTCCGACGACGAGGATTCGACGAAGCCCAGCAACAATTCGGGATCGAATTCTGGGTCAAATTCAGGCAAGAATTCAGGTTCCAGTTCGAATTCGAATTCGAACTCGAACTCGGGCAATGGCGGCGGAAGCGATGACGGGTCCGACGACGAGAGCGACGACGAGTCGGATGACAACAGTGGGTCCGACGACGGAGAAGACGAGTCCGAAGACGAGGACGATTAAGTTCCCCAGGGGTGGGGTAAACACGCGCCCGGGCCGGTTAACGGTCCGGGCGCGTCACTTTGTAGGCTGACGGTATGGATGAGGGAACCGCCGCGAAGCTCGCCGCACTGCGTCAAAGCATCGACAACGTTGATGCCGCGCTCGTGCACATGCTCGCCGAGCGTTTCCAGTTCACCCAGCAGGTCGGTCGTCTCAAGGCGCAGGCGGGTTTGCCCGCCTCAGACAAGCAGCGCGAAGCGGATCAGATCGCTCGCCTTCGTCGCCTTGCCGAAGAGGCGAATCTTGACCCCGCCTTCGCCGAGGAGTTCCTGAACTTCATCGTCGCCGAGGTCATTCGTCACCACGAAAAAATCGCGGGCGACTCGTCGAACTAAGCGTTCGGACGAGCCGCGTACAGCTTCTCGGCGACACGGATGCAGTCGTCGATCATGCGCTGTTGACGCTTGACCGTGACGTATTTGGGGCCGGGCCACGCCGGGATGAAGGACTTATCGGGGGCGGTGCTGCGCAGCATCCACGCGAACACGCATTCCTCGGCCCCCGTGACGTAGAGCTGCCACTGAACCTGGCGCTGATAGTGAATCGGCACCCAGTCGTAACGTCCCCAGTCGCGACCGGTCGTCTTGACCTCGACGATTCGCCCGTGGTCGGGTGACAGCCCGTCGGGAGTCGCCATACGCCACTCGGCGTCCTCGGACGCGATCAGCCAGTCGTTTCCTTCGATGTCGAAGCGCTCCTGCAGAAGTTTGATGATGTGTGGTTCCTGGTCGCGACCGAACTTCATGTATCCGTTGTCGGCGATCGGAGTGGGGTCGGCCATTTGAGCGAGGATCTCGTTGAAGCCCTTGTCGTCAAACGCCTTGGACACCATCGTCGCGGTCACGCCATTGGCGCGAACCCGCAGCCATTCTTCGTAATCGGTGCTGCGCACCAAGAACCGTGACTCGTCAATCATTCGAACTCCTCTGTCTCCGTCACGCTACCGTTCGGGAGCCCCGCGTAATGGGCGACTAGCCGCCGACGACGGGCCCGAAGTGCGCGGGAAGCGTGCCGCGGTGAACGCGAGCGAGTTCGGCGACGGGGATGTCGAACAGTCCCTGAACTTCAAGAACACCGCTGGTCGAGTCCGTGACGCCGACGCGAAGGACGGGGACGTTGCGACCGTCGCAGAGTCCGCGGAACTTGACGTCGTCCTCGCGGGCGACCGAGACCAGAACGCGCGCCTGAGTTTCCGAGAACAGTGCGGCGGTTGAATCGACTCCGTCGCGGTCCATGATTTCGTCAATCCAGACGCGGGCGCCAACACCGAAGCGAAGGACACCGTCGGTGACCGCGCGGAGGAAGCCGCCGGTGCCGAGGTCGGTTGCACTGGTGACGAGCCCTTCGAGAGCGGCGGCAGACAGAAGACCAGCAACGTTCTTTTCTGAGTCGAAATCGACGCGCGGGGGAAGTCCACCGAGGTGGTTGTGCACCGCGCCGGCCCAGGCGGAACCGCCCAGTTCATCGTGCGTGACACCGAGCAGGTACAGGTTCTCGCCGTCGTCCTGCCAACCGGAAGGCAGGCGTCGGGCGACGTTGTCGATGGAACCGAGAACAGCGACGACGGGCGTCGGATGAATCGGAACATCACCGGTCTGGTTGTAGAACGAGACGTTTCCACCGGTGACGGGGATGCCGAGTTCGAGGCAACCGTCTGCCAATCCTTCGACCGCACGGGCGAACTGCCACATGACCTCGGGGTTTTCGGGTGAACCGAAGTTCAGACAGTCGGAAACTGCCATTGGGGTCGCGCCACTGCTGGCGACGTTGCGGTACGCCTCGACGAGTGCGAGCTGCGCACCAAGATACGGGTCAAGCTGGCAGTAACGTCCGTTCGCGTCGGTGGCGAGTGCGACACCGAGCCCGGACTCCTCGTCGATGCGGATCATGCCGGCACCGTCGGGGGTGTGCAGAGCGGTGTTACCCATCACGTAGTAGTCGTACTGGTTCGTGATCCAGTCGGTGTCGGCCTCGTTCGGCGAACCGAGAATCGCGAGGAACTGCTTCTTCAGCTCGTCGCCACCGGTCGCACGGTCAAACTTCGCGGGCGAATCCGCCTGCAGCGCATCGAGCCACGCCGGGTATTCCATCGGACGGTTGTAAACCGGACCGTCAATCGCGACCGTGCGCGGGTCGACGTCGACGATGGTCTGGCCCTTCCACTCGATGACGAGTCGGCCGGTGTCGGTGACCTCGCCCAGCACGCTCGCTTCGACGTCCCACTTGGTCGTGACCGCGAGGAACGCGTCGAGCTTCTCCGGGCGAACAATCGCCATCATCCGTTCCTGGCTCTCCGACATGAGGATTTCCTCTGCCGTCAGAGTCGGGTCGCGCAGCAGCACGTTGTCGAGCGTGACGAACATTCCGCCGTCACCGTTGGACGCGAGTTCGCTGGTTGCGCACGAGATTCCGGCGGCGCCGAGGTCCTGGATTCCTTCAACGCAATCGCCCGCAAACAGTTCGAGGCAGCACTCGATGAGCACCTTCTCGGCGAACGGGTCGCCGACCTGAACCGCGGGGCGCTTGGTGGGGCCGCCTTCGGCGAAGGTGTCCGACGCGAGGATTGACGCGCCACCGATTCCGTCGCCACCGGTGCGGGCACCGAACAGGACGACGAGGTTTCCGACGCCTTTGGCGTTAGCGAGGTGAAGGTCCTCGTGGCGCAGGGCGCCGACCGCGAGAGCGTTGACGAGCGGGTTCGCCTGGTACACCGGGTCGAACCAGGTCTCGCCGCCGATGTTGGGCAGGCCAAGGCAGTTCCCGTAGAACGAGATTCCGCTGACGACACCGTTGATGACACGGTTCGTGTCGGGGTGGTCAATCGCGCCGAACCGAAGCGCGTCCATGACGGCGACGGGACGAGCGCCCATCGAGATGATGTCGCGCACGATTCCACCGACGCCGGTTGCGGCGCCCTGGAACGGTTCGATGTATGACGGGTGGTTGTGGCTTTCGATCTTGAAGGTGACCGCCCAGCCCTCACCGATGTCGACAACACCGGCGTTTTCGCCCATGCCCACCATCAGGTGCTTCGTCATCTCGGGCGACACCTTCTGGCCGAACTGGCGAAGGTGCACCTTGGACGACTTGTACGAGCAGTGTTCCGACCACATCACCGAATACATGGCGAGTTCGCCCGACGTGGGGCGACGGCCAAGGATGTCGCGAATGCGCTGGTATTCGTCAGGCTTCAGACCAAGCAGGTGGTACGGCTGGTCCTTCTCCGGAGTCGCGGCGGCGTTCTCGACGGTGTCGGGAATGTGTTCAGTCACGGTGGCTCCTGGTTATGAAAGGACGGTGGCGGACAGAATCGACTGGAACATCGCGAGTCCGTCGACGCCCGACTGCATGCGGTCGGCGGTGTCCGGACCAAATCCCGGTTCAACCGCGTGTTCGGGGTGAGGCATGAGCCCGACAACATTGCCGCGCTTGTTGCGGAGGCCGGCGATGTCGTTCAGCGAACCGTTCGGGTTCACCTCGAGGTAGCGGAACGCGACAAGCCCGTCGCCCTCCAATTGCTTGAGCGTCTCGTCGTCGGCGATGAACCCGCCCTCTCCGTTCTTCAACGGAATGGTGATCTCTTGGCCAAGCGTGTACTTGTTCGTCCACGCGGTGTCCACGTTTTCGACGCGAAGCTTCTGGTCACGGCGGATGAACGTGCCGTGGTCGTTACGAATGAGTCCGCCCGCGAGCAGGTGCGCCTCGACCAGAATCTGGAAACCGTTGCAAATCCCGAGCACGGGCATTCCCTTGTTCGCCGCGTCGATGACCTCGCTCATGATGGGCGAGTGCGCGGCGATGGCGCCACAGCGCAGGTAGTCGCCGTATGAGAAACCGCCGGGAAGAACGATGGCGTCGACGCCACCGAGGTCGTGGTCGCCGTGCCAGAGAGAGACAGCTTCGCCACCGGCGAGGGTGACCGCACGAAGTGCGTCGCGATCGTCAAGCGAGCCGGGGAAAGTGATGACTCCGACGCGCATCGGTTAGTCCGCCACGCGAATCGAGACGACGTCTTCGATGACCTCGTTCGACAGGACGTCCTTGGCGATTTCGCCGATGTGCTCGAGCAACTTCGGCGTGACCTCGCCGTCGATGGTCAATTCAAAGCGCTTTCCGATGCGAACATCGGTGATCTCGCCGTCGCCGAATCGTTGAAGTGCACGAGCGGTGGCTTTCCCTGCGGGGTCCAGCAGGACCTCTTTCGGCATTACGTCAACGATCACTGTGGCCACGCGCGCTCCTCGAAATGTCTACTGGGTAACCCCAGTCTACAAGTGGCTTGGCGTCGACTCTCTAGCGACGGAACCGATCGAGCTCGCCGCGCTCGACGAATTCGTCGACGACGATCTGTGCCCAGAGGTCGTAACCGAGTGGCCCGGGGTGGAAGTTGTCCCGCGCGAAGAATCCGTCGGGGTACGGCACGGGCGGGCGACGCATCGCGATCCGGTCTTCCTTCTCCAATCGAAGTCGAGTCGTCCGTTCGATTCCCTGCGAGATTCGGTACAGCGTCGACCGCAACGGCTCGGGGAGTCTGGTGAATCGGAAGAAAGCGGGCAGGCTCGACAGCGCAATAGCGGCGTCTGGGTTGGCTTCCCGAAGTGTGCGGGCGATGTGGACGAGGTTACGAGCCGCGACCCTGCGGTTTCGAACGCCGAGGGCGTCGTTCGCACCGAGCGAGACGTAGATGACGTCAGCGGGGTGCCCGATCGCCTCGTCGAGAAAGTCGCGAATGAACTCGTCACTGCGGTGACCGTTCTTGCCGATTGCACGCCACGAGACGCCCCGGTTAGTTGCCGTCGACGTGTGGTGGGCGATTCGTGCGGCGAGCATCTCGTCGCGGTCGCTCACCCCACAGCCGGCGGCTGTGGAATCCCCGACAACGAGAACGCGAAGCGGGTCGGGTCCGTCAATCGACCCCTCCCACGGCATGGGCGCATCAGGAAGCCGAGCGACGGTGACCTTTTTCTTCAGTCCAATGGCAAGCGCGGGAATGAGGTCAATTCCGCTCGACAGGCGGGGGAAACGGTATTCAAAAGTGAGCGGCCAACTCGATTCCGAATCCGCCCCCGTGACAAACCGACGCGGCACGCCTAGACCTCCGCGGTGATTCGGACGACGTTGCCCCACGGGTCATCGACATCAATTGTCGATCCGTCGTTTCGCAGGATGTATCCGTGGTGGTCGAGGCGCTCGCTGAGCAGTCCGACATCGTCGGTCGTCGGAAGGGTGATTTCGACGAGCCCAAGGCCCAGGGCCGGTTGACGGACCCCCGCGCCGCGGGAACGCCAAATGTTCATCGCCATGTGGTGATGATACCCACCAGCCGAAACGAACAGGGCTTGCTTGTTCCAGTCGAAGGTCTGGTCGAAGCCGATGTGGTCGACGTAGAACTCGCGTGCGATCGCGGTGTCACCAACGGAAAGGTGGACGTGACCGACGCTGACGGGGGCAGTGCCGTGCGCAGCGATAGACGCTTCGGTCGCGTTGTGCTCGATGAATGCGTTGGGGTCGAGGTGCAGGGTGTCCATCTGGATCTGACCGTTTTCGATTGTCCAGGTCTCGCGCGGGCGATCCCAATACAGTTCGACACCGTTTCCTTCGGGGTCATTGAAATAGAACGCCTCAGACACCAGGTGGTCAGCCGACCCAGTGAAGGAACCGGGAAAGAGTTGGGCCGAGTGAAGGACCGCCGTCGCCAGTGCTGACTTTTCGGTGAAGAGGACGGCGGTGTGGAAGAGGCCCGCCTCGGAAGGGCCGGCGTGCTTGAGTCCGGGCGAGTGGCGCAGGTGCATGATGATGTCGTCGCCGCGACCGAGCGTGACGTGGCCGCCCGGCATCTCGGCGATTACGGTGAGCCCGACGCCGTCACGATAGAAACGGGTGACGAGGTCGAGGTCGGCCACGTCAAGTGTGACGGCACCCATGCGGGTTGCTGCGGCGATGGAGGTCATGCTGTCCTTAAGGGTGAAAGCGACCGACTTATTTCGTCAGTCGCGAAATCAGTTCGCGATACTTCGCGGCGGTCTGCTCGACGATCTCGTCGGGAAGTCGGGGCGGGGTCCCCGTCTTGTCCCAGTTCGCGGCGAGCCAATTGCGCACGATCTGCTTGTCAAACGAATCGAGTCGGTTCGGGCCGCCCGCCGCGTAGGTGGCGAGGTCCCAGTAACGCGACGAGTCGCTCGTGAGAACCTCGTCGCATAGCGTCAGCTCGCCCGTTTCGCGGTTGCGCCCAAATTCGAACTTGGTGTCGGCGAGAATCAGCCCGTGTGATTCGGCAATCGCGGACGCTCGTCGGTAAATCGTCAGGCTCGTGTCACGCAGTTCTACCGCTGTTGCCTCGCCAACCAGTTCAACCGTCTGGTCAAACGAAATGTTCTCGTCGTGTTCGCCCAGCGGCGCCTTGTACGCGGGAGTGAAGATCGGCTCGGGCAGCTTGTCGCCGTTGGTCAGCCCCGCGGGAAGTGCGATTCCACAAACGGTGCCCGACTCCTGGTACTCCGCCCAGCCAGTGCCGACGAGGTACCCGCGCACAACGCATTCCACGGGAATCATGTCGAGTTCGCGCACCACCATCGCGCGGTCGGCGACCGAGTCGGGGGCGTCGATGTCCAGCAGGTGGTTGGGGAATTCCGACAACTGCGCGAACCACCACTTCGACAGTTCCGTCAGCAAGGCTCCCTTCCCGGGGATGCCGGGGTCAAGAACGTGGTCGAAAGCGGAGACGCGGTCGCTGGCCACCATGAGGATGACGCCGTCACGTCCACTTTCGCCGTCGATGGCGTAGAGGTCGCGGACTTTGCCGGAATAGATGTGGCGCCAGCCGGCGAGTTCGGTCATGCGACGCGCTCGGCGATGTCGTTTCGATAGTGAGCGCCGTCCAATGAGATGAGCCCGAGTGCACTGTAGACGCGCTCGCGCGCGTCCGCGAAGTCTGACCCGCTGGCGATGACGGACAGCACGCGGCCGCCCGTTGACACGAACCCGCCATCAGACACCGCGGTGGCTGCGTGTGCGATCGAAACACCGGGCACAGCGAGTGCGTCGGCAAGACCGGTGATTGCTCGGCCTGTTTCGGGAGATTCGGGGTATCCCTCCGACGCGAGCACGACCGTGACGGCGACGTCGTTCGAGAACTGCGGTTCGGGGACTGACGCAAGCCGGCCCTGAGCGGTGGCAAGAAGCAGGTTCGCCAACGACGAGTCGAGTCGCTCAAGCACGACCTGGGTTTCGGGGTCGCCGAATCGTGCGTTGAATTCAATGACGCGGATGCCGTCCTCGGTGACGATCAACCCGCAGTACAGAAGCCCGACGAACGGGGTGCCGCGGCGAGACATCTCGCGGATCGTGGGTTGCGCCACGGTCTCGACGACCTCGTCGACAAAGCCTTCCGGCAGCCACGGCAACGGCGAGTACGCGCCCATTCCACCCGTGTTCGGCCCCTCGTCGCCGTCGAACACTCGCTTGTAGTCCTGCGCGGGAGACAACGGGACAACCGCATCACCATCAGACAGAACGAACAGCGACACTTCTTGGCCCTCGAGGAACTCCTCGATCAAGACAGAACCCTGATGAATGTAGAACTCGGCGTGGTCGCGGGCGGCATCGCGGTCGATCGTGACGATCACACCTTTACCGGCCGCCAAACCGTCAGCCTTGACGACGTAAGGTGCCCCGAACTCGTCCAGAGCCGCGTCGACCTCGGCCATCGTGGACGCACTTCGTGCGCGACCGGTCGGAACACCAGCCGCTTCCATGATTTCTTTGGCGAAATCCTTCGACCCCTCCAGCGCCGCGGCCGCCTTGTCCGGCCCAAAAACGGGGACGCCAGCCTGACGCAACACATCGGCGACACCGGCGACGAGAGGCGCCTCCGGTCCGATGATGACGAGTTCGATTCCCTGCTCGCGTGCGTATTCGGTGACGACGTCACCCTCGGTTGGATCCATCGCCACGACCTCAACGACCTGCGCGATTCCGGCGTTCCCCGGAGCTGCCACGATCTCGTGGGCGGTCGAATCACGCAACAAACAGTTGATGATGGCGTGCTCGCGAGCGCCCGAACCGAGAACAAGAATCTTCACCGCACCAGACTACCGCCGCCCTGTTACCGTGGTTGCGTGCCCCTTCCTCGCATCTCGGACTCAGACGGTCGCGCCGCGGTTCGCGCGTTCAGCGAGGACGGCGTTCGGGAACGACCGCTGACGGCGCTCGCGGTTCGCTGGATTTTGCAGGAGTTGTCACGCATCGCGCCCGGTAAGTCGGTCGAGGTCCGCGTGCCACCGTTTGGCGCGGTGCAGATTGTCGCGGGACCAGGTCACACGCGCGGCACACCGCCAAACGTGATTGAACTCAACGCCGAGACGCTGGTCGCGCTGGCGGTCGGGGCGGAATCGTGGGACGCGGCCGTTGCCCGCGGAGTCGTTCTTGCGTCCGGGACCCGGGCGACCCTTGCCGACCTCGTCCCCCTTGCCGGGCTGTCAGAATAGACACATGGCAAAGCAGAAAGTCACCGTGCGTCGCGCACCAAAGCTCGTTTCGTTCCTGGCGACCGGGTTCATCCTCGGAGTCGTCGTCGCGGCGTTCGTCAGCTTCGGAATGCCCACCGATCCCGCTGTCGGTGCTGGCGCCACCTTCGGGTTCTTCGCGATCATGTTTTCGCTTGTCGGAATGGGCGTCGGCGCGGTCGTCGGTTTGGTCATTGACCGTTCGACGAAGTCGCACCCCGCGACCGCTGAGGTCACGAAGACGAAGTCCTAAGAGGACTGGTTCGCCTCGACCCAGCGCAGGTATTCGTCGCTGACGGTTCCGGTGACGTACTCGCCGTTGAAGCAGGACATTTCGAGGCGTTCGACGTTGCTGCCCTCGATGATCGCGGCTT
>JAHEDU010000044.1 GCA_024641015.1 Micrococcales bacterium
CTGCGCTGACCGCCTTGTTGATGTCGCCGATGTAGGCCGCAATCGCGTCGCGCTCAGCCTGAAGTTCAATAAGTCGCTTCTCGGCGTCGTCGACAATCGACTTCGCTTCCGAGCGTGCTCGAGTCAGAATCTTCTTCGCGCGGGCCTCGGCGTCTTCGACGAGATGGCGCGATTCTTCCTTCGCCTGAATCTCGACGCGCTCGCGGGTCTTGAGAACTTCGGACTGAAGGCGGTTGTGTTCCTTCTTCAGCGCGGCAACTGCCTTCTGCAGCTTGGTGAACTCATCGTTCGCCTTCGCGAGGTACGCCTCGTTCTGGGCAACCGCGTCACGGTGGTATTCGAGGAGCTTCTCTTCCTCTTCGTGACGACGAGCGGTCACTTCCGCGGCCAGGTCGAGCTTCGCGCGTTCCGCTTCCGCCAGAAGGCGGGCGATCTCCGCGCGCGCTTCCTGGGCTTCTTTGTCCATGACGAGTCGCGCCTCGGCGACCTCACGGTCAAACGCGGCACGCTTCTCGGCCATTTCGCGCTGAGTCGTCGCTCGAAGCTCGGCGGCTTCCGTCGAGGCGCTACCGCGAATTCGAACGCCCTCGCGAATTGCTTCGTCGTTCATCGCCTGGACATCGCGCTGGGCGATGGCGATGAGGTTGTCGGCGTCGATCGAGGCGGTGTTCGTCGCGTAGGCGGCGCGTTCCTCGGCGGATGCAAGGATCGCTTCGGCGCGAGCCTGTGCCTCGCCGACGATCTGGTCGGCTTCGATGCGGGCGTCGGTCAGGATTCGCTGGGATTCGATGTCCGACGTCGACATGAGAACGGTGGCTTGCTCTTCGGCGGTCCGCAGAACCATCTCGAGCTTGGTTCCGAGTCCGGCGTACGTCGGCGTGCTCGGTTCGGCCGATTCGACCGCCTGCTGGGTTCCCGCGATGCGGGCAAGTTCGGTCGCGAGCTCGTTGCGCTCGGTGTTCGATGCGATGATTTCGCGTCGCAGGTTCGCAATGGCTTTATCGACATCGTCACGCGAGTATCCGCGCATGACGATGGGGAACTGTCCGTCCGTAGCCACTTGTCCTCCTTGAATGGTGACGTTTCAGTTTAGCCGTCAGCGCCGACGGGCAAAAACCGCCCACAAAGGTTCGGGCGGGTCGGCTAAACTAGCGTTTTGTCGTTGTGAGGGGGAGCTGATGCGATTTTTCTACGCCGTCGTTCTCTTCGCGGTCTCGCTCGCGTTGTTCGCGGGCAGCCTCGTCATCCGCAACTTCTTCTCCGCACCGGACACTCTGACGCAGACAATCTCGCTTAAGGGCGACGCTCCTGTCACGATCATCGATGCCAAGGAGCTGCGTCGCGTCGCGGGTACCGAGACGATCGTCGCCTCGACCGGTGATGCCACAGCCGACGGTGAACCGCTGCCCGTCACGATTGCGTGGGGTCGCACCGCCGACGTCACCGCGTGGGTCGGTAGCGCGGGCTACCAGTTCATCACCGTCGACAAAGCGACCGGCAAGCTGACCGAGTCGCCCGTGTCGGGACTCGAACCCGCCGTTCCCAGCCCGGCCGGCTCTGACCTGTGGGTCGAAGAGTGGACGGGTGACGGCACCTCAAGCGCCGACCTCGCGCTTCGCAAGGGTCACTCGATCATCATTGCGACGAACGGGACGGAATCCGCCCCTAAGGAACTAACGGTCATCTGGAACCTCGAGGTTGATCGCACGATTCCGACGATCCTGTTGTACCTCGCCGGGCTCACTGGCCTCGCGGGTATCGGTGCGTTTGTGTGGGGACTGTGGCGTGAACGCCGCCAGCGTCGCCACCGTCAGGGCCGTATGCCCAAGGCCCCGAGGCCGCCGCGCTGGCGTCCGAAGCGCCCCGGTTTCCTCGGCGGTGGTCGTGAACCCCGCCGTCGCGGTCGTCGCATGGCCGGAATGGTCGCCATCGGACTCGTCCCCGCGCTTCTCGTCGGGTGTGCGTCGGGCTCGTCGGTTGAGCCGACCCCGACCCCCGTCGCAACCGGAAATCTTCCCTTCGTCGCGGTCACCAACCAGCAGTTCGATCGCATCCTCGGAACTATCGTCGGGACGCTCGAAGCGGCTGACGCTAAGGGCGCTGAAAACATCGCCGCGAGCCGCCTTCAGGGCGCCGCACTTCGTTTCCGCGCCGCGACCTATCGCGTCAAGGCAGCGAACAAGAAGTTGGGAACGCTGTTCCAGATCCCGAACGGCACCGTCAGCCTGATGCTCCCGCAGCAGACCGAGGGCTGGCCGCGATCCGTGTTCGCCATCATCGACGACACCACGAGCGAGTCGGCTCCGTCGGTTGCGATCGTGATGACCCAGGACGGTCCGCGCTCGAACTATCACGTCGATTACACGTTCGCTCTTGAGCCCGGTGTCGTGATTCCCGAGGTTCCGTCGGCCGAATACGGCACCGCCGTTCTTGCCGGTGACACCGAACTCTTGTCGTCAACCCCCGCGCAGGTCGCCGAACAGTACGCCGACCTGCTCATCAACGGTGACGCCAGTGCGTTTGCCTCGCTGTTCGAACACGACACTCTTCAGGAACAGATCGGTGCGGCCGCGAAAAAGCAGCGCATCGCCGACATGAAGGGCTCGATGAAGTTCTCGTGGACCGATTCGATGACCGAGGACGTCCCCGTCGTCTTCGCCACGAGTGATGCGGGCGCTCTCGTCTCGCTCACTCTCAACGAAGCGGAAACGGTTCGACCGGCTCGTGGCGGCTCGGCGATTTCGACCGAAGGCGCCGTCAAGATCCTGTCCGGTCGACCCAGTTCGCTCCGCGGAATCACCGCGAACTACCAGTACCAACTGCTGCTGCACGTTCCCGCTATTGGGTCGTCCGAGAAGATCCGCCTGCTCGGCTACTCGTACACGCTCGTGTCAGCGCAGGAATACCGCTAACTACTTGTCGAGCGTCAACCAGAGTCCGCCGAGCGGCGGGACCTGAATCACGGCCGACGCGTCGCGCCCGCCCCACGGAACGCTCTCGGCGACAACCGCGCCAAAGTTCCCCACGCCACTTCCACCGAAGTCTTCGGCGTCCGTGTTGAGGACCTCGCGCCAGGTGCCGACAGACGGCATCGCCAGTCGGTAGTCGTTGAGTGGGTTCCCGCCAAAGTTGAAGACGCCGACGACGGGGTTGCCCGACGCGTCGCGGCGAATGAACGCGACGAGGTTGTTCTGCGCGTCGCCGCCCTCGATCCACTCGAATCCGGCGGGTTCGTTGTCGAACTCCCACAGTGAGGGGAGTGCCTTGTACAACGAGTTGAGCTGACCGACGAGTCGCGCCAATCCCTGGTGTGCCGGCTGGTCGAGAATCCACCAGTCGAGTCCGCGTTCCTCGCTCCACTCGCTCGGCTGACCGAACTCCTGGCCCATGAACAACAGTTTCTTGCCCGGGTGCAACCACATGAACGACAGGTACACGCGCATGTTCGCAAGCTTCTGCCACTGGTCACCGGGCATCTTGTGCAGCAGTGAACCCTTGCCGTGGACGACTTCGTCGTGCGAGATCGGCAACATGTAGTTCTCGCTGAACGCGTAGAGGAACGAGAACGTGATCTCGTTGTGGTGGTGTGAACGCCAGGCGGGGTTTCGTTCCATGTACGACAGCGAGTCGTGCATCCAGCCCATGTTCCACTTCATGCCGAAGCCAAGTCCGCCGCCGCTCGTCGCCGCGGTGACGCCCGGCCACGCGGTCGATTCCTCGGCGATCATGACGATTCCGGGATAGTTCGCGTACGCGGTGGCGGTCGCCTCTTGGAGGAATCGGATCGCCTGCAGGTTTTCACGCCCGCCGTATTCGTTCGCGTACCACTCGCCTTCCTTGCGGGAATAGTCGAGGTACAGCATCGAGGCGACGGCGTCGACACGAAGTCCGTCAACGTGGAATTCGTCGAGCCAGTACAGCCCCGACGCGACGAGGAAGTTACGCACCTGGGGCTGACCGAAATCGAACACCAGCGTTCCCCAGTCGGGGTGTTCGCCGCGGCGCGGGTCGGGGTGTTCGAACAGCGGTTCGCCGTCGAAGTTCGCCAGAGCCCACTCGTCCTTGGGGAAGTGCGCGGGAACCCAGTCCATGAGCACGCCGATGCCGGCCTTATGAAGTTCGTTGATGAGGTACTTGAGGTCGTCGGGGTGCCCGAAGCGCGAGGTCGGCGCGAAGTACCCGGTGACCTGATAGCCCCACGACCCACCGAACGGGTGTTCGGCAAGCGGCATGAATTCGACGTGCGTGTATCCGAGTGCGGTGATGTACCCGATGAGTTGCTCGGCAATCTCGCGGTAACCGTGCCCAGGTCGCCACGAGCCAAGGTGCATTTCGTAAACCGACATCGGTCCGTTGTGCGGGTTCGAGGCCGCACGTGCGGTCAGCCACTCTGTGTCGGTCCACTCGAAGGTCGACTCGACGGTCTTCGACGCGGTCGACGGCGGCACCTCGGTGAACTGTGCGAACGGGTCCGCGCGCGTCACCCACTCGCCGCTCGCCGTGCGGATTTCAAACTTGTACGCCTGGTTTGCGCCGACGCCGGGAAGGAAGATTTCCCAGAGCCCGGCGGATCCGATTCGACGCATCGCGCTTGTCGGGCCGTTCCAGTTGTTGAAGTCGCCGACGACTCGAACGGCCTGTGCACGAGGAGCCCACACCGCGAACGCGACGCCGCTGACACCCTCGTGTTCCTTGAAATGGCTGCCGAGTGCCTTCCAGATCTGTTCGTGTCGGCCTTCGCCCCACAAGTACAGGTCCTGTTCACCGAGAGTGGGGACGAAACGGTACGGATCGTCAGCCACGAAGTCGGGCGAACCGTCATACTCGGCGCGAACCGTGTACGCGGAACCATCGCCGGAAACCCAGCCGTGCCAGAGCCCGTTGCTGTGGTGCGAGAGAGGAACGTCCACACCGTCGGCGCGCTGAATTGTGACCGCGGTGGCCAGCGGGCGAATCACGCGATACGTGAAACCGCCGTCCTGTGCGTGCTGACCGAGGTCGGTGTGCGGGTCGGGGTGGCGACCCTCGACAAGAGCGAGCACGTGGTCGGGGTGCAACTCGATCGGCGCCACGGTGTTGATTTCGCGCGCCGCACTCTTCTTCGTCACGCGTTTCTTCGGGGTGTCGCTCATGCGGTGTGTCCCTTCGGGTACGCGATTGCGAGAATCATGGCGGGTTCGGTGAACGAATCAAGTCGAATGAAGTTGTCGTTGCCCCAGGTGTACGAGGTGTCGGTGACGAGGTCGATCACCTCGAACTGGGTGCCGTTCGGCAACCCGAACAGGTCCATGTTGAGTCGAATGGTCGATTCGCGAACGGCGTGCGGGTCAGTGTTGATGATGACGATCACGCCATCGGGGCGGCCCGAGTCCGTCTGCGAACCGGGCAGGTACTTGGAGAACGCCATGATCGCGTCGTCGTCGACGTGCTGAAGCTGGATGTTGCGCAACTGCTGAAGAGCGGGGTGCGCGCGGCGGATCGCGTTGAGCTTTCCGATGTACGGCGCGATCGACCGCCCGTTCGCACGCGCCGAGTCGAAGTCGCGGAACTTGTACTCGTACTTCTCGTTGTCGATGTTCTCTTCGCTGCCGGGGCGCGCCACGTTTTCGATCAGCTCGTACCCCGCGTACATCCCCCACGATGGCGCGCTCATCGCGGCAAGCGCCGCACGAATCTTGTAAGCCGCGACCCCGCCGAACTGCAGGTACTCGGTGAGGATGTCGGGGGTGTTGACGAAGAAGTTGGGTCGGAAGAAAGCGGCCGTCTTCTGCGACACCTCGGTGAGGTACTCGGCGATTTCCCACTTGTGGTTCCGCCACGTGAAGTACGAGTACGACTGTTGGAACCCGGCCGCCGCAAGCGTGTGCATCATCGCGGGGCGCGTGAACGCTTCCGCGAGGAACACGACGTCGGGGTGGGTGGCATTGACCCGCCCGATGAGCCACTCCCAGAAGTGAACGGGCTTCGTGTGCGGGTTGTCGACGCGGAAAATTGACACCCCACGCGAGATCCACAGTTCGACGACTCGAAGGACTTCGGCGGAAAGTCCCTCGAAATCGTTGTCGAAGTTCAGCGGATAGATGTCCTGGTACTTCTTCGGCGGGTTCTCGGCGTACGCAATCGTCCCGTCGGGAAGCGTGGTGAACCACTCGGGGTGCTCGGTGACCCACGGGTGGTCGGGCGAGCACTGCAGCGCGAGGTCGAGAGCGATTTCGATGCCGACCTTCTTCGCCGCGGCGACGAACGCCTCGAAATCCTTAACCGTTCCCAGATCGGGGTGGATCGCGTCGTGACCGCCCTCGGCCGCGCCAATCGCCCACGGCGAGCCCGGGTCGGTCGCCGATGCGTCGAGCGTGTTGTTCGGCCCCTTGCGGTTCGTTCGCCCAATCGGGTGGATCGGCGGAAGGTACAGGACGTCGAATCCGTCCTTGGCGATCTGAGGGAGTCGCTTCTGGGCGGTGACAAAGTTTCCGCTCGTCACGGTTCCGTCGGCGGCACGAACCGCGCCTTCGCTGCGGGGGAAGAATTCGTACCACGCGCCGTACCCGGCTCGTTCGCGTTCGACGAGCAGGGGAATGGAATCCGAGTATGTGACGAGACTGATCGGACGGTTGGTGGACAGCGCGTCGGTGACGGCCGCTGCATGAGCCAGCGCGATTCGTTCGGTCGGGTCTCCCGCGGTGTCGGCAAACGCGGTTTTCAAGACCTCGAGCGGTGCGGTCTTTGCCGACTTTCGCGTCCCGGCAAGTGCGCGCCCAATTAGTTCGAGCCCGAGTTGGAACATGACGTCGACGTCAACGCCCGCCGCGATTTTGAGGTCTGCTGCGTGCAACCACGTCGCCCAATCGTCGGCATACGCGCGGACTCGCCATGACCACAGTCCCTGTTTCGTGACCCGAGCCGTCGTGCGCCACTCGTCGACGCCCTTGTCCGGGTGGGGGAACGGGTGCACCGAGACGTTCCCGTCCGGTGCGGTCAATTCGAGGTCGGCGCCGATGATGTCGTGACCTTCGCGAAACACCGTCGCGATGAACGGGATCACTTCGCCCACGAACGCCTTCGCCGGCCACAGTCCCTCGGGCTGAACCGGGTACAGATGGCGAATCGGGATGCGTCCGATGCGCAGGGAAGGGTCCGTCGTCACACGCTCAACCTATCGTGAATCCGCGACGCGCAACAGGGCAAGGTTGAGCAAACACCCCAATAGTTACTATTGTGTAAACGCTTACATCGGTTTCCGTTGGGGCGCCCACAATCACCTAGGCTTGCACTCAGTGTGCCCCTCGCACACGCCGGGAGGAAAGATCATGAAGGCTGTTCGCCGCTTTACCGTTCGCGCAGTGTTGCCCGAATCGTTGGCTTCCGTCGGAGTGCTCGCCGCGAACCTTCGCTGGTCGTGGCACAAGCCCACCCGCGACCTTTTCCGTGACATCGACGCCGATGTGTGGCGCACCCTCGGTCATGACCCCGTCGGTCTGCTGGGCGAGGTCACCCCGGAACGACTCGAGGAACTGGGCAAGGACCAGGGCTTCATCGATCGCGCCAACGCCCTTGCGGCCGACCTGCACACGTACCTCACCGAGCCGCGCTGGTACCAGTCGTTGCCCGACGCACCGAAAGCAATCGCCTACTTTTCGCCCGAGTACGGAATCGCCGCAGCACTTCCGCAGTACTCCGGCGGCCTCGGCATCCTCGCCGGTGACCACCTCAAGAGCGCATCCGACCTCGGCGTCCCGCTCCTCGCCATCGGACTGTACTACCGCGCCGGTTACTTCCGCCAGGCGATCGGCCGTGACGGTTGGCAGCGCGAGACGTACCCCGTTTCGGATCCCGACGGCTTGCCGATGCGCCTGTTGCGCGAAGCTGACGGCTCACCCGCACTCGTTTCGCTCTCACTTCCCGCCGGCAAGGTCCTGCACGCGCGCGTGTGGATGCTGTCCGTCGGTCGCGTCACGCAGCTTCTGCTCGACACCGACATTCACGACAACGCCGACGAACTGCGTGGCGTCACCGACCGTCTCTACGGTGGCGGCGGCGAGCACCGACTTCTGCAGGAACTCCTCCTCGGAATCGGTGGCGTTCGCGCCATCAAGGCGTACTCACGACTCACCGGTGCCGCACTTCCCGAGGTGTACCACACCAACGAAGGCCACGCCGGGTTCCTCGGCGTCGAACGCATCGCCGGCCTACTCGCCGAAGGACTGACCTTCGCCGAAGCACTTCGCGTCGTCCGTGCAGGAACCGTCTTCACCACACACACACCCGTCCCCGCCGGTATCGACCGATTCCCCATGGAATACATCGACCGCTACTTTGGAACCGACCTGCTCCCCGGCGTTGAAATCGCCGACATCAAGAGCCTTGGAGTCGAAAACGGCGACCCCGAAATCTTCAACATGGCCCACATGGGACTTCGCCTCGCACAGCGAGCAAACGGAGTCTCGCAACTTCACGGTGAAGTCTCCCGTGGAATGTTCGGCGAACTGTGGCCGGGCATG
>JAHEDU010000066.1 GCA_024641015.1 Micrococcales bacterium
CGGGGTTGGGTCTTCGGACTCAACCCCGCTGTTGTTTCCCGTGAGAGGATTGACGAACCATGGATTGGCAGACGTCGGAAGAGACCGTCCCTTCGGCATTCGTGACCGAAGGGTCGATGCGTGTCCTCGGAGCCCCGCCCGTAACGGGTGCATGGCGTGACGGCGACCACCTGGGGAACCGCAAGTTTGCCCAATTGGGTGATCTGACTCTGGAGAGCGGAAAGACGCTTCCGCGCACCCGAATCGCCTACGAGACCTGGGGAACACCCAACGCTGACATGTCCAACGCGGTGCTTGTCATTCATTCGCTCACCGCGGATTCGCACCTTTCCGGACCCGCTGGCCCGGGCCACGCGACAGACGGCTGGTGGAACGGCGTTGTCGGACCCGGATTGGGGATTGACACCGACACGTGGTTCGTCGTGTGCCCGAACACTCTGGGCGGTTGCCAAGGCTCGACGGGACCGTCGACCGTGACCGCAGATGGGCGCGAATGGGGTTCGCGCTTCCCGTATCTCACCGTTCGCGATCAGACCACCGCGCTCAAGGCACTCGCTGACCAGTTGGGCGTGGCGAAGTGGGCGGCCGTGATTGGCGGAAGTGCCGCCGGGATGTCTGCGCTGGAATACGCCGTGACGTACCCCGACCAGGTCGAACGCCTTGCCCTGTTGGCGACGACCGCGGTCACCAGCGCCGACCAGATTTCGCTCAACACCATTCAGCTTGAAGCCATCCAGATGGACCCAAACTTCAACGGTGGCGACTATTACGACGAGGACGAAGGCCCGTTCCGCGGGCTTGCACTCGCCCGCCGAATCGCGATGCTGTCGTACCGCGCGCCCGCCGAATTCAACGAACGATTCGACCGCGCTTGGCAGAGCGAGATTTCGCCGTTGGGTGATGGCGGACGCTTCGCCGTCGAGTCGTACCTCGACTTCCACGGCAACAAGTTCACCCGCCGATTCGATGCGAACTCGTACATCTCGCTGGTTGAGGCGATGAACTCACACGACGTCACGCGCGGGCGCGGATCGCTCAAGGACGTCCTCGGAACCGTGACGGCAAAGGCTCTGGTCGTCGGCATCGACTCGGATCGGTGTTTCCCGCTTGACCAGCAGGTCACCCTTGCGGAATACCTTCCGAACCACCTCGGCGGGCGCGACGCACACGTCTTGTCATCCCCGTTCGGGCACGACGCGTTCCTCATCGATGACACGTCGGTTGGGGCCCTCGTTCGCCAGCTCCTCGAGTCGTAACTCGCTGAGGAGTGCGTACACCGCAAACCCGCAAAGTACGAACTCAGCGGCATTTCGGACGGTGATAATCGCTAGGGGAATTGGTTCCAGACTGAGGAAGTCGAAATACGCATACGGGTAGACAATGTGAGTGAGTAGCGCAATGACCCCAATGAAGCCCAGCAGGATCGGCGACCATCGGTGATGCCAGTGAAGCACCAGGGCGATGACCGGGACCCCCAGCCACGACACGAACTGGGGTGAACCGACCTTGTTGAAGACGATGAGAACGGTGATGAGCGTCGTGAGCGAGAGTCCGAGTATGTGCGTCGTGATTTCGCCCACCATTCGAACTCGGTGAAGCACGATGCGCGAGGACAGAGCGAGAAGCGCCAGTAATTCGATGAGCGTGAGGGCCGCGGCCACTTCGGCCGTCGAATTGCCACTGATTTCAAATGTCAAGAGCTCACTGTTGAACATGACAGCCGAAAAACCGCCGGAGAAGGCGTCCCACAACCACGGGGTGGCCGAAACGGATTCGACCTGAATCCCTCGACCTTGTTGGTCACCAAGGAAACCCGTGACGTTGGCGAAACCGCCGAACGCGACACCCATCGTGCCAATTGCCGTTGCGGTCACGGTTGCCCACAACGCGATGCTGCGTGCACGGGTTGTCAACAGCGCCGACAGCCCCAAGACGATGGGCCACACCTTGACCCACGTCGCGACCGCAATCAGCACCCCGGCGATTCGTGGATGAGAGTCGGCGAGTGCAATGACGGCAGCGCCGAGCGCGACGGTGAACACGTCGATACGCCCCACCGCAATCGGGCCGAGAAGCGTAAGGAAACCCAACCAGGCGAGGGCGGCCGGGACATTGTGTGAACGAGCCAAACCGAAGGCAACACCATTGACGATGAGCACGAACAGGAACCACAGCCCCCATCCATACGCGCCGAAGAACATCGGAATCAGAGCGAGCATCGGGTAGACGCCGGGCGCGGTGATTCCCTGCCAGCCGCCACCCGTGAATCCCTGGGCAATCCACTGTGGGTAGGTCATCAAGACGTCACCCAACGGACCGTTCGGTGCAAACAAGTTTTCGCCGATCAGGATGACGTGAACGAGGGCGAACAGCGACCAGTCGCGCACAGCATCTTTCATGCGAGGTTGACCAGGTCCCGGATGACCGCGGGAATCCGTTGCACGAGTTGGTCGAGTGTAAACGGACCCCCGCCCGAAGCGCGGGCCGCGGCGACGGAGTGAACGAACACACCGGTCGCGGCGATTCGGGCGAGTGCCCGCCCGCTTTCCGCGATCTCGTCGGCGCGGGTAGCAATCAGGGCACCGATGATTCCGGCGAGAGTATCGCCCGCCCCCGCCATCGCCAGCCACGACGGAGCAATTTTGATCGAATAGGCGTCGCCGAGCGGGTTGACGACGTACGTTGTCGAGCCCTTTAGGACGACCGTCGCGTCCCAATGGATTGCTGCACGAAGCGCCATCGCCGCTGGGTCATCGGTGACGACCGACCGTTCAACGCCAAGGGCGACAGCAAGTTCCCCGGCGTGCGGGGTCGCCACAGTGCGGTGATGAACAGGAAGGACCGCAATTGCACCGGCGTCCACAACGCTGGGAAGGCCTTCAGAGAGTGCCGCGCGGGCGAGCATCATCGACTCGTCATCGCTCGACACCATCCCCGAACCGACAACCCACGCGGACACACGGCCGGGTTCTGTGACGACTTCGGGGTGGCGGGAGATGACCACATCCGCGACGGACTCGTCGCCGGCGAAACGGATCATTCCAATTCCCGTCGACAGGGCGGCAGAAACCCCGAGTACCGCGGCGCCCGGATACGATCGAGAACCTGTCGCAAAACCCAGAACCCCGCGAGAATACTTGTCATCCGAGGTGGTGGGAACACGCATTTCACGCGCCGCAAGGGCGGGAGTGAACGGCTCGATTCGCACGTCGCCAGCCTAACGACCCGGCCACTCGTAAACTGGCGACATGACCGTTCCCGCCCTCTTCCAACCGTTGACGATTCGTTCCGTGACGTTCCGAAACCGCATCTGGCTCTCGCCGCTGTGCGAATACTCGGCTGGGCAGGACGGCGTTCCGACCGACTGGCACCTCGTCCACTTGGGGTCCGTCGCGATCGGTCGTGCCGGACTTGTCATGGCGGAGGCAACCGGCATCAATCAGGTAGCCCGCATTTCGCCCCACGACGTCGGAATCTGGACTGACGAACAGGAAGCGGGCTGGAAGCGCGTCACCGATTTCATTCACTCGCAGGGCGTCATGGCCGGAATTCAGCTGGCGCACGCCGGGCGGAAGGCATCAACCGCACCGGGGTGGGGTGTTGACTACGTCAATTCGGCGAGCCCCGAACAGGGCGGGTGGCAGTCGGTCGGGCCATCTACCCTTGCCTTCCATAACTATGCGGCACCGGCCGCACTTGACATCGCCGGTATCGATCAGACGGTTGAGGACTGGGCGAACGCAGCCCGACGCGCCCTTCGTGCTGGCTTCGACGTTCTCGAAGTGCATGCCGCCCACGGTTACCTTCTGCACCAGTTCCTGTCCCCCATCGCCAACGACCGCACCGACGAATACGGTGGTTCCCTCGAGAATCGTGCCCGACTTTTGCTTCGCGTCCTTCGAGCCGTCCGCGACGTTGCGGGCGGCGATGTTCCGGTGTTCCTCCGCGTCAGCGCCACCGATTGGACTCCCGAAGGGCTTCAACCGGAGGACATCGAACAGGTAGCAGCGTGGGCGCACGATGCCGGAGCTGATCTCATCGACACCTCAACTGGCGGGATCCAAGCGGGCATCGCGATTCCGACCGGGCCCGGATACCAGGTCCGGTTCGCCGCGGGAATCAAACGAACCGCGGAGGTTCCGGTCAACGCCGTCGGTCAAATCACCGACCCGCACCAGGCGAACGAGATCGTCGAAACTGGTCAGGCCGACGCGGTCATGCTCGGACGCGAGATGATGCGAGACCCGCACTTCGCACTGCGCGCGTCGACCGCGCTGGGTTACACGCTTCCGTACTGGCCAGAGCAGTACGAACGCGCTCAGCCCTAACGGCCGAAGTTGACTTCGTCGAGTCGCGGCGGGTTCGCGCCTTCGCGCTGAACAGTGATAGCCGCACACTGAAGCGCCTCGTCGACGATGGCGGTGAGCGTCTCGTCTGTCAGCATGTGGAGCGCTCCGCGGTGCGACACGTCCAACATCCCGCGGTGGAACAGCGAGGCAATCAAGCCGGCCATGAACGAATCCCCCGCGCCAATCGTGTCGGCGACGGTGACCTTTGGTGCGATGTGTTCCGACACCGAATCGTCGCTCGTGACAACCGTCGCGCCCGTGCCACCGGCGGTGACCACGACAAAAGCGGGCCCCATAATCGCCCACGCACGAGCCGTTTCAACGGGCGTGCGGTCGGGATAAAGCCATTCGAGGTCTTCGTCCGACGCCTTGATAATGTCGGCAAAGCGAACGTACCCTTCGACGATTCGAACCGCGTCGGCGCGGTCACCCATGAGCGCCGGACGAGAATTCGGGTCGTACGTCACCAGGCTGGTGGGACGAAGGCGCGCGATGGTGTCGTGAACGTTCGAGCCGCCTGGCGACAGGACAGCTCCAATCGACCCCGTGTGAACGACTTTGGGCGTGAAGGCGATGTCATCAGCCCAATCCCACTCGATGTCAAACACATAGCTGGCGGCACCGTCCGCGCCAATGGTGGCCGTGGCCGTCGAGGTGCGCGCGGCATCACGCGATTTCGGGGTCAGAGTGACGTTGGAACCCGATGTGTGGGCGTCGATCAGTGACCCCAATTCATCGGAGCCAAATCGCGTCGAGAGGGCCGAGGAAACGCCGAGTCGCGATGCCCCGACCGCAACGTTCATCGGCGAACCACCGGCATGTGCGTGGTCACCGTCCGCACGGCGAACCACATCAATGAGGGCTTCGCCAATGGCGAGAAGAACTGGGGCGTCCGCGGTCATTCGACCAGATTAGTGGCGACGGGTCGCATCCTGCACCTCACCGATGAGTTCTTCGATGATGTCTTCGAGGAACAGCACGCCGACGGTGTCACCGTCCGCGTCGAACACGCGGGCGATGTGCGCTCCGGTTCGCCGAAGCTGCGCAAGCGCGTCTTCGAGGTCGAGCCCGCGGTACAACGAAGTCAGTTGGCGCACACGCTTCGCGGGGATTGGGTCGTCGTTGTCACGCCCGATGACGTCCTTGAGGTGAATGTACCCGGTCGGTTCGCCGTTTTCGTCGAGAAGGACGTATCGACTGAACCCGCGCTGGGCAACCTCGCGTTCGACATCCGTCGGGGTTGCGCCTTCGCGCAGGGCAACGATGTCAGCGATGGGGACTGTGATGTCGGAAACCTTCTTCGCCGTGAATTCGATCGTCGCCGAAACCGCCCCAGCACGGTCGTCGAAGATTCCTTCTTTCTGTGACTGTTCGACGATGGTCGCCATCTCGTCGAGAGTGAAGACCGACTGTGCTTCGTCCTTGGGCTCGAATCCGCTGAGCCGAACAAGTCCGTTCGCCATCGCGTTGAGCACCCAGATGAACGGCTTGAAAATGAAGGCGACACCCATCAAAGCCGGAGCAAGAATGAGCACTGCGCGATCGGGCACAGAGAACGCGATGTTCTTGGGAACCATTTCACCGACGACCACGTGCAGCACCGTGACAACAAGA
Source organism: Micrococcales bacterium (assembly GCA_024641015.1). Lineage (GTDB taxonomy): Bacteria > Actinomycetota > Actinomycetes > Actinomycetales > Microbacteriaceae > MWH-TA3. Next base: position 5,964 of record JAHEDU010000066.1, read on the forward strand.
ATGGTGAGGACCAGAGCGACGGCGTAAATCGAGTCATCCGACAGCGGAAGACCGTGCAACAGTTCATCAAACAAATGGTGAATTGCCGGCTCCGAGACACCCAGGATGAGCAACGAGCAGACCGTGATGCCGAGCTGAGACGTCGCGAGCATCAATGACGCCTTCTCCATCGCGCTCAACGCCAGTCGTGCCGACCACGAACCCGCTTCGGCGCGCGGTTCGATCTGGCTACGGCGAGCGGCCACCACGGCGAATTCGGCTCCCACGAAGAAAGCGTTGATGAGCAACAAGACTCCGAGCCAGCCGATTCCCGAATAATCAGTCATCGTCAACCTCGCTCACCGTGAAGCGGACGCGGTCGATGCGGCGGCCGTCCATTCGCTCAACAACGAACACACCACCACACGCTTCAAGTGATTGACCCGCCTCGGGGATGTGCCCCCACTCGGCTAGGAGGTACCCCCCGACCGTTTCCCACGGTCCGTCCTCGGGGACGTTGATTCCGGTGCGTTCGCGCAGTTCATCGGGCCGAAGTGACGCGGGGAACGTCAAGGAATCCTTGCCCTTGACAACATCGGCCTTGGCGCGGTCGTGTTCGTCACTCACTTCGCCGATCAGTTCTTCGATGAGGTCTTCGAGCGTCGCGATACCCGCCGTTCCACCGTATTCGTCGACGACGAGCGACATTTGGTAACCCCGAGTGCGAAGTTCACCGAGAAGGACATCCAGTTGCATCGTCTCGGGGACTCGCAACGCTTCCGTCTGAAGTGCGCCGGCCGGCACCTCGGCCCGACGCTCGCGGGGAACGGCGACCGCTTGCTTGACGTGAACGATGCCGACGACATCGTCGACGTCTTCCTCAATGACGGGGAATCGCGAGAAACCAGTTTTGCGTGCGAGCGCGATGATGTCGTCAGCCGATTCGCCCACCTTCACCGTCGCGACGCGGGTTCGCGGGGTCATGATGTCCTGAGCCTGGTGTTGCGAAAACGACAGCGCCTTGCTCAACAAGGTCGCGGTGTCCTCTTCCAGGCCGCCGTGAATCGACGAGTGACGGACGGCCGACGCCAGCTCTTCTGCAGTTCGCGCCGACGACAACTCCTCCTTCGGTTCTACACCGAAAAGTCGGACCAGCGCGTTTGCGGACTTCACGAGCACCCAAATGAACGGGTTGAACAACCAGGTGAATGCCAATTGGAAAGGGGCAACGACCTTGATCACTCTCCGGGGAGCCGACAACGCGAGGTTCTTGGGGTACAGCTCGCCGATGATCATCGACAGCACCGTTGCGAGGGTCACGGCGGTGACAAGGCTGACAATCGGCGCAGCGGTGGCGGGGATCCCCCACGACTCGAACACCGGCTCGATTAACGACGTGATGGCGGGTTCCATCGTCCACCCTGTCAACAACGTCGTCAGGGTAATTCCGAGTTGAGCGGATGAAAGATGTGTCGACGTGCGGGTGAGGGCCTTGATTCCCGCTGAATACCCGCTCTCGCCCGCTTCTCGTCGAGCTTCGAGGTCGCTGCGGTCGAGGGTGACGAGCGAGAATTCAGAGGCGACGAAGAACCCGGTACCGATCGTCAGAACGACGCCGAGAAGAATGAATAACCAATCTGTCACGCGACACCGCCCACATCGGAGCGGTCGCGTGACCTGAAACTATGGCTGCCGTCCACACGTTCAGCATAACTTGCGCAACGCCCGTCGGGCTGGCACTGCGCTCGCCCGTCACTAGGTAGGCTGGCAACTGGCGGATTACCACCGCCACCAACGCTCTCACATACGAGGTGACAAGAAGCAGTGTCCAACGACGGTTCGACTGACTCTCCCGCATCCGACGACT
>JAHEDU010000076.1 GCA_024641015.1 Micrococcales bacterium
TGCGCATCGGCCGCGAGAAGCTCAGCGACAAGGGGGTTGCGAGTGCGGGGAAGCGAGTCGATCCGATCAAGTCGCAATCGGGGCTGAGCCGGGCCGAGGTCATCGACGTGATGGTGTCGACATTCCGATCGCTTTACGGACTTCGCGACGGTTCGGTCACCGACGCCGAACAATCACGAATGCGCGAGTTGGTCGAGTCAAAGTTCACGAACGACGAGTGGCTGCGCCGCGTCCCGTGAACTAGACCTCGAACTTGTAGCCCAATCCGCGAACGGTCACGACCAGGGTGGGGTTCTTGGGGTCTGACTCGATTTTCGCGCGAATGCGCTTGATGTGCACATCCAAGGTCTTGGTGTCGCCGTAATAGTTGGACCCCCACACACGGTCAATGATTTGGCCGCGCGTGAGGACACGGTTGACGTTTTCCATCAGGTACTCGAGAAGTTCGAATTCTTTGAGGGGGAGGGAAATCTCAGTGTCTGACACCGAGACCTTGTGGCGTTCCGCATCCAGGCGGACGGGCCCGGCGAGCAGAATTGAGCTCGACGCGCCGGGTTCTGCAGTACTTCCCCGTCGCAGCACCGCCTTCATTCGCGCAAGCAATTCACGCGTCGAATACGGTTTCGTCACGTAATCGTCCGCACCGATTTCGAGCCCGACCACCTTGTCGATCTCGCTGTCCTTTGCCGTCACCATGATGATGGGAACCGCCGAAGTCAACCGAATCTCCCGGCATACATCGCTTCCACTCATCCCAGGAAGCATCAAGTCGAGAAGAACAATGTCGGGGCTCTTCTTTCGAAACAGCGACAGGGCCTCGAGGCCATCTTCGGCAGCCACAACGTCGAAACCTTCCTTTTCGAGAAGGAACACGAGCGGTTCGCGCAGAGACTTTTCATCTTCCACGACGAGGACTTTTGTCATGACAGTACCTCCAGTTGTTGAGGGTCGAAGCGGGGAAGCCTGACGGTGAATGTGGAGCCGACACCTACTTGTGAGAACAGACTAACTTCACCGCCGTGACTCAGTGCGATGTGCTTGACGAGACTCAGCCCAAGTCCAGTTCCTCCGGTTTGTCGAGAACGAGAAGCGTCGACCCTGTAGAAACGTTCAAAAATGCGCGCTTGCTCGTCCTTGGGAATCCCCATTCCCGCATCGGCTACCGCTATCTGCACCGAATTCTCGGACACGGTGACCCCGACTCCGACGTGCTTTTTTGGTTCCGAGTATTGGATGGCGTTGTCGACGAGGTTCTTAATCGCAACGATCAGCAATTCGGAGTCGCCAACAACAAACACGGACTCGGGGCATTCAACCGTGATGGTAATCGAACGGGATTCCGCCAAAATCGAACAGCGCTCGGTCGCCTCAGCGATGATATCCGAAATTCTCACGGGGCTCGCCTTGTGGAGAACTTCATTCGATTGGACACGTGACAGCTGAATAATGTCTTGGACAAGTTCCGCAAGACGGCGGGATTCTTTGAGGAGATTTGTCGAAAACTTGCGCACCATCTCGGGCTCATCCGTAGCGTCGACTAATGCTTCTGCGAGCAGACCGATTGCGCCGATTGGCGTTTTCAATTCGTGGGAGATGTTTGCAATGAAGTCTCGCCGGGCGTCATCAAGACGGTGGCCCTCGGTGTTGTCTTCCAGCAACAACACGACGTTGCCATTTCCCGCGCGCGCGGCACGGACATCGACCCAGTAGTACTCGCCGGACGAGCGGGCAAGTTCTAGTTCATGAAAAATGGGTTCACCGGTTCGTCGAACGTCGTCGACGATGGCCACAAGTTCGGGAACGGCAAGGCTGCGGTTGTGAATCAAGCCCATCGCGGTGGCGTTTGCGGAGTATCGGACAACGGTGTTTGAGTGGTCGATCACTAATCCCGCAGTCGCGAGGACGTCAATGAGTTTTTCGCCGACTTCGAGGACATTATGGTCAACGATTCGACCGGAAACAGAGCGGCTGGTGAGCAACCACGTAAACATGCCGACGATGAGGCCGGAGGCAACAGTTGCGCCGAGCACAGCCAGCACAACGGTGCTCTCGGAAGTCATGCTTTTAGACTAGGTGACGTGCCATTATTGGCATAACGAGCCGGCGGCGAATTGATGAAGGTTCGAATGAAGTTCAGTGAGAGTTTCCCGACTGTTCACTCAAGGTTGACACGGTAGTTACGAAAATAGAAAGGCACGTGACATGCGAGAAATGTTCCAGCAGGAACTCCACGAAGTCCAGGACCGTCTCGTCGAGATCGCCGAGAGTGTCATCGTCATCGTAGAAAATGCAACCTTGGGATTCACCGGGACTGATGTCGCTCGCGCGGACCAAGCACTCGCCACCGCCGATGCAATCTCCGATAAGGCCCTCGCACTGGATGAACTTGTCATCCGCGTGCTTGCACGCCAATCACCCGTTGCTCGGGATTTGCGCATTTTGGTTTCTGCCCTTCGCATTTCTAACTCGCTCGAGCGCATGGCATCTCTCGCAAGCCACGTTGCGGCAATCGCTCGCTACCGTTTTCCCGCCTCGGCGGTCCCGGACGCTCTTGAAGACACCTTCGATGAAATGGCTCGACTGGTGGTCCGCCTTGCACGGAAAACCGCCAAGGTCTTGAAGAACACCGACATCGACCTCGCCCGCAAGATTCAGGCAGAGGACGAGCGGGTGGATGAACTTCACCGTCACGTTTTCGATGTTGTCCTGAGCGACGAATGGTCTGAGAACGCGATGTACACGGTTGATGTGACGCTCGCATCTCGGTATCTTGAACGGTTCGCGGACCATGTCGTTGACATCTCGTCAAAGGTCAGTTATTTGACCACCGGCGACTGGTCAGAAACTGACATCTGACCATTTACGTGTTCGTTCACGCAAAGTTTGCCCACTGTCTCACCGTCCGCAACCTTGACTCCAATAGAGTTGAGACGTCAACTGACAACATCACGAAAGGTACATATACACATGTTCAATGCAGTAAAGACGGCTGGCCTTATCGCCATTGCGTCACTTACTCTGGCGGGTTGCGCCGCAAACGAAGGAGCTCCCGCAAGTGACCTCACGGGAACCCTGAACGGCGCCGGAGCCTCCTCGGCCGGATCGGCTCAAGAGGCGTGGATCGCCGCTTTCCAGACTGCAAACTCGGGTGTGACCATCAACTATGACCCCTCTGGCTCGGGCGCAGGCCGCGAGTCTTTCCTCGCCGGCGCAGTGGCGTTCGCGGGAACCGACTCGTACCTGAAGGACGAGGAACTCACCACCGAGTCGCCCCTCTGCGTTCCCGGAACCGGCTTCTTCGAGGTCCCGATCTACGTTTCGCCCATCGCCGTTGTTGTCAACGTTGACGGAGTTGACTCGATCAACCTCGCCTCGGCGACCATCGCCCACATCTTCAAGGGAGACATCACCAACTGGAACGATGCAGCCATCGCTGCAGACAACCCCGGCGTGAAGCTCCCTGATCTCGCAATCACCGCCGTCCACCGTTCGGACGACTCGGGAACGACGAAGAACTTCTCGAAGTACCTCGCCGAAACTGCTGGTGACATCTGGGATGGCGAAGTCAGCGACACCTTCCCCTATTCGACGGGTGAAGGCGCATCGGGTACCTCGGGCGTCATCGACGCCGTCACCAACGGAACCGGAACCATTGGTTATGCTGACGCCTCGAAGGCCGGCGACCTCGTCACCGCAGCGATCAAGGTTGGCGACGCATGGGTTGAGCACAGCGCGGAAGCTGCTGCGGCTATCCTCCCCATCTCAACTGCAGTCGAAGGACGCACCGAAACCGACATGGCGGTTGACCTCAACCGCACCACGACCGACGCAGGCGTTTACCCGCTCGTGCTCGTCTCATACCTCGTCGGTTGCAACGACTACGAAGACGACGCAACCGGCGTTCTTGTCAACGCTTACGCGTCGTACTTGACAAGTGAAGAGGGTCAGGCCGAAGCTGCTTCGGCAGCGGGCAGCGCACCGGTGAGCGGGGCAACTCGCGAGCGCGCTGCAAGCATCACCGCAGCAATCAAGTAATAGCGTTGGGGTGTCGGCCTCAAGGCCGACACCCCAACTGTTCCCCGAGGAAAAAAATGGCCACCGCGAAGTCTCACATTCCGCAGAAACGCGGTGACGTGGTTTTCAGTGGACTTGTGAAGGCTTCGGGAATCGCCATTCTCGTCACACTCGGCGCAGTCGCAACGTTTCTCATCGTTGAGTCACTTCCCGCTCTCGATCCAGCAGCTCAAATTGGTAGCGCCCCCGACGGTTTCTGGTCGTATGTCGCCCCCCTCGTTTTCGGAACGCTGCTCGCGGCGATTCTTGCCCTGGCGTTTGCCACTCCTCTCGCCATCGGGATCGGGCTTTTTATTTCGCACTACGCGCCGCGGCGCATCGCCTCCACCCTCGGCTATGTGATTGATCTCTTGGCTGCAATCCCCTCGGTCGTTTACGGGCTATGGGGCATCCAAGTTCTTGCCCCAGCGGTCCAGCCTGTTTACCAGTGGCTGAATGAAAACCTTGGATGGTTGCCGCTTTTTGTCGGACCAGTGTCGGGAACCGGCCGAACAATTTTGACGGTCTCCTTTGTCCTTGCGATCATGATTCTGCCCATCATGAGTGCCCTCGCTCGTGAGATCTTCCTCCAAACTCCCAAGTTGAACGAAGAAGCCGCTTTGGCGTTGGGGGCGACGCGGTGGGAAATGATCCGATTGTCAGTCCTCCCCTTTGCGCGCAGTGGACTGTTGTCATCCGCCATGTTGGGACTGGGCCGCGCCTTGGGCGAGACGATGGCTGTTGCAATGGTTCTGTCGCCCGCAGCAGTAATCACCTTTGCCCTCATCACGCCGACCAACCCGTCAACAATCGCATCAACAATCGCACTCGATTTTCCTGAGGCCGCAGGGTTGGATGTCAACGCCTTGATTGCTGCCGGTCTTGTTTTGTTCATCATCACGATGGCGGTCAATGTCACTGCACGCGGAATCATCACCCGAAGTGCGCGTAAGGGGGCGTTCTAAGATGCAACGTCCCACAGTTCGCCTCAATCGATGGTTCCTGCCTTTGCTGGCGGCGGCGTCTTTCGGGATCTCATCAATTGTGGTCACCATTCCAATGGCGTCCGCGCCGGGAGATTTCAACTTCGTCGGCGCCGCAGCACTTGGCGTAGTCATTTACGCGATCCTCAGTTTTTTAATCACGCTCATTGCGCAAGGGCCGCGAGTCGCTCAAGACCGAATGATGACAACCCTCGTTCTCGTTGCTTTTGGCATCGCGGTCATTCCCCTGGTGTCGCTGATTTCCACCGTCGTCACCCTGGGATTAGCGCGTTTTGATGGCGAGTTTTTCGGAAGTTCCATGCGTAATGTCGTGGGTGAGGGTGGCGGAGCACTCCACGCTATTATCGGGACTCTCGAGATCACCGCGCTAGCGGCCCTAATTTCAATCCCCGTCGGCCTTCTCACGGCCATTTACCTCGTCGAGTACGGCCGGGGGCGCCTTGCGCGCTCCGTGACCGCGCTCGTTGATGTGATGACGGGAATTCCGTCGATCGTTGCGGGACTTTTTGCTTTCTCCGTGTTCGCACTCTTCTTGGGACCAGGAATTCGCATGGGCTTCGCGGGAGCAGTCGCGTTGAGCGTGCTGATGACTCCTGTAGTTGTCAGAAGCTCGGAAGAGATGCTTCGAATTGTGCCCATGGAGCTTCGCGAAGCGTCGTACGCTCTCGGGGTACCGAAGTGGCTCACAGTCCTCAAGGTCGTGTTGCCAACTGCGGTTGCTGGACTCGTGACGGGAATCATGATCTCCATTGCACGAGTTATCGGCGAAACTGCTCCGCTGCTCATCGTTGCGGGATTCACGCAGAGCATGAATTACAACCCCTTCAGTGAACGAATGATGACCCTGCCGGTCTTCGTCTACTACTCCTATGCGAGCCAGGGTGCTGATACGCAGTCGTACATCGACCGCGCGTGGGCGGGTGCCCTTACCCTCATTGTCATCGTCATGGTGCTCAACCTTGGTGCCCGCATCATTTCGCGCATCGCCCGACCACACACATCGCGTTAGGACAAATCAATGGCCAAAAGAATCGAACTCAAAAACGTCAACGTTTTTTACGGTGACTTCCGTGCCGTCGATGATGTCACTCTCGACATTGAACCGCGCACGGTGACAGCCTTTATCGGCCCGTCTGGCTGTGGAAAATCTACGCTGCTGCGCACGCTCAATCGAATGCATGAGGTCATCCCCGGAGCATTTGTGGAGGGGAAGGTGATGATGGACGGGCGCAACCTGTACGGCGCCGACGTCGATCCGGTTGAGGTGCGCCGTCAAGTTGGCATGGTTTTCCAGCGCCCCAACCCGTTCCCCACAATGTCTATTCGTGACAATGTTCTCGCTGGGTACAAACTCAACAATTCCCGAGTGTCCAAGGGTGATGCTGATTCTGTCGTGGAGAAATCCCTGAAGCACGCAAACCTGTGGAAGGAAGTCAAAGATCGTCTCGACAAGCCGGGTGGCGGACTTTCCGGTGGACAGCAGCAGCGACTGTGTATCGCGCGTGCCATCGCGGTCGAGCCCGAAGTTCTCCTGATGGACGAGCCGACTTCGGCTCTCGACCCGATCTCGACGCTCGCGATTGAAGACTTGGTTTCCGAACTGAAGAAGGATTACACGATCGTCATCGTGACCCACAACATGCAACAGGCGGGTCGCATTTCGGACAAGACTGCCTTTTTCAACATCGCAGGAACCGGCGAACCGGGCAAGCTCATCGAATTCGATGAGACTGCGACAATTTTTTCCAATCCGAATGAAAAAATGACCGAGGACTACATCTCGGGGCGATTCGGATAGGTCAGCGGGTCGTCAATTCCTGGAATTCAGGATGACGGCGAATGACGACGGGGACAAACGGGCACACCCCGACGATTCGGTAGTCCGTGTTGTCGCGGAACCATTCGAGGACACCAACAACCATCTCAGTTCCGGCGCCAGTGTTACGCAACTGCGGCAGAACTTCGGTGTGGTACAAGCGCGCGTCGTGACCGCGGACTTCGTAGTCAACCCAGCCAATCTCGACCCCGTCACGAATGGCCGTGACGCGGTCGGGGCCAGCAACGAATTCCATTAGTGCGCTGCTGCCGCGGCTGCTTGAGCGTCGGCGTTTTCCTGGTGACCACTCTTTTCACGAAGTGGCTCAGCCTTGACGAACCACGACAGTGCAAAGGCAATAATCGCGACGACCAGAGCGGCAAAGTACACCGACTGGGCTGACACGGCGAAGCCTTCGACAAAAGGCGCCTTGAGTGCTGCCGATGCTCCGTTGAGGAACGACGTGTTGCCGCTCAGCGAGTCACTGAGCGAACCGGGGTCGCCTGCACTGCTCGTGAGCATGTCGATGATGCCCTTGTTCGCCGGGTCGTTCACGACCGTCGGATCCTGAAGCGCGGTAGCGAGCGCCTTCTGGGTGTCTTCGCGCGAGAAAATGTCTTTCAGCGCCTCGGGGATCTTGCCGAACAACACCGAAAACAGCACGGCCGTTCCCAACGTTCCACCGATCTGACGAAAGAACGTCGAACCGCTCGTCGCGACTCCCATGTTGCG
>JAHEDU010000046.1 GCA_024641015.1 Micrococcales bacterium
GAACTACAAGCGCGTCCTCAACTACGCGTTCACGCCCGGTCGCATCGCGAACGTCAAGATTGGCGTCGCCGGCCACAACCTGTTCGACATCGCTTTCGCGTGGGCTCTTGCCGGTCGACGCGGAGTCCGTGACGGCATCGAATTCGAGATGCTGCTGGGAATGGCGGAAAGCCAGGCCGAGGCCGTCAAGGCAACGACCGGAAGCCTTCTGCTGTACACACCCGTAGTCCACCCCGCCGAGTTCGACGTCGCCATCGCGTATCTGATTCGCCGTCTGGACGAAGGGGCGAACGAGGACAACTTCATGTCCGCAGTGTTCTTCCTCACCGAAAACGAATACTTCACCCGCGAGACCGAGCGCTTTACCGCCTCTGTTCGCGCCCTGGACGACACGGTACCCGCGCCGCACCGCAGCGCCGAACGCCACCGCGTCGACTGGCACCACTTCGACAACGCGTCCGACACCGACCCCGCGATTGCGTCCAACCGCGAGTGGGGCACCGCGATCATCGAGCGCGCGAAGAACTCGACCGTTGGTGTCGAGGCACTGGCCGCAGCCCAGGTTCGCTCGGCTGAACAACTCGAATCCATCATTTCAGCGGCCGTCGACGGCGGCCGCGCATGGGGACAGCGTTCGGCCGAAGACCGCGCCCACGTCCTGCGAATGGTCGCGCAGAAGCTCGAAGAACACCGCGGCGAACTCATCGAGGTCGCCATGGCCGAGACGGGCAAGACCATCGAACAGGCCGACCCCGAGATTTCGGAGGCGATCGATTTCGCGCGCTATTACGCCGAGCGCGCGTTCGAACTTGACCAGATGGACGGAGCCCAGTTCCACTCGGTCGATGTCACCGCGGTGACTCCCCCCTGGAACTTCCCCATCGCGATCCCGGCCGGTTCCGCACTCGCGGCTCTCGCCGCTGGTTCCGCCGTGATCTTCAAGCCCGCCGTGCAGGCCGCGAAGTGTGGCGCGTATCTCGCGCAGTTGATGTGGGACGCGGGAGTTCCCCGTGACGCGTTGTTCTCGATTCAGATTTCCGAGAACGACCTGGGTCGCCAGCTGATTTCGGACGAACGCGTCAACCAGGTGATTCTTACGGGCGGATTCGAAACCGCCGCACTGTTCCGCGAGTTCCGACCCGAGCTTCGCCTGCTGGCCGAAACCAGTGGCAAGAACGCGATCGTCATCACGGAATCGGCCGACCTCGACCTCGCCGCAAAAGACCTCGCGTATTCAGCTTTCGGTCACGCCGGCCAGAAGTGCTCAGCCGCGTCGATCGGAATCCTCGTCGGCGGAGTCGCCGACAGCGAACGATTCGAGCGCCAGCTCGTCGATGCGGTCGCCGCGATGGTCGTCGATTACCCGACGAACCCCGAGGCGCGCATCGGGCCCGTCATCGAGCCCGCTCAGGGCAAGTTGCTCGACGCACTGACGACGTTGAACCCGGGTGAGAAGTGGCTTCTCGAGCCGCGCAAGCTCGACGAGAGCGGTCGACTATGGAGCCCCGGAATCCGCACGGGCGTCAAGCGTCGCTCGTCGACGCACCTCGTTGAGTTCTTTGGACCTCACCTATCGCTGATGGAAGCCCGTGACCTCGAACACGCGGTTCGCATCCAGAACCAGGTCGACTACGGCTTGACCGCGGGAATTCACTCGCTGAACCCGCGCGAGGTCAACTACTGGCTCGACACCGTCGAGGCCGGAAACCTCTACGTGAACCGCGGAATCACCGGCGCGATCGTTCGACGTCAGCCGTTCGGCGGCTGGAAGAAGTCGGCGATCGGACCGGGCACGAAGGCAGGCGGACCGAACTATCTGCTGGGCCTTGGCAAATGGACGCGTCGCGATGCTGCGCCGGCCCCCGCCGGACTCGACGTCACCGTCAAAGACCTGCTGCTCGTCGCCCAGGGACAGTTGTCGCACGAGGACATGGACGCGCTGTACCGCGCGGCTGTCAGCGACGAGACCGCGATGTCGGAACACTTCGGTGTTCTTCACGACGACTCGGCTCTTGAAAGCGAAGTGAACGTGCTTCGCTACCGCGCCTCGGGTTGCGTGTTGTACCTCGGCCCGGAAGCGACTCCGTTCGAATGGTGGCGCGCGCTCCTCGCGTGGGTTCGCACCCCGGACAACCCGGTCGCGTACGCGGCGAACATCCCGGTCGGGCTGAACTCGACCCTTGCGCTTCACAACAAGGGACTTTTCAAGATGGGCGAGTCGAACCTGCTGGCCGAAATCGAACACGGTCACGATCCGCGCGTTCGACTCGTCGGTGTTTCTGACGACTTCCGTCGCACGTTCGGCAAGGGATCGGTCACGCTGTCGATGTACGACCACGAGGTCACCGAGTCGGGCCGAATCGAACTGCTCCCCTATTTCAAGGAACAGGCCGTTTCGATCACCGCTCACCGTTTCGGAAACCCCGTTCAGTGGGTGCGCGACCTGCCCCTCGGCTAGCGTCGGCGCCCCTCGGTAGGCTCGTACTGTGAAACTTCCTGACGTTTTCGGCGCTGACCGTCGAATTGTGTGGCTCGACTGTGAGATGACCGGACTCCGAATCAACACGGACGAAACGGAGCGACCCGACGACGAGATTTGCGAGATCGGTGTCATCGTGACCGACGGGAACCTTGTTCCGTTCGACAAGGGCATGACGGTTGTGATCAAGCCTTCTGACGAGTCGCTGGAACTGATGAACTCATACGTGCGATCGATGCACACGGCCAGCGGACTGCTGAAGGAAATCCCCGGCGGGGTTTCCGTCGCCGAGGCCGAGAAGGCAGTCATGGAATACGTCACGAAGCACATCCCTGACGCGTCCACCGCACAAATCGGTGGGAACACGATTCACATGGACCGTCGATTCCTCGCGAAGTACATGCCGGCGCTCGATGCACACCTGCACTACCGCTCGGTGGATGTCTCGACGATCAAGGAATTGGCGATGCGGTGGTTCCCCGACGTGTTCGCATCGATGCCGTCGAAGAACGGAAACCACCGCGCACTCGCCGATGCGATCGAGTCGATTCGCGAACTCGATTTCTATCGAACCGTCCTCTTCGCCATCGAACCCCTGTCGGGCGATGCGTTGACCGCTGCGCGCGATTCGGTCACGGAAAAGTGGCGGGACTATCTGTCGTAAGATAGAACGCGTTGCGTCTGACGCACATGGTGGCTATAGCTCAGTTGGTAGAGCGTCTGGTTGTGGTCCTGAAGGTCGCGGGTTCGAGCCCCGTTAGTCACCCCACAGTTTGTTTCTCCGTTAGGAATTGACCCTGACGGTTGCCGTATCGATCGGGTCGTTCTCGGCGATGTGCAGTTCAACCTGTGCATCCCATAGGTCGCGGTGTTCGTCGAACCCCTCTCCGTCTCGGTCAGTCAACCGTTCGAGTCGGGCTGTTTCGTCGCAGTCGACCCAGATGACCGTGTCGGCAAGTTCACGCGACTCGGACGTGCTGATCCCGCAACCCTCAACGACGAGGATGTCGTCGGGCGCAACGATCACATCAATTCCCGGGCTCGAGTGCTCCCAATCCCAGCTGCGAAAGCGACCCGCTCGACCGTCGGCAATCTTGCGGATGACTCCGTCGATCACGGCGTTACGGCCGTCGGCCAACCCGCCCCAGCCCGGATACACATCGTCGAGGTGGACGACGGTTGCGCCGAGCGCCTCCGCGAGAGTCAGCGACAGTGTGGTCTTCCCGACTCCGCTCTTGCCGTCGATGAGGATGATGTGCGGTGAGCTAGATGGCACTGTTCCACTCCCCCGTGACGGCTGTCACAACCAGTGCGAGCACACCAGAAGCGAAAGCGACGGCGACGAGCGTCCAATCAGCTCGCGCGAAAGGTCGGTAGGACGTCCACACACGGTCAGGTTGCGAGAATCCGCGAACCTCGGCGATCTCACTCATGCGAATCGCGCGGCGAATCGCGATCACGAGAGTCGTCACGACGAGCGACCCAAATCGCGTCGACAACCCAGCGGCGCGGCGGGCGACTCGCGTCTCGGCCAGGTCAGCGGCGATGACCGGCGCCAAACGAAGTGCAATCAGTGTCGCAAGAGCCGCTCGCTGTGGGATGACTCGATTTACAACGGTCGACGCAATCAACTCGTGCGGTTCGACCTCGGTGAGGATGACAGTGGCCGGAATACCGATGGCGAGGATGCGAGCGAACGACGCAATTGCGACGCTAAACGATCCGTCACTGATTGTGACGAAGCCCCACTCGGCATACACGACTCCGTCAGGTCGGGCATAGAGGAACGAGGTCAAACTCATGACAACCGCGGCGAGAACAATGACTCCGATGCGTGCCCACGGGAGTGACTCTCGTTCGATGGCGGTGACGAGTGCGACGACGACCGCCAACCCCACCATGACCGGCGTGAACACATCCACGGTCCACACCACGGTGAGAGCGGGAATCACGCTGGCGAACACCAGCGCTAGCGAGTGTGGGCGATAGCCGTTCATCGGTCGCCCTCGCCGATGTGTATGACCTGGTGAGCCATGGCGTCGATGAACCGCTGGTCGTGTGTTGCGACGACGATCGCACCGCGACCCGCGAGGAAGTCGCGAAGGCGGTCGATGAGGTCGAGCCACGAGTTGGCGTCCTGTCCGAACGACGGCTCGTCGAGGAAGAGCACGCGCGGGTGACGAGCAAGCGCAGACGCGAGTCCGAGGCGACGGCGTTCACCGCCGGAAAGACTTTGCGGGTGACGCGAGTCCAGTCCCTTCAGCCCGACCGCCGCGCGTTCGTGCGACGGCGCTTCGTCGTTGACGCGACCCGCACCAAACCCGTACGCGGGGTTTTGGAGGACGGAGGAGACCTCGGTGATCAGTTCCGCCGGTCGAAGTTTGTGCGGTGCTCGGTCGACTCCGACGTAGGTCACGTATCCGGAGAGAGGCGCCAACAATCCGCCGAGTGCGCGAAGCGCCGTGGACTTTCCCGACCCGTTGTCCCCGACCAGTGCGACGACTTGACCCTCGGCCAACTCGAAGTCAGGAACGGTGACGACCGATCCATGTGCCGAACGTTTTGCTTTCACCGCGGTTGCCGTCAAGACAATGCTCGCGTTCTTCTTCGGCGCTGTGGGTTTCGGCACTGAGACGTGACCGGGAACCCACACGCCCAGCGCAATCAGCGTCGAGCGCTTCTTGGTCAGCACCTCGTCGATCGGACCGTCGGCGACGATTCGCCCATCAGCAACGACAATGAGCCGGTCGACGAGCTCGTGCCAGACGTCGATGTGGTGTTCGACAAGAACGATGGCGACGCGTCGCTTGTCGACGACTCGGGCGACGGACTCGACAACGAGTTTCGTGGAAGTCCCGTCCAGGCTTGCGGTCGGTTCGTCCATCAAGATCAGCGGCGGTTTGCCCGCTAGCGCGCTCGCAATCGCGAGTCGTTGCTTTTCCCCACCCGACAGGCCGGCGGTGGGGTGCCGTCGTGACTGGGTGATTCCCGTTGCCCGCAGTGCTTCGCCGACTCGTCGGCGCACCTTGGCAACTGTCGACACCGTCGTTTCCGCGACGAATTCGATCTCTTCGCCAACCGTTGGGAACAGGATTTGTTCGTCTGGTTCCTGCCCGACGAATCCGACGGTGGGCACACGCCGTTCCAACCGGCCGCTCGCCGTCGTCGAAACGGGGTCGTGCAACCCGGCCATCGCGCGAAGCAGCGACGATTTCCCGCCACCGCTAGGACCGGTGATGAGGACGCGCTCGCCCGGTTCGATTCGAAGAGAGATGTCGTACAGGGTCGCGTCTTCGCTCGCCGGCAGTCGAAGTGACCACTCGTCGAATTCGAGAAGCGCGTTGGACACGTTAGCGGCCGAAGTTGGCGAGGATTCCCGTTTTGGCGAGAACGGTCACCAGACCGGCCGACAACCCCGCACCGAGCAACGCGCCAGATACCGTCGCGCTTCCCACGTACACGTTGACGAACAGCGCGTCGGTGCCCGGGTACCAATAGATGACCTCGAGCGCACCCTGGACGAGTCCGCCGATCGCACCAGCGGTCATTGCCGATCCCCACAGCGACCCGCGATATCGCCAGATAAACAGCCCGATCTCGATTGCGAGTCCCTGCGCGAGCCCCAAGAGCAGAACGGTGTAACCCCACTGGTTACCGATTGCGGCCGAGACGAGCGACGCGAGAAGTTCCCCGAACAACGCAGCGCCGGGTCGGCGAATGATGAGGCCGACAAGCAAGCCGCCGACGAGCCAGACACCGTCAAGCAACGCGACGAGACCGGCGGTGAGTGCGCCGAGCGGGATGCTCAGAGGCGCATAGAGCGCGTTCCACGCGGTGAAAACCACACCGGAAGCGACACCGAGTACGGCCGCGACGACGAGGTCGACGGTTCTCCAGGGACGGAATAGTTGATTCATGTGAGTGCACTTTCGTTTGTGCACGGGTTTGTACCTGCCTTCCTCTTCGGCATTACCCGATGAGGTTCGACGGTCGACGCGGTGCGTCCTCTCAGCCCTTGCGAGCTCCCGTGGTGGGTTTCAGTCTACGCCCCTCGCATAGGATGAAAACATGTTGGAAATGCTCTCAAGCCCAGACGTTTGGCTCGCGCTTCTGACGCTGACGATCCTCGAAATCGTCCTCGGAATCGACAACGTCATCTTCATCGCAATTCTGACGAGCAAGCTTCCAGCCGAGCAGCGAAATCGCGCTCAGATCACCGGGTTGTCGATCGCACTCGTCACCCGCCTGCTGTTGCTGGTCGCCGCCGCGTGGATCATGACCCTCGACAAGGACCTGTTCACGATCGGAGAGTGGGGGTTCTCGGGCCACGACCTGATCCTCCTGGCCGGCGGAATTTTCCTTGTCTACAAGGCGACACACGAGATTCACGAGAAGCTCGAGGGTGTCGAAGGCGAAGAGAACCCGAAGTCGACCAGCGCCGCGAAGGCGTTCTGGGCGATCATCGGCCAGATCCTCGTGCTCGATGTGGTCTTCTCGATCGACGGAGTCATCACCGCGGTCGGCATGACTGACCAGCTGTGGATCATGGTCGTCGCCGTCGTCGTGTCCTCTGTCGTGATGGTGTTCGCCGCGAAGTCCGTCAGTGGATTCGTCGAGCGACACCCCACGGTCAAGATGCTGGCGCTGTCGTTCCTCGTACTCATCGGTGCCGCACTGATCGCGGAGGGCTTCGG
>JAHEDU010000050.1 GCA_024641015.1 Micrococcales bacterium
TTGGACGGGGTTTAGCGCGCCCGGAGGGATTCGAACCCCCAACCTTCTGATCCGTAGTCAGATGCTCTATCCGTTGAGCTACGGGCGCACGTTGCCGAGGCAACCTGACGATTCTAACAGGTAGCGCGTGCTCACCAAAACCGAGCCAGTTGATAGCCTCTCCTCATGAGTGTGACCTACGAAACCGTGGCGATTCCGTCGGGGAACCACGCGTCGATTGCGGTTCCCGACGCCGTCCTTGCCGAACTGGGCGCAAATCGTCGCGCACCCCTTCGCGTGACAGTGAACGGCCACACCTATCAATCGACGGCCACGGCCGTGGACGGCGAGTGTCGGGTCGTGTTCCCCAGCGCTGACCGCGCAGCTGCAGGCGTTGCAGGCGGAGACACAATCACCGTGACGCTTGAACTGGATTCGGGTCACCGCGAAGTGGAATTGCACCCCGAACTTGACGACGCACTGACGTCGAACGGGTTGCGCGAATACTTTGAGACGCTGGCGTACTCGCACCGCAAGGAATACGCGCGAGCAGTGGCGGACGCGAAGGCTGACGACACCCGTGCGCGACGCATTCAGGCTGCGATTGACAAGGTTCGCGAACGCCGCGACACCGGCAAATAGGAACGAAGGAGACCACGATGGGTGCAACACAGAAGATTTCGTCGGGCGGACCGTGGGAAGCGTCGATCGGCTACTCTCGTGCGACGGTCGCCGGCCCCCACGTGTTCGTGTCTGGTTCGACCGCGACCGTGAACGGCGAACTTCAGCACGCGGGTGACGCGTACGGACAGACAAAGGTCGCGTTCGAGGTTATCGCGGCCGCTCTCGCCCAGGCCGGTCACACTCTGGATGATGTCGTTCGCACGCGCATGTACCTCGCGAACGCGGACGACATGGACGCCGTCGGTCGCGCACACGGTGAACTTTTTGGTGACATTCGTCCTGCTGCGACGATGATCGCGGGCATTCAGTTCATCAACCCGGCGATGCTCGTCGAAATCGAAGTCGATTCGTACAAAGCGTAAACCGCCCGCACCATTCGGTACGAGCGGTTTACGACTAGTTAGTGCTTAGGCCTTGCGGCGGCGGTTGACGGCGAATGCCGCTCCACCCGCTGCGAGGACTGCAAAGCCGGCGATGGCGATGTTGCCAGCGTCAATACCGGTCGATGCGAGTTGTGCAATCGGCAGATCGATTTCGAGAGCCGACGATGGGCAGGTCTCCAGGGCGTTCAAGCCGGGGAGTTCGCTCGTCTGCTTGCTTCCCACATCGGTTCCCACGTTCGGGCGGGTGATGCTGGTTCCCTCGATGATTCCGTCCGGAACCGAACCCTGAACCGGGTTGCCCACGTTGGTCTCGCAGTAGTTGTCTGCTTCGAGAGCGAAGCAGAGCTGCGGGTCCTCGGCGACGAAGGTCACCGTTGCGGTGATCTCCTGTGCGAGAGCGTCCGAAACGTCTCCAGCGTCGATTCGAATCGACGGCTGGGTGCCGGTGTCGTCCGATGTCAGGCCACTGAGATCGATCAGACCGCTGGCGTCAGGGGTCAGGTCGACGTAACCGTCAACAGCAACACCGTCACTGTCGAAGAACGACACGCGAGTGTCGCCCACGGTCACACCGGCAGGAGCATTGACCTTGATGCTCTCCCATGCGGAAACGCGGCCCTCTTCGACACACGACATACGCGGGGTGACTGCGTCATAGGGAAGTTCGACGATGGGGTTACCCAGGTCGCAACCGATTTCACCGGTGGTCGCGTCGAGCGGAACGATCGTTCCCGAGTCGCTGTTCGCCCAGACACAGTTCGGGATCTGCGAGTCGCTCGACACGGTATAGATACGGTCGATTCCCTCGCGGTTGAGTCCATCGAATCCGACACACGCGGCTTCGGTCTGGAAGTCATAGCAGTTGACGCCGTAGAACGTCCAGTCTTCTGCCGAATAGAGTGCGTCCGTCTTCTCTGCCTGAGTCAGGTAGTAGAAGCGGTTGTCTACGTAGGCGAACTGTGCGGCGTTCTGCTTGGCAACACCCGAGACGTCGTCCTGTGCGCTGAAGAAGGACTGCAGGTCGGTATCCATTGTGAACGACGCGCCATTGGGGTCGATGCAGGCGTGCGTGTAAATGTCACACGCGCCGAGGAAGGTTCCGCCCGTGTTTTCAACCGGAAGCGGTGCGTGGCGGTTCTCGGTGTCGGTCAGCGTGATGGGGCTTGAGCCGTTGCAGAGTCCGTTCGCCACGGTGTCATAGCAACCGAATGCGGTCGACAGAGTCCAGTAGACCTTGCCGTCGATCGCCGTCACACGACCGGTGTCCATCGCGAACGCGCTGTAGCTGGTTCCCCAACCGTTGTCGGGGCAGGCTGTGCCAGTTGCAATGTTGAAGCAGAGGAGCTGGCCGCCGTCACCCGAAATTGACCAGATGATGTCGCCGTCCTGCGATGACGATCCGATGTCCTGCTTGTCGCCTTCACCCGCGCCAACGGTCTCGAGTTCGGTGAATCCACAACCGACTGCTGGCTCGTCCGAGAAATCAAAGCACAGAACGCCGAAGTGGTCGTCCGAATCGCGCTTGACGAATCCGTAGACCTTGCCGCTGGCATCATCCGAGTAGACCGACGACGAGTGGTTCGTCGAATAGCCATCAATTGCAACTTCGGACGTCGAACACAGGTCACCAGTGAACGTGTGGCACTGAACCGTGGCGGTTCCGTCCTGGTGGTGGTACATGTTGAAAACCTTGTTGTCGCCGATTGCGACGTTGTAGCCGTCACCGCCACCGCCACCCGCGAACGATGCGGCGCGCAGATCACCAGAAGACGTCGTCTTGAACATGTTCTCGCCGACGGTGTTGACGTCTCCGCGCGAACGGATCGCGATGACGTCTGCGATGTCGGTCGGTTCGGTCACTGCCCAGTCAACCCAGGTGGTTCCGTCGGTGGTGTACTCGAGCGACCAACCTTCGGGCCAGGTGATGTTGTCCTCGGGAACGCTGAGGTCGTCGACGATCGCGCGCAGGCTCTGCGTGCTCCACGTCGAGTAGAGCTCGTGCGTTGCGGCACCCGTCTTGGCGATCGGACCGGCAACGGTCACGTCGAGGGTGTCACCCGCCTGGAGGTCAACGGCGGCGTTGCCACCGTTCTGAACGTCAAGCGTCGTGGCGACGGCCTGTGCCATGGTCGGGATGAACGCGAGCGAAAGTGCTGCGGCAACCGAGGCGATGAATTTGATGCGCATGAAGATTCCTTAAACGAAAGGGGTGAACTCAGGTGTGAGCCTTCGGCAGTCTATCAACGCGGACAACCAAATTTCATGCGCCAGACCGTGCGTGAGAGTAAATACTGGCGGAGACGAGAGGATTTGAACCTCCGAAGGGCTTTTAAGACCCTTACCTCATTAGCAGTGAGGCGCACTCGACCGGACTATGCGACGTCTCCAGTGTTGACCATTCTATCCACACGCACCGCGCACGGGAAAATGGGCGGCACTTAATACTTGTTGGAGACCGCGCAGGTGACCTGGCTGGCCGACTGGCCCTTCAGTCCGGTGATGACTTTGCCCTCGGGAGCGGCCGTCGACGTCGGATCGGGCGCTTCGCCGGTAACAGTAGAGCCGACACCGGTCGCGTCACCGTCCAGTTGGAACGGCTTGTCCTTCTTCAACGCGGTGAACAACTTGTCCGCGATTCCCGTCAGCGGGGCGACCTTGTGCTTGTACACACCACCGACACCCGTGGTTCCGGGGTACTGGACGAAGGTGATGTTCTCGCGCGGGATGTCCTTGAGAACGAGCGCAATTGCGACCATCGTGTCGACGCTCGAGAGCGAGGACGACAGGGTCATCGACGTAGCTGCGACCTGTGCAAGGCCGTACACCTTGGCGGGGTCGAGCAATACGCCCTCGTCCTGGATCTTGCGAACCATCGACGATAGGTAGTGCTGCTGCGACGAGATGCGCCCGAGGTCTGAACCGTCACCGACTCCGTGGCGTGAACGCAGGAACGCGAGCGCCTGGTAACCCTGAATCGTGTACTTGCCGGCCTTGGGGAACTTAAGACGAGTGTGCGGGTCGTTAATTGCACCGTCGACACAGACCTCGACTCCACCGATCGCGTCCGCCATCTTCGCGACACCATCAAAAGTGATGAGTCCGGCGTAGTTGATGTCCATCCCCGTCAGCTTTTCGACGGTGAGAACGACACAACCGAGCCCGCCGTACCAGAGTGCAACGTTGATGGGCTGTGCCGACATTGCGCCGGACTTGCTGCCGTCGGGCTGAGGGCACTGTGGGATCTGGACGACCATGTCACGCGGAATTGACACCGCGGTTGCACGCTGGTGGTCTTCCGAGATGTGAACGAGGATGTTGACGTCGTTGAGGGTCGAACCGACGCTTCCGAAGCCGTGGCCCTTTTGCTGCGACTTTCGAGTGTCGGAACCGACAATGAGGACGTTGAATCCGCCCTTCATCTCGTCGAGTGCGGGAAGCGAGATTTCGCCGTCGCCGTCAGTCAGTTCGACCGTGTCAATCTGGGACTGAACTTTCCAGACGACGATTGCACCTACCGAGGTGGCGGACACGAGGACCGTGACGAGGGCGACGGTTGCCGCACGCCACAACGTTCCCCACGGGCGTCGAACGCCGTTCGCGGCGTGACGGGGCGTGCTGCTGGTGTTCTCGTTCACGATTCTCCTTGTGTCACTGCGCGGAGGGCGCGGGATTCGAACCCGCGAGACATTGCTGCCCACTAGTTTTCAAGACTAGCTCCATCGGCCGCTCGGACAGCCCTCCACGTTTAAGTCTAACCGAGCGCGCGTTTGGTCACATCAGAGGGTTGCGAGCACGGACGGAAGGCCGCCTTCGGCCTCGTCGAGGGTGACTTCGCTGGCCGCGTTTCGAACCTCTTCGGGCCCTTGACCCATCGCGACGCCGCGGCCGAATTCGCCGGCCCACTCCAACATGTCGATGTCGTTGCGCCCATCACCGATCGCCATGACTCGCTCGCGGGGAATCCCCCAGCGCTCGCGGACCTTTTCCAGCGCGGTCGCCTTGTTGACGCCCTGCGGGCCGATGTCGAGCCACGACGTGTAGCCGATCGAATAGGTCACCTTGTGAAGTCCGAGTGTCCCAACGACGTCCGTGAAATAGTCTTCGCGTGCGGTCGGGGCAATGACCACGACACGAGTCGCTTCGTCCGTGAGGAGTTCCTCGAACGTGTCGACCTTGATGACGTTGACGTTGAGTCCCGATTCGGGGAACCAACCGACGTACTTGAGGACCCCCTGCTCGTCTTCGACGGCATAGTTCGCGTCCGGAATCGAGCGGTGGATTTCCTGCAGCATCTCGGTGGGGTTGAACACCTCCATCGAGTCGAGTGAGTACTTCGTCGGTGACGACTCGTCACGCTTGACGATGATCGCGCCGTTCGCACACACCACCAGCTCGGGGGAAATGCCCAATTCCTCGACAACGGGAAGAGTCATCGGCACCGATCGACCCGTCGCGATGGTGACGCGGTGACCCGCATCGATGAGCCGCGCAACTTCGCGTTTCGTCCACGGATTCATCACTCCGTAGTCGGAGACCATGGTGCCGTCAATGTCGATGGCGACGAGCCACGGTTGAACGTCGGAACTCACCGAATGGGCTCCGCGACGGCCAGTCCACCCAGGTACGGGCGAAGCGCTTCGGGAATCGTGACCGATCCGTCGGCGTTTTGGTGGGTTTCCAAAATTGCGACGAGCCAGCGCGTGGTGGCCAGCGTTCCGTTGAGCGTCGCGACCATCTCGGTCGAACCGCCGTCGGGGCGGTGCCGGATGTTGAGTCGTCGTGCCTGGAACGTGGTGCAGTTCGACGTCGACGTCAGTTCGCGGTACGTGCCCTGGGTCGGAACCCACGCCTCGATGTCGAATTTACGAGCGGCAGACGATCCCAGGTCACCGGCGGCGACATCAATCACGCGATACGCGAGTCCCAGCGACTGCATCATCTCTTCCTGCCACGCGACCAGACGGTCGTGTTCCGCTTCGGCCTCGGCCGGCGGACAGTACGAGAACATTTCGAGCTTGTTGAACTGGTGAACGCGCAGAATTCCGCGGGTGTCCTTGCCGTACGAGCCGGCTTCGCGGCGGTAACAAGTTGACCACCCCGCGTATCGAACCGGTCCGTTGGTCAGGTCGATGATCTCGTCCGAGTGGAATCCGGCGAGCGCCACCTCGCTGGTGCCCGTCAAATAAAGGTCGTCTTCGGGCAAGTAATAAATCTCGTCCGAGTGGGCGCCGAGGAAGCCCGTTCCCTGCATGATCGCGGGGCTGACGAGTGTCGGCGTGATGAGCGGAGTGAACCCGGCGGCGAGCGCCTTGTCGAGCGCGAGCGACATCAGCGCGAGTTCGAGGCGAGCACCGATTCCAGACAGGAAGTAGAAGCGCGAACCGGACACCTTGACGCCACGACCCATGTCGATTGCGCCGAGAATTTCCCCGAGTTCAAGGTGGTCGCGCGGTTCGAAGTCGAACGACGGGATGGTTCCAACCTCGCGCAGGGTCACGAAGTTGTCTTCGCCGCCTTCGGGCACACCGTCGATGATGATGTTGCCGATCCCGCCGGCGAGGGCGGTGAACGCCTCGGCCGCTTCTGACTGGGCCTTGTCGGCGGCCTTCACGCGCTCGGCGAGGTCCTGCGCGGATGCGACGAGAGCCGCCTTCTCTTCTTTCGGCGCCTGGGCGACGAGCTTGCCGTGCGCGTTCTGTTCGGCGCGAAGGTTTTCGAACACGGCAATTGCTTCGCGGCGGACCGCGTCTGCCTCCAGCACACGGTCGACTATTGACTCGTCATCACCACGCGCACGCAGCGATGCGCGAACCGCGTCGGGATCGTTTCGAAGGATCTGGGGGTCAATCACGGCTAAACCTCTTCACCAGCGACAAGTCGCTGCAACCACGTTCGGGCGTCGACAAACGTCGAGTCCGAATTCTGTTCGATGACAACGGGTGAGTGCCCATCGGCGCGACGATACGAGCCGAGGAATTGCACGCGCGGGCTGAATCGCTTGAGTCCGAGCAGCGCATCGGCGACTCGTTCGTCCTCGACGTGACCGTCAAGGTCAATGACGAATCGGTATCGACCGAGGGCATCGCCGAT
>JAHEDU010000027.1 GCA_024641015.1 Micrococcales bacterium
TTATGTCAGAAACGATTTTGTAGATGCCCTCCCTTGACTCCCTCACCGCATTCGTCCAGCCGTTCGTCACAAACGGCGCTCTCCCGACGACTCTCGTGGTCGGGTTCCTGCTCACGCTGTTCTCTAGGTACATCGCGCGCGGCTCAGGTCGAACTCTTGGGCTCACGATTGCGACACTGTGGTCGCTCGCACTCGTCACCGGGTTCACTCTGCGACTCGGTGATGCGAACGGCACCGCCGAGTACATTTGGTTCCTCGACCCCGTCCTCTGGGCTGACTCCGTCGTTGTCGGAGCAAACTGGATCCTCAACGCTGTGCTGTTCATCCCGGCCGGTTTCACGCTGGCGATGTTCCTGCGATCCCCGATCCGTGCAGCTTTGACGCTCTCGTTCGCGTCCTTCATGATCGAAACGGTTCAGCAAATCACGTCCGTCGGTATCCCCGACCCCAGCGACTTTGTGGCGAACACGGCCGGCGCGGCCATCGGTGCGCTGATTGCGGTCGTTTTGCTAGCCGTGCGCCGCGTCACCCGCCGTTAGGCGGTTGCAGCGACCCAGGCGTGCAGTTTCGCCTCAGCGGCGCCCGAATCGATCGAATGTTCCGCGATCTCGACCGCTTCCGCCATGCGCTCAACGAATGCGCGGTCACGTTCGGAAACGTTGTGCGAAAGCTTGTGGGCAACAATTCCTGCGGCCGAATTCAGCACGATGATGTCGCGAGCAGCCGACTTCTCCCCCGCCAACACGCGCTTCGCCGTCGCGGCGTTCTCGGCCGGGTCTCCTCCGCGAATGGCGTCGAGGGTCGAATATGCGAAACCGATCTCGCGCGGGTCAAAATCGTGCTGAGTGACACTTCCGCGGGTGACCTCGACGACGTGCGTGTGACCCGTCGTCGTGACCTTGTCTATTCCGTCCTCGCCGCGGTAAACAAGAGCGGTCGCGCCGCGCTGCTGGAAAAGCCCCACCGCAAGCGGGATTCGCGACGCGTTCGCCATTCCGAGGGCGTTAGCTTCGGGTCGCGCGGGGTTACATAACGGCCCCAAAACGTTGAAAATCGTGGGAATTCCGAGTTGCGACCGAACCGGTCCTGCATTCTTGAATCCGGGGTGGAACACCATCGCGTTGATGAACGTCACACCGATTTCGGCGAAAACCGTGGCCACGCGCTCGGGAGACAGCGAAATGTCGATTCCCAATGCTGTGAGGACGTCATTTGCCCCCGACTTGCTCGACGCGGCTCGATTTCCGTGCTTGATGACGGGAACGCCCGCTGCCGCGACAACGACCGACGCGATAGACGAAACATTGAGGACGCCGACCGGATCGCCACCGCTTCCCACGATGTCGACCGCATCGGTCGAGATGTCGAGAGGAAGAGCCGCGGACAAGATCGCGTCACGAAATCCAACGACTTCGTCGACGGACTCCCCCTTGACACGGAGCGCGACTAGGAAACCGGCGAGCTGAGCGTCCGAAACCTCACCGTTCATGACCGCCGTCATCGCCGACGACGACTCGGCCACGGTGAGCGATTCTCCGCGCACGAGGGCGTCGAGAATGTCGGTCCAGGTCTTCGAAGTCACTCCCCCACCCTATCGCTTCGAATCGGCGGGACTTTGGACACAAAAATTGCGAAAATCGGCGAAAAACACCGTCAGAATGGCGAAACCAGTGCCCGAAGTTCGCCATAATAGTAATCGTGACTAGCGCATCTATGCTCCGCTCCGCTCCGGTCGTCAACCGACCGAACTCGGTTGCCGTTGGAACAATCGTTTGGCTCGCGAGCGAGGTGATGTTCTTCGCAGGTCTCTTCGCCATCTACTTCTCGCTTCGATCGATGGCACCCGAACTCTGGTCGGAACAGACCGCGAAGCTCAACATCGGCTTCTCGCTCGTCAACACCACCGTCCTGGTCCTCTCGTCGGTCACCTGCCAGTTTGGTGTGTTCGCCGCTGAACGACTCCAGGCACGTCGCACCGGTTGGTCGCCCGTCAAGTGGGGCGCCATCGAGTGGTTCTGGCTCACCTACGCCATGGGCGCGTTCTTCGTCGTCGGCCAGGTTTACGAATACGCGATGCTCACCTCCGAGTGGGTCATGCTTAATTCGGACGCCTACGGCTCGGCCTTCTACCTGACCACCGGTTTCCACGGACTTCACGTGACCGTCGGTCTCATCGCCTTCATCCTCATCATCGGTCGAATCCAGGCGCTCAAGGTGTTCACGCACCGTGACGCCATCTCGGCCGTCGCAGTGTCGTACTACTGGCACTTCGTCGATGTTGTGTGGATCGGCCTCTTCCTCGTCATCTACGTCCTCAAGTAATCGAAAGCAGAACAATGGCAACCTCCCCCCGTCGCGGGCGTCGTCACCCCCTCGCCTCGATCGCACTTTTGCTCGTCGGTCTTTTCGCATCCGGAGGCGCATACGCGCTCTTCACCGGTGCGGCAACCGCAGCCGACAACGTCCCCTCGGCCGCACAGGTCGAAAACGGCAAGGCCCTGTTCGCCGCGAACTGCGCGTCGTGCCACGGACTCAACGCCGAAGGAACCAAGGCCGGCCCGTCGCTCGTCGGAGTTGGCGCTCTTGCTGTCGAATTCCAGGTCGGCACTGGCCGCATGCCCATGGCGGGTAGCGGTCCCCAGGCTGAAAAGAAGCCCGTTCAGTTCGCACAGGACGAGATCGACGCGATGGCTGCGTGGGTTGCTTCGCTCGCTCCCGGCCCCGGAATGCCCGACGCTGAATACCTCTCGGGCGGTGACGCATCGAACGGCGCCGAGCTCTTCCGCATCAACTGCGCGATGTGCCACAACGTGGCCGGCGCAGGTGGCGCACTGACCGAAGGCAAGTTCGCACCGAACCTCCACAACATCGACCCCGTTCACATTTACGCGGCGATGGTCACCGGTCCCCAGAACATGCCCGTCTTCTCGGACATGAACATCACCCCCGAAGAGAAGCGCGACATCATCGCGTACCTCAAGTTCATGGACGAGAACGGCTCGGTCGGCGGTCTCGACCTTGGAGCACTCGGTCCGGTTTCTGAAGGTCTCTTCGTCTGGATTTTCGCCCTCGGTGGCCTCGTTGCCATCACCATCTGGCTCACGGCGAAGTCGAACTAGGTTCACGGAAAGGTCACTCGAATGGCTAAGTCAGACAAAAGCGTCGCAGTCAGGGGCGGCAGCGCCGTTGAACGCGCCGACCGCGTGGAGAACCCCGGCTTCGAGCCCGAGCACAAGCGCATCCACGATGTCAACCCTGAGAAGGCGGCGGGCGCAGAGCGCGGAATCTCGATTCTGTTCCTGCTCTCGGCGATCCTCAGCGTCACCGCTTTCGCGCTGAACTTCCTCTTCCCCATCGTCCCCGGCGACCTCTGGTCGGTTCGCCTCAACACGCTGCTTGTCGGTGTCGCGATTGCCGCGGGGTTGCTGACTCTCGGAGTCGGAACCGTTCACTGGGCCAAGGCGCTCATGCACGGGCACGAACTCGTTGAGGAACGTCACGAAACGCGCGGAGACGAGCCCACTCGCAAGCGCGCAATTGAAATCTTCCAGGAGGCGAACAAGGAATCCGGTTGGACCCGTCGTCGCCTGCTTCGCAACTCGCTTATCACCGCGCTCGTCGCGTTCCCGATTCCCGCGATTGCGCTCTTCCGCGACCTTGCTCCCGCCGCTGACCCGGTCAAGGCGCTCAAGCACACCGCGTGGAAGGCGGGAACCCGCCTCGCTCGCGACCCCAGCGGAACTCCGATCAAGGCTAGCGAAGTCACCATCGGTTCGGCATTCCACGTGATCCCCGAAGACCTTCACAACTACGAGGAGACCTTCCTCAACGAAAAGGCCAAGTCGGCTGTTCTGCTCATGCGTCTCCCCGTTGAAGAACTCAACATCTCAGAAGAGCGCAAGGATTGGTCGTACGACGGAATCGTCGCGTACTCGAAGATTTGTACTCACGTCGGTTGTCCCGTTGCGTTGTACGAACAGCAAACGCATCACCTGCTCTGTCCGTGTCACCAGTCACAGTTCGATGTTTCGAACGAGTGTGCCGTCATCTTCGGACCGGCTGCACGCCCTCTCCCCCAGCTCCCCATCACGGTGGACGCTGAGGGATACCTCGTCGCACAAAGCGACTTCCTTGAACCCGTTGGACCTAGCTTTTGGGAGCGTACACAGTGACCGTCGCAACTAAGTCAAAGCCTTCACGTCAACCCTCCGGCGCCGGAATGCGTTTCGTAGGGGGCGTCGCCAACTACCTCGACGAGCGCACCTCGATCTCGACCGCCGTCAAGACTCTTGGCCGCAAGATCTTCCCCGACCACTGGTCGTTCATGCTCGGTGAAATCGCGCTGTACTCGTTCGTCATCATCCTGCTCTCGGGAACCTTCCTCACTCTGTTCTTCGAGCCCTCGATGACCGAAGTTCACTACGACGGTTCGTACGCACCGCTCAAGGGCATCCAGATGTCCGCCGCATATTCGTCGACGCTCAACATCTCGTTCGACATCCGTGGCGGTTTGCTCATGCGCCAGGTGCACCACTGGGCCGCGCTGCTCTTCGTTGCGTCGATTGGTCTGCACATGCTCCGCGTGTTCTTCACCGGCGCATTCCGCAAGCCCCGCGAAATCAACTGGGTCGTCGGATTCCTTCTCTTCATCATGGCGATGGCAGAAGGCTTCACCGGCTACTCGCTCCCCGACGACCTGCTGTCGGGTAACGGTCTTCGCATCATCGACGGCATGATTAAGGGAATTCCCGGAATCGGTCTCTGGATCTCGTACCTGCTCTTTGGTGGCGAGTTCCCGGGTAACGACGTCGTCCCCCGTCTGTACATGTTGCACATCATGTTGCTGCCCGCGATTGTCATCGCGCTCATTGCAGTGCACCTCGTGCTTCTCATCGTCAACAAGCACACCCAGTTCGCTGGGCCGGGTCGCACCGAGAAGAACGTCGTCGGTTCGCCGATCCTGCCCGTCTTCGCCGCGAAGGCCGGTGGGTTCTTCTTCCTGGTGTTCGGTGTCACGATGCTCATCGCGTCGCTCGTCACCATCAACCCAATCTGGGCATACGGACCGTACGACCCGTCCCCCGTCTCGGCTGGTACGCAGCCTGACTGGTACATCGGATTCGCCGACGGCATGTTGCGCCTCATCCCCTCTGGTTGGGAAATCGTGATCTTCGGTGGCACGCTGTCGCTGAACCTCATCGTTCCCATCGTCGTGCTGATGGTCTTCCTGCTCGTTGTCGCCGCCTACCCCTTCTTCGAGGCGTGGGTCACCGGAGACAAGCGTGAGCACCACATCGCCGAGCGTCCGCGCAACGCCCCGACCCGCACCGCAATTGGCGCCGCCGGAGTCACGTTCTACGGCGTTCTGTGGGCAGCAGCGTCGTCCGACCTCATCGCGACGCACTTCCGCACCACCATCGAGGGCGTCATCGTCACGCTGCAGGTGCTGTTGATCGTCGGACCGTTCATCGCGTTCTGGCTGACCAAGAAGGTCGCTCTTGCCCTTCAGCGCAAGGACCGCGAGCTCGTCCTGCACGGATACGAGTCGAGCCGCATCGTTCGCCTCCCCGGTGGCGAGTACCGCGAAATCCACACCCCGCTCGACGAGTTCGAGCAGTGGAAGCTTGTGTCGTTCGACGAGTACCAGCCCGAGGTCCTGCGTCCCAACGCCCGTGGCAAGATCACGGTCGGTGCGCGCCTTCGCACCGGACTCTCCAGCTTCTACTTCGAGGACCGTATCGCACCGGTCACAAAGCCCGAGTTGGAATCGGCGTCACAGCACTAAGCAACAACTCGTTTGAGGGTCTCACCGCGAGGTGGGGCCCTCTTTCGTTAGCGGCCGAGCACCGAACCAATCATCGCGAAGATCACGAGGGCCACAAACAGGCAACCACAGCCTTGAAGGCACGAACCGAACAGCCCAGTGGACCGTTGCGGGGGCACAACGTTCACCACGATGTGAGTTTCACCGTCAGTTGGTGCATTGAACGACACGGATTCGCCGTCACGCAGCGTTATCTCCTGCGGTGGGGTCGCAGGCGGTTCGTTCGGTTCCACGGGTTCCTGAGGCGTTTTTGAGCTCATGGCATCACCCTATTCCCCGCCGTGGACATGAAAAGGCCCCCGCGCGATGCGCAGGGGCCCAATCGAGGTCGTTAGCGACGGTATGCGCCACCACGGAAAGGCTCGAAGAACCATCCCACGAACGTGATGAGGACGAGACCGAGCGAGAACAGCGCAAGCCACGGTCCGACTGCCATCGAGAGCATCGCCAAACCACCGGCTGCACCGGCGAAGAACGGCCACCACGACCACGGAAGGTAGTAACCCATTTCGGTGTCGCCGTCATCGATGTCTGCGATTTCCGAGTCCTCAGGAAGCACCCCGCCCTGGCGGCGCAAGTTGAGGAAGAGGAAGCCACCGAGAAGCAGGAACATGATCATCGTGAGAGCGATGCCGATGTTGCCGACCCACTCGATGCGGCCTTCGCCGAAGTAGTTCCAGGTGGGGTAGATGACCGCGAAGATCGCGAAGAAAACCGACAGGATTCCGAAGATGATGACGTTAGTCTTCATTGCTTACTCCCCTACTTGTCCAGGTAGCCGGCGGGTGCCGTCTCGGGGTGGTTGAGGTCAAACGCCGGAGCTTCCGAACGAATGCGCGGGATCGACGTGAAGTTGTGACGCGGCGGCGGGCACGAGGTCGCCCATTCGAGCGAACGTCCGTAACCCCACGGGTCGTTGACGGTGACGTCGGGAGCGTTGCGCTTCGTCCACCACACGTTGTACAGGAACGGAATCATCGAGACCGCGAGGATCATCGCACCGATGGTCGACAGCTGGTTCATCCAGGTGAACCCGTCCTCGACCAAGTACGTCGCGTATCGACGCGGCATGCCCATGACTCCGGCCCAGTGCTGGATGAGGAAGGTCATGTGGAACCCGATGAAGAGCAACCAGAAGTGCAGGTGACCGAGGTCTTCGCGCAGCATCTTTCCGGTCATCTTGGGCCACCAGAAGTAGAAGCCTGCGAACATCGCGAACACGACGGTTCCGAAGATGACGTAGTGGAAGTGTGCAACGACGAAGTACGAGTCGGAGAGGTGGAAGTCAAGCGCGGGCGACGCGAGGATGACACCGGTGAGTCCACCGAACACGAACGAGACGAGGAAGCCGAGCGAGAATACGATCGGTGTCTCGAAGGTGATGGAACCGCGCCACATCGTTCCGACCCAGTTGAAGATCTTGACGCCCGTTGGCACCGCGATCAACATCGTCATGAGTGCGAAGAACGGTAGCAAGACACTTCCTGTGACGTACATGTGGTGCGCCCACACCGTCATCGACAGAGCGGCGATGGCGATGGTTGCGAACACGAGAGTCTTGTACCCGAAAATCGGCTTGCGCGAGAAGACCGGAAGAATCTCCGAGATGATTCCGAAGAACGGAAGCGCGATGATGTACACCTCGGGGTGACCGAAGAACCAGAACAGGTGCTGCCACAGGATGGCGCCACCGGTGGCCGCGTCATAGACGTGCGATCCGAAGATTCGGTCAGAACCGAGGGCTAGTGCTGCTGCGGCGAACACGGGGAAGACCATGATGACGAGCAGCGACGTGACGAGCGTGTTCCACGAGAAGATCGACATGCGCCACATCGTCATTCCGGGGGCGCGCATCGTGATGATCGTCGTGATGAAGTTGACGGCACCCATGATGGTTCCGAAGCCGGAAAGACCGAGACCAAACACCCACATGTTCGCGCCGACACCGGGCGTGAAGGTGGTCGTCGACAGCGGTGTGTACGCGAACCAACCGAACGATGCCGCACCCTGAGGGGTGAGGAATCCGGCGGTGGCGACGGCCGAACCGAAGAAGTAGAACCAGAATGCGAGTGCGTTGAGTCGCGGGAAGGCAACGTCAGGTGCACCGATCTGCAGGGGCATGAGCACGTTAGCGAAAGCCGCAAACAACGGCGTTGCGAACATCAGGAGCATGAGCGTGCCGTGCATCGTGAAGAGCTGGTTGTACTGCTCTTTCGTCACGAGGCTGAGGCCGGGCTGGAAGAGCTGTGCGCGGATGATGAGCGCCATGATTCCTGCGATGAGGAAGTACACGAACGACGTCACGAAGTACATGTACCCGATGGTCTTGTGGTTCGTGGTGGTCAAGTAGTCGAGGAATACCATTCCCTGCTTGCCGGCCTTGACGGTCGATGCGCCTGCGGGAATCGATGCCGCGGGACGAGGTGCTGTCGTAGTCATGATGCCGCCTTAACCTTGGGTGCTTCCATCATTGTTGGTGTTGAGATCTGCTCCGAGCTGGCCCTCCTGGCCGGCATCGCGAAGAGACTGAATGTACGCGTCGTACTCGGACTGCGAAACGACCTTGACGGTGAAGAGCATGAGCGAGTGGTATTCACCACACAGTTCAGCGCACTTTCCGCGGTAGGTGCCTTCCTTTTCCGGAGTGACGTACCAGTGGTTCGTCTGGCCGGGGAGCATGTCCTTCTTGTAGAGGAAGTCGACGATCCAGAACGAGTGGTTGACATCTCGCGACTCGAGGTCGAATTCGATTGTCTTTCCGACGGGCAAGTACAGGACCGGAAGCGAGTCAGCTTCGATGGTCTTGCCGTCGTTTTCCTGTGCCTGAATCCCGGTTTCGTACACGTTGTCCGTGACGTAGTTGAAGTCCCACGCCCAACGCTTTCCGAACACCTGAATCGTGTAGTCGGGGTTCGGGTTGACCTTTTCAATCGCCGCTTCGTCGCGAGCAGTGAAAGCGAAGAATCCGATGATGAGAATCAGCGGGACGATCGTGAAGAACGTTTCGATCGGCATGTTGTAGCGAAGCTGAGCCGGAAGGCCCGTGTCCGACTGGCGGCGACGGTAGGCAATCGCGGCCCAGATGATAAGTCCCCAGGTGATGACACCGACGACAAGCAGAACAACCCACGACGTCGCCCAGAGGCCGATGATGCGTGACGTCATGTTTGTCACGCCAGCTTCTGACGGCAACCAGCCCTTGAGTTCTTGGTCGGTACAACCCGAAAGGGTAAGCGCGGTAGCAATCGCGGTGGCCGCTGCCATCCAGCGAAGTCGGTTCTTCAGCACCTCAAACCTCTCCAACATTCCGTGTGTGGTGATGCATTCAGTCTAGGGGAAACGGCACACGAATTTCGTCGTTTAGACGCGAAAAAACCGCGAAAAATCGGTGATTTTTCGCGGTTTCCTCGAATTCAGTACTTTAGTCCCGACTAGTTGAACGAGTCGCCGCAGGCACAGGTGTTCGACGCGTTCGGGTTGTTGATCTGGAAGCCCGAGGCCTGGATTGTGTCTTCGTAATCGATCTCGGCACCCTCGAGGTACGGAGCGCTCTTCTTGTCGACGACGACCTGAACTCCGTCGAATTCGACGACCGCATCGCCTTCGTTGTCGCGCTCGTCGAAGAAGAGGTCGTAACGGAATCCGCTGCACCCGCCGGCCTTGACGACGAGTCGGAGGCGAAGATCATCGCGCTGTTCGCGCTGGAGAAGGCCCTTGGCCTTGTCTACTGCGGCGGGGGTGAGAACAACCCCGTGCGTTGCTTCAGTGAGAGTGTTTCCGGTCATAGTTCGATTTTACCCCCGATTCTTAGTGGTCGCGGTCGTTGAGTCGCGTGAGGAATAACGTTTCGGCAAGAATCGCGCGCTCGAACACCGCGAGCGACAACGATTCGTTCGGACTGTGCGCCTTGGATGCAGGGTCTTCAACTCCCGTGACAAGGATCTGGGCGTCCGGGAAGCGCGTAACGAGGTCAGCGATGAACGGAATTGACCCGCCAACACCCGCGAGCACGGGGTCGGTTCCGCTCCACGCATCGCGAAGTGCGTCGAGTTCAAGCGAGACAGCCGAACCCGTCGTGTCAACGAGGAATGCGTTGCCGAGGTCGGGCTCGCCGAATTCGAGGTGGGCGCCCCACGGCGCGGTCGCTTCGAGGTGCGTTCTGATCGCTTGCCACGCGTCGCGCGCCGACTGGCCCGGCGCAACGCGCACGGACACCTTGATTGTGACGGAAGGGATGAGCGTGTTCGACGCGTTCTGAACGGTCGGTGCGTCGATACCAGTGATTGTAATCGCGGGCTGGAACCAGATGCGCGACAGAATTGGCCCTTCGCCTACCTCGGTCACGCCGTCGAGGAGTCCCGAGTCATGAACCAACTCGTCGTGGCTGAATTCGGGAACCGGCGCGGAATAGCCTGTCAGTCCGGGAACCGCGACACCACCCTTGTCGTCATACAGTCGCGAAACGAGGGTCATCGCAGCCATCATCGCGTCGGGCACCGCTCCCCCGAGCATTCCCGAGTGTGACGCGTGGGCGAGCGTGGACACGGTGAGCGAGAAGGCGACGTTGCCGCGAAGACTGACCGTCAGCGACGGGATGTCTACGGTTCGGTTGTCGCTGTCCGCGACGACGATGATGTCACTGCGCAACAGGCGGGTGTGGGCATCGAGGATTGTCGTGAAGGAGCGCGAACCGAACTCCTCCTCCCCCTCGATGAACATGGCGATTCCGATGTTGAAATCGTCACCGAGGACTTCCGTGAGTGATTCCAACGCGGTGAGGTGGACGAGGACGCCGGCCTTGTCGTCAGCCGCACCACGACCGAACAAACGACCGTCGCGGATCTCGGGTTCGAAGGGATCACTTTCCCACGCTGCCGAGTCGCCCGGGGGCTGAACGTCGTGGTGCGCGTACAGCAGGACGGTTGGATATCCCGGTGCCGGCTCGCGTCGCGCGAGAACCGCCGGTTGACCGTAGTTGGACGACGTTGCCTGCTGCTCGCGAACAATGACGACCTCGTCAAACAGGTCGAGGTCACGCAACTTCGCTGCGACAAATTCCGCCGACGCCTGCACATGCGCGGGATCGAACCCGTCCCACGACACCGACGGAATCCGAACGAGTTCCTTGAGAGTTTCGAGTGCTGCGGGGGTCTTGCTCGCGACGAGTTCGCGCAGTGCGTCGGTCGAGCGGTCGTGGTCGGTCATAACGGTAATCTAATAAACACTGAGCTCAAGGAGAGACCGACGTGACCGAATCGACTGAAAACACTGGTGCAGGCAAGGGTCGTGCGACGCCGTCGCGCAAGGAACGCGAAGCCGCACGCAAGCGCCCGCTGGTTCCCGCTCGCACCAAGCTGTCGAAGGAAGACCGTCGCAAGCGCGCCGAACAGCGCATGACCGCCCGTGCTGGGCTCGAAGCTGGCGAAGAACGCTATCTCCCCCTTCGCGACAAAGGCCCTCAGAAGCGCATGGTTCGCGACATCGTTGACGCGCGATTCACGGTCGGCGAGTTCATGATTCCGTTGATGTTCGCCGTCATTATCATGACGTTTATCCCCGATTACAACGCTGTCGACGCGAATGGCAAGGTCACCTCGGTTGCCGCTACCCTGCAGCTGACTGTCCTGATCGCCCTGTACGGATTCTTCCTCGTCGGGTTCATCGACGCACTGATCATGGGGCGCAAGATCACCAAGCGACTTCAGGCGAAGTTCGGCGAGGTCGAAAAGGGCGTCCGTTGGTACGCCGGTGTCCGCGCGTTCCAGTTCCGTCCGCTTCGCGTGCCCAAGCCCCGCGTCGCACGTGGCGACGTCGTCGAGTAACTAGCGAAGCCCTCGAACAACTCGCGAAGCCCAGAACGGGCCTTCGTAGAGGAAAGCGGTGTACCCCTGAACGAGGGTGGCTCCGGCTTCGAGTCGTTCCGAGACGTCGCGTGATGTCGTCACTCCCCCGACCGAGATGAGACAGAAGTCGGCAGGAACTTGCGCGCGCAGGCGACGAAGAATTTCAATTGAACGTGCCGCGACGGGCGGACCAGAAAGTCCACCGGCACCGATTGCCTCGACAACATCGTCGGGAGTGCGAAGTCCCGAGCGCGACAGCGTTGTGTTGGTGGCGATAATTCCGTCGAGACCAATGCGTAACGCAAGAGCCGCCACTGAATCGACTCCGTCGTCTGTCAGGTCAGGGGCAATCTTGACTAGAACCGGCGTCTCTCCCGCGGCCCGTTTAACCGCGGTCAGCAACGGCTCAAGCTTGTCGATCTCTTGAAGACCACGAAGTCCCGGCGTGTTCGGCGACGACACGTTGACGGCAAGGTAATCGGCCTGCGGGGCCAGTAGGCGTGTGGATTCGAGGTAATCCTCGACGGCGTCGTCCACATCAACAACACGGCTCTTGCCGATGTTAACGCCGAGAACTGGCCCACCGCGGCGACGAAGTCGGGGCTGAACCGCGGCTGCCCCGTCGTTGTTGAAGCCCATTCGGTTGATGAGCGACTTGTCGTCGATCAGTCGAAACAGTCGTGGTCGCTCGTTACCCGGTTGTGAACGCGCGGTCACGGTGCCGATCTCGACGTGCCCAAACCCGAGCCCCCACAGAATTCGGTACACGAGTGCGTTCTTGTCG
This sequence comes from Micrococcales bacterium, assembly GCA_024641015.1. GTDB lineage: Bacteria > Actinomycetota > Actinomycetes > Actinomycetales > Microbacteriaceae > MWH-TA3. Next base: position 12,452 of record JAHEDU010000027.1, read on the forward strand.
AAACCCGCGGCTAGTCCGAACGGCGACTCGAACGTCAGTCCAAGAGTGTGCACGGCGTGACGCTTCGCGGGGCGCGTGAACAGACGGAGGACTTGAGTCGCACCGATCGCCTGGCCGAAACGCAGAAGCGACACGACGAACTCGTGCGCGTGTTCGGGATCCATGCGCGCAAAGACGGTTCGGAAGATGGCGCGATAGATCACGAGTCGGTGGTCTTTCCGCCGTCGTTGCGCAGCTCCTCGATCGCTCGGTCGAAGTCGGCGAGGGATTCGAACGCCTTGTAGACGCTCGCGAAGCGCAAGTATGCGACGAGGTCGATGGTGCGAAGTTCGGGAAGGATCGCCAGTCCGATTTCATTCGCGTCAATCTGCGAGACGCCGGTTGCGCGAACGTTCTCTTCGACGCGTTGGGCCAGAGCCGCCAGTTCGGCGTCGGTGACCGGGCGACCCTGGCACGCCTTGCGAACGCCGGACACGATCTTTTCGCGCGAGAACGGTTCGACAACACCGTTGCGCTTGATGACGGAAAGGCTCGCAGTCTCGAGAGTTGAGAACCGACCACTGCACGAGGGGCATTCGCGGCGGCGGCGAATCGACAGACCGTCCTCAGACGTGCGCGAATCGATGACACGGCTGTCGGTGTGACGGCAGAAAGGACAGAACATCGCGTTACCTCTCGAATCGTGCCGTCACGGCATCACCGTGGGCGGGCAGGTTCTCGGCCTGGGCAAAAGTCACAATGTCGTGCGAAACGGCGCGCAACGCATCACGCGAATAGCGGACGGTCTGTCGAGGACGCAGGAACGTGGCCGGACCAAGGGCCGCGGCGTGACGCGCGTTCCCGTTCGTCGGAAGAACGTGGTTTGATCCCGCGAGGTAATCCCCCAGCGAAACGGGCGTATCGGCACCGACGAAGATCGCGCCAGCATTGCGGATGCGTGCAGCAACGATCTCAGCGTTGCGGGTGTGAATTTCGAGGTGCTCGGGCGCGTACGCGTCGGACACGCGAATCGCGTCATCAATCGAGTCGACGATGATGATTCGCGACTGCTCCCCCATGAGCGCGGCAGTGACGCGTTCGCGGTGACGAGTCGTGGTGACGCGCGAGGTGACCTTTGCGCTGACCTGAGCCGCAAGTGCGACCGAGTCGGTCACAAGAACGGCACTGGCGAGTTCGTCGTGCTCGGCCTGAGAAACGAGGTCCGCCGCAACGAGGTCGGGACTCGCGGTGTTATCCGCGATGATGAGAATTTCGGTCGGGCCGGCCTCGGAGTCGATTCCGACGATTCCGGACACGACGCGCTTAGCAGCAGCGACGTAGGCGTTGCCGGGACCCGTGATGACCGAGACGGGCTCGAGTCCCAGTTCCGGAACTCCGTAGGCCAAAGCGCCAATCGCACCGGCACCGCCGATGGCGTACACCTCGGTGACGCCGAGCATGTTGGCGACGGCGGCGATCGTCGGGTGAACCGAGAAGCCGTGTTCCTTCTGTGCTGGGCTGACGAGTGCGATCGACTGAACGCCGGCGACCTGTGCTGCGATGACGTTCATCACGACACTTGACGGATAGACGGCTTTGCCACCAGGTACGTACAAACCAACACGCTCGACGGGAACCCAGTGCTGCTCGATGAACGCACCGGGCGCCACTTCAGTGACGGCGGGTGCGGGAACCTGCGCGCGCGAGCCAACGCGGACTCGGGCGATGGCGTTGACAATCGCTTCACGCAGTTCGGGATCGAGCGCCGCATCGGCGGCGGACAGTTCAGCGACGGGAACGCGCAGCGGCTCGGCGTATCCCCCGTCGAACCGCACGCCATGTTCCTGCAAAGCTTCGACGCCGCGACGACGAACGTCATCGACCAGCTCGGCCGCGACAGCGTGCGCATCGGTGTGAGCCAACGGCGCGCGAGGGACAAGAGCCCGCGCTTGAGCGGCACTGAGAGGCCCGTGAGGCGCGGAAATCGTTGTCAACATCACCTCAATGCTACCGTTGGGTTGGAAGCGTCGACCGATTACGAGGAGCCTGTGAACGACATGACACCTCAGTCCGCCTTCCTCGCAGCGTTCTCGCTGCACCCGGCCGGAGTCGCGGTCATCACCGCGAACGATTCACACGGCGAACCCGTCGGATTCACGGCCACCTCGCTTGCATCATTTTCTGCAGTGCCGCCTCGTGCGTCGTTCAACATCGCCCAGCACGCGTCGTCCTACCGTTCCGTCGGAATCGGCGCCCGCGTTCTTCTCCACTTCCTCGCCGGACACCAGGTCGAAATTGCTCGAATCATGGCGGGTCCCGCCGCCCAGCGCTTCGAGGGCGATCACTGGTCAGCCGATGACCGCGGACTCCCTCGCCTCACGGGCGTACGCGCCGTTCTCGAAGCGCACGTGGTAGCAGTGACTGAAGTTGGCGACAACGCCTCCGTCATCGTCGAAATCGACGGCGGAGACACCAACATCGACTGTTCGCCGCTTGTCTATGTCGAACGCCGCTATCACGCGGTCGGCGACGTCGTCGACTAAACCAGAGCGTTCGGTCCGAGAACGCGGCGCAATTCGCCGTACAGCGCACCGCTCACGGTCACGCGGTGCGGCAGCGTGAACACGCGAACCGCGTCGGGATGACGCACTCGAAGTTCGACCTCGGAATCGCCGGGGTGGCGCTTGAGGATCTCGTCGAGCTCCGCAATTACGCTCGTCGTCGCGTGACTGGCGGGCAACTGCACCTTGACCAGCGACACCTCGTTGATATTGATCGTTTCGAGTTCACGAATGTCGTTCGCCATCAGCGAGACGGTGTTTTCACGAAGTCGGATTCGACCCGACACCGCGACGATGGTGTCGTTGACGAGCTTGAGCCGAAGTTCTTCATACGCGCGGCCCAGCACCGACACGGGAATCGACCCAGACATGTCCTCCAGCATCGCCATCGCGAACGGCTTCCCCGACGTTCGCGCGACGCGCATTTCAACGTTGCGCAGCAGCCCCGCGAACGTCACCATGTCACCTTCGTTTGCGCCGATAAGTTCATACTCCGCGTCGGCGTCTTCACTTTCGGACATTTTCTGAACAACCTGCAGGTCTGTGACGAGGATCGACGCCGCACGCGACAGTGCTGACTCTTGACCGTTCAGCGGATGGTCAGAAACATAGAGCCCGAGCATGTCGCGCTCGAATTCAAGCTTCGTCTTTCGCGGCCACTCGGGACGTTCCGGCACCAAGACCACGGGCTCGTCGAACAGCTCACCGAAATCGAATCCGATGTCGCCCTTGGACGCGTCCTTTTTGGTTCGCGTGGCGTCCTCGACGACCTTTTCGTGCACGTCGAGAAGCGCACGTCGAGTGTGACCGAATCGATCGAACGCGCCGGCCTTGATGAGGGCCTCCAGAGTTCGCTTCTGCAATGCCTGAAGCGGGACACGGTCGAGGAACTCCTGGAACGAACCGTAGGGGCCGTTCGCGTTGCGTTCGGCGACAATGTGGTCAACGACGGCCTCGCCGACGTTCTTGATCGAGCCCAACCCAAAGCGGACGTCCTCGCCCACCGCTGCGAAGTACAGAACTGACTCGTTGATGTCCGGCGCCAAAACCTTGACACCCATGCGACGCGCTTCGACGAGGTATCCGCCGAGCTTGTCTCGGTCGTCGCCGACGCTGGTCAGAAGACCGGCGAGGAACTCCGCCGGGAAGTGAGCCTTGAGGTACGCGGTGAAATACGCGACGACGCCGTATGCAGCCGAGTGGGACTTGTTGAACGCGTAGTCAGAGAACGGGACAAGGATTTCCCACAGAGTGTCAATCGCCTGCTTGCTGAAGCCGCGTTCCGCCATCCCCTCAGAAAACGGCGCGAACTCCTTGTCAAGAACTTCCTTCTTCTTCTTACCCATCGCGCGACGCAGATTGTCTGCTTGTGCGAGCGAATAACCGGCCACGCGCTGAGCGATCTGCATGACCTGCTCTTGGTACACGATGAGACCGTAGGTCGGGTCGAGGATGTCGCTCAGGGGCTCAGCGAGTTCCTTGTGAATCGGCGTAATCGCCTGCATCCCCTGCTTGCGCATCGCGTAGTTTGTGTGCGACTTCATTGCCATCGGGCCCGGTCGGTACAGCGCGAGAACGGCCGAAATGTCCTCGAACGAGTCGGGCTGCATCTGCTTGAGCAACTGCCGCATCGGCGGCGAGTCGAGCTGGAAGATCCCCAGCGTCTCGCCCGTCGACAGTAGTTCGAACACCTTGGGGTCGTCGTAGGTGAGGTCTTCGAGAACAAGCGTCTCGCCACGATTGCGCTCGATGTTGACGAGTGCGTCGTCCAGGATGTCGAGGTTTCGAAGACCGAGGAAGTCCATCTTGATGAGGCCGAGGGCCTCGCAGGTCGGGTAATCGAACTGCGTGATGATTTGTCCATCGTTCGAACGCATCATGAGAGGAACGATGTCGGACAGCTTGGTATCGGACATGATGACACCGGCCGCGTGAACACCGGTGTTGCGCTTGATGCTTTCGATTCCCTTGGCGGTCTCGTAGACGATTGTCGCTTCGGTGCTCGACTCGACAACCTCGCGGAACGGTGCAGCCTCTTTGTAACGCTCGTTGTCTTTGTCGAACATCTCGGACAGTGACATGTCTCGCCCGAGCTTCATCGGGGGCACTGCCTTCGTCAGTCGGTCACCGACTTCGTACGGATAGCCAAGAACACGCGCCGAGTCCTTGAGCGCCTGCTTCGCCTTGATGATGTTGTACGTCGCAATCTGGGCAACGTATTCGGAACCGTACTTTTCGGTGACGTAACGCTTGACGTCGTCACGGCGCTTGGTCGAGAAGTCGATATCGAAGTCGGGCATCGACTCGCGTTCCGGGTTGAGGAATCGCTCAAAAAGCAGACCGTGTTCGAGGGGTTCGAGATCGGTGATTCGCATTGCGTAGGCAGCGATCGAACCGGCACCCGAACCACGACCGGGTCCCACGCGAATCGCGTTGTCACGTGCCCACCCGATGAAGTCCGCAACGATGAGGTAATAACCCGCGAACCCCTTCGTGGTGATGATCTCGATCTCATACGCCGCGCGGTCACGGATTTCCTGCGAGAGGTCCTTGCCGTAACGGAATTCGAGTCCCGCCCAGACCGCGCGTTCGAACGCCTTTTCTTCGGTGTCGTTCGACTCGACCGGAAAGTGCGGCATGTGGTTTGCGGTCGTGTCGAACTGAACACCACATCTCTCGGCGATCAACAGCGTGTTGTCTGCAGCCTCCGGGTGGTCGGGGAACAGTCGGCGCATTTCGGCTGCCGACTTCAGATAGAACTGATCCGACTCGAACTTGAAGCGCTTTTCGTCAAGCAGGGTCGACCCCGACTGCACGCACAGCAGCGCCTCGTGCGCCTTGTGGTCGTCGTGGTGGACGTAGTGCAAGTCGTTCGTCAGAAGCAATGGCAGATCGAGTTCCTTCGCCAGTTGCAGCACCTCGCGGATCGCACGGCGCTCGATTCCGATCCCGTGGTCCATGATTTCGATGAAGTAGTTGTCCTTGCCGAAGATGTCACGCATGTTCGACGCGACCTTCTTTGCCTCGTCGTACTGGCCCATGCGGATTCGCGTCTGAATTTCGCCACCGACGCAACCGCTCGTCGCGATCAGCCCTTTGGCGTTTTGGGACAAGATGTCGAGGTCCATGCGCGGGTGGCTGTAGAAACCTTCGATGTACGAGGCCGACGAGAGAGTGAAGAGGTTGTGCATTCCCTCCGTCGTTTCGCTGAGAAGCGTGAGATGCGTGTACGCGCCACCGCCCGACGTGTCATCCTCGCCGCCGTCGCCCCATCGAATCGGACGCTTGTCGAATCGACTTTCGGGCGCCAGGTACGCCTCGATGCCGATGATCGGCTTGATTCCCTTCTCGTTAGCCTTTTTCCAAAATTCGAAGGCGCCAAACAGGGTGCCGTGGTCGGTCATCGCAATCGCGGGCATCCCCTGGGCAACCGCGGCGTCGAGCAGAGGACCGATTCGAGCGGCACCGTCGAGCATGGAGTTATCGGTGTGAACGTGCAGGTGCACGAAATTGTCGCTCATAACCCCTCCTTCGACGTGCGCGGAATAATCAGTTTAGGTCGGACCGCTGACGGGTCCGTGAGGCGCGTCAGTGCGTCGCCAGAATTTCGAGTGCGCGACGCAAATCCTCGGGATACGGCGCCTCAAGTTCGAGTCGTCGACCGGTCGTCGGGTGCTCAAACCCCAGTCGGATGGCATGCAGCCACTGGCGCGTCAGCCCCAATCGGGCGGTCAGGGTCGGGTCAGCGCCATACAGCTCATCGCCGACGAGCGGGTGCCGGTGGGCAGACATGTGCACTCGAATCTGGTGCGTTCGACCCGTCTCGAGTTCAACTTCGACCAAACTCGCCCCGGGGTACGCCTCGAGCGTCGAATAATGCGTCACCGAGTGACGGCCGTCGGCCGTGACCGCGAACTTCCACGACGAACCGGGATGACGACCGATCGGCGCATCGATTGTGCCTTCGGTCGGGTCCGGATGCCCCTGAACAACCGCGTGATACGTCTTGTGAATCTCGCGGTCTTTGAATTTGCGCTTCATCACGGAATACGCAATTTCGCTCTTCGCGACGATCATGAGTCCCGATGTCCCGACGTCGAGTCGATGAACGATCCCCTGGCGCTCGGGCGGACCCGACGTCGAAATTCGGTATCCCGCACCGGCCAGCGCACCGACAACCGTGTCCCCCGTCCAGCCGAGGCTGGGATGGGCGGCAAGGAACGGCGGTTTGTCGACGACAACGATGTCGTCATCGTCGTACACAATCGACATCTCGTTGATCACGACCGGGACGATGACGGGTTCGCGTTTGTCCTCCCACGTGATGTCAATCGTGGATTCGGCGAGCGGGCGATCCGACTTGCCCGCGGTGTGTCCATTGATGGATACTCCCCCGGACTCGACGATCTCTGCCGCGAAACTGCGGGAAAGCCCAAGAAGTCGCGCAACCACCACGTCAACCCGTTCACCGACGAGGCCGTCGGGCACAGTGAAGCTTCGGTGGTTACTCACCTGGGCCTAGAAGTTCTTGGCGGATTCCTGCCCGCTGGTGTTGAGATCGTTGAGCTGCGTCTCGAGGTACTGCTTGAGGTGCGAGCGGTATTCCTTCTCGAACTGCTTCAGTTCATCAATCTTGCGCTCGATGCCGATGCGCTGCTGGTCAAGCTCGTTGATCTCGTTGCGCTGGCGCAGTTCCGCCTCGGCGAGGATGCGCTGGGCCTGGGCCTTGCCTTCCTCAATGATGCGCTCGCGCTCGTCGAGGCCTTCCTGGACGTGCTGGTCGTGAAGCTTGCGGGCGAGCTGAAGAAGCTGGCTTGACGTGGCCGAGTCATTCTGGTCAGCTGCCGCGGCACTTGCCGTCGGGGTGGGTGCAACTCCGGCGTCGGCGGCGCGCTGAAGCTCTGCGATGCGCCCTTGTGCGCCGACAAGCTTTTGCTTGAGGTCGTCGTTCTCGGCCTTGACGGCACGGAATTCCTTGACGATTTCGTCGAGGAAGTCATCGACGTCATCGGCGTCGTAGCCTTCGCTCAGTCGAGGCTTCGGCTTGAACTGCTTGTTGACGATGTCTTCAGCGGTGAGCGCCATGCGCATTCACTCCTTTGATTCCCACAAGTTGAAACTGTTGTCTGACCAGACTACCCGACGAGGGACATCAGGATGTAGACGACGACGAGCAAAATCGTCCATGAAAAATCGATTGCAACCCCGCCCAACCGCACCGGACGAACGAATCGACGAATCAACTTGAGCGGCGGATCGGTCACCGTGAAGGTCAATTCGGCAATGACGAGCATGGCACCACGGGGACGCCAATCAGGTCGAAACTGTCGAACCCATTCGAGCACCAATCGACCCCACAGGATGAGGACGTACACCCAGAGAGCCGTCCCAAGAACGGCAGAAATGATGGGCACGGTTTAGTCGAAGAGTTCGGCGTCGAGGTCGCCGTCCGACAGTCCAGCGTTCGACTGGGTGTCGTCGTACTGCTCGATGCCCGCCGGAGTCAGCATGTAGACCTTGCCCGAAACGCGACTGATGGTGCCGTCGAGTCCCTTGACAAGACCGCTGAGGAAGTCGATCATGCGACGAACTTCGGCTTCAGCCATCTGGCCAAGATCAACGATGACGGGCGAGCCGTCACGGAACGTGTACGCGATGCCTTCAGCGTCGGTCTGGTAGCGGCGAGGACGCACGGTGTGAATCGTCGCAAAGTTGTTGTCGCGACCGCGGTAACCATTGTTCAAGCGAACGACGGGCTTCGCAGCTGCGGGTGCAGGGCGGTGGCTTTCGGCGCGAGGGGCTGCGGCACGGGGAGCTGCTCCTGCTTCGACGATTCCGAAGAATTCAAGCGCTTTTCTGACCATGATTTTCCTCCTTGAGGTTCGGTTCAGATTAACGCGGAATTGGGCGGTTTCCCGTGATTGACGTGCCGATGCGCAGGTGTGTCGCGCCGGCCGCAAGTGCCGCTTCCCAGTCGGCACTCATGCCTGCCGAGATGTCCGTGGCGTGCGGGTGCGCCTGAGTCAGGATGCTCGACAGTGTCGCGACGCGATCAAAAGCCGCAACCGGGTCATCGCCCAGTGGGGCAACCGCCATGACTCCGCGCAAATCGATTGTCTCGGTCGATGAAATTCGTTCAGCCAGGCGCAACATCTCATCAGCCGAATTGACGCCGCCGCGACCGGGATCGTCGGTCAAGTTGAGTTCAATAAATCCCTGGACCCGGCGCTCGGCGGTGGCGAGCGCATCGACAACGCTGTCACGGTCAAGCGAGTGCAGAACGTCGGCGTACTTGGCGATGGCGCGGGCCTTGTTCGACTGGATCTGTCCCACAAAGTGCCACGTGAGGTCCTGACCGGCAAGCGCTTCGGCTTTGAGTGACGCGTCCTGGTGTCGGCTCTCGCCGAAGTCGCGAGCCCCAGCCTCGAGCAACTCGGAAATCATCTCGACGGGGTGAAACTTCGTGACGACAATCAGAGTGACGCCGGCTGGGTCACGCTCGAGCCGGCGACACTCCGCGTCTACGAGATCGCGAACCGCGCGCCAGCGCGCGGCCGCTTCACTCATGACTTGAGAAACTCGGGAAGGTCGTAGTCCTCGGACACCGAATCAAAGGTGTCCGTCAGGGCCTGGACGCTCTGGTGTTCGGTCGTCGGCTCTCCCTCGGTGTAGGAGGACGAGTCAACGCGGTTCACCTCGTTCGTGTTGAACGACTCGACACGGGGTTCTGCGACGCGGGCACGCGGTGCAGGGTCCTCGTCGAAGCCGGCAGCGATGACCGTGACACGGACCTCGTCACCGAGCGAGTCGTCAATCGACATTCCGAAGATGACGTTGGCGTCGGGGTGAACATGCTCCGTGATCAGGGACGCGGCTTCGTTGATCTCGTGGATACCGAGGTTCGAACCACCCTGGATCGAGAGCAGTACGCCGTGCGCGCCGTCGATCGTCTGGTCGAGAAGCGGCGACGATGCGGCCATCTCGGTTGCCTTGATGGCACGTTCCGCACCACGAGCGCTACCGATTCCCATCAGAGCCGTTCCCGCGTCCTGCATCACGGAACGAACGTCCGCGAAGTCGAGGTTGATCAAGCCGGGGTTGGTGATGAGGTCAGAGATTCCCTGAACACCCGAGAGGAGAACCTCGTCGGCGATGGCGAACGCTTCGGGAGCCGAGATCGCACGGTCTGCGAGGTCGAGCAGGCGGTCGTTGGGAACGACGATGAGCGTGTCGACCTCGTTGCGGAGAGCCGCGATACCTGCGTCGGCCTGGTCGCGACGACGACGAGCCTCGAACTTGAAGGGCTTGGTCACAACACCGACGGTCAAGGCACCGATCGACTTGGCGATGCGCGCGACGACGGGGGCTCCACCGGTACCGGTTCCACCACCCTCACCAGCGGTGACGAACACGAGGTCGGCACCGGCGAGGCATTCTTCGATTTCCTGTGCGTGGTCTTCGGCTGCGTGGCGGCCCTTTTCGGGATCGGCTCCTGCGCCGAGTCCGCGAGTGAGCTCACGGCCCACGTCGAGCTTGACGTCCGCGTCGCTCATGAGGAGCGCCTGAGCGTCGGTGTTGATGGCAATGAACTCGACCCCGCGGATGCCCGCTTCGATCATGCGGTTGACGGCGTTAACGCCTCCACCGCCGACACCGACGACCTTGATCACGGCGAGGTGGTTGTTGCTTGTGGCAGCCATGGGTTCCTCCAACATTCAGGCTCTACTTGAAGCCGAGACTTTTTTTGCCCCGAAAGGCACCCACAAGTTAGGTGTCAGCGCCGTTGTTTGGCGGGAGGTGGCGTCGGCGTGTCGCGGAAAACTTTGCGGGGCAAAAACGCCTAGTTGACGCGATTCATGATGAGCGTGTCGGGAGCCGACACGTCAATGACGTACGTTCCGCCCTTCTTCTTCGCAATCGCCAACGCTCGGTCAAGTACCGCGGCCTTGAGCGTCGACTGTTCGTCGGATCCCCAGCGAATCTCGTGCGGAACGCCGCGCAATACAAACTGAACCGTGTCTCGGGTCGTGGCAGAGATGGACCGCACGTCCGAACGCAACTTGGGCGGCAGAGCCAGGAGGGCCCTCACCGCAGCGAGGAATCCCGGTGAATCAACGGATTCCACGTTGAGCGACGGGACCGACTTTGGCGCCTTCTTTGTCGTTTGCATTACGACGCCCGCAGCATCAACAATGCCCCACCCCTTGGCGCCCTGGATGGCGCCGATCGGGGTGCGTTCGACAATTCGCACTAGCAGCGTGTGCGGTGGACGAAGCTCTGTCGAAAACGACTGAATACGAACAACCGAGCCGAGCTTGTCCGAAATCGCCGTGTAATCAATAAGTGCGAGCGGAGTGCCGATCTGGTCTTTCACTGCGCCGACGATGACCTTTTCGGGAACAGCGACCCGGCCCATGACTTCGATGTCCGTCAGCGTCATCAACGGCGACAACACGATCGTCGCGACGAACAGCAGAAAGCCGACGACCGAGGACGTGATGGTCAACCGAACACGGCGGTTCCGCCGTGCGCCTTCGGTGAATCGGCGCTCTTCGCGGACCTCTGCTCGGTGAATTCTTGCCGACGGGTTGACCGATTCCCGGCGTGGGGTTCGAATTGTGGCCTTGCGTTCAGGGGCAGCGCCGTGGTGCTGGGGTCGTTTCACGACACGTCCAGCGCCGAAAACACCTGCGGGATGATTCGATACACGTCACCACAGGACAGGGTCATGATGATGTCGCCGTCACGAGCGTGTTCGGCCGCGACGCGGGCCGCGTCGGACCAGTTCGGGCAATATGCGACTCGAGTCTGGTCCGCGAACGCGGTTGTGACAAGTTCCCCGGTTACGCCGGGAATCGGATCTTCGCGAGCACCATACACGTCGAGCACGACCGTGAAGTCGGCACCCGTTTCGTACTCGGCGGCGAATTCGCCCGCCATATCTCTCGTGCGAGTGAAAAGGTGAGGTTGGTGAATGGCGATCACGCGTCCATCGCCAACGACGGACCGCGCGGTGTCGAGTGCCGCGCGAACTTCGCGCGGGTGGTGCGCGTAATCGTCGTAGACACGAACTCCTCGGACGATTCCGCGCAGTTCGAACCGACGACCGGTTCCCCCGAATTCGGCAAGTGACACCGCCGCCTCGGCGAGCGAATAGCCCATCGAGACGAGCACTGCCACGACACCTGTTGCGTTGATGGCGTTGTGGCGCCCTGCCACGGTGAGAACGAGTGGTGCTGAGACACCACCATGGTGGATAACTGCCGAAACACCGCCGGCGGATGCCGTGATGTCGGTGACGCGAACGTCTGCGCTCGCGTCCTCGCCGAAAGTCAGAGTCGACGCCGTCATGCGCGAACGCAATCGAGAAAGATGCGGGTCGTCCGACGAAATGACAACAGTCTCCGAGCAGCCGTTGGCGAACTCGATGAACGCGTCATCGAACGCCTCCATCGTTCCGTAAGTGTCCAGGTGGTCGGTGTCGATGTTGGTGATGAGTCCGATGGCGGCGTTGTACAGAAGGAACGATCCGTCTGACTCGTCAGCTTCGAGGACGAACTCGTCGTCCTTCCCCGTCGCCGCCGAGACACCCAAAGTTGAAACGACTCCCCCATTGACGAAGGACGGATCGGCGCCTACTCCGCGAAGCGCCGTCACCACCATCCCCGTCGAGGTGGTTTTACCGTGCGCACCCGCAACCGCAATGACGCGTCGATTTCGCGACAGCCAGTGCAGTGCGAGGGAACGGTGAAGAACGGGAATGTTGTGTTCGAGCGCCCACACATATTCGGGGTTGTCCTGCCACAGTGCACCTGTCACAACAACGGTGTTTGCCGAGGTCACCAGCGTGGGTTCGTGCCCAATCTGAACGTCAATCCCCAAGTCGCGCAGCGCAGCTGTGGTCGCCGATTCACTGCGATCCGAACCCGTCACGACGATGCCACGTTCGACAAACATTCGCGCGATTCCGCTCATTCCCGAGCCGCCAATTCCAATGAAATGAACGCGACCGAGGTCGTCGGGAATCGACTGAGTCATGTCAGGGGCAATCACAGCACAACCCTATGCGGTGGGTTCGTCAAGGGCGGTCCGAACGAGTGCGGCAAGTCGCGCAGACCCATCGCGGATTCCGACCGAGAGTGACGCGGTGGCCATTGACTTTCGCGAAGCATCGTTCGACATCAGTTCGAGGACGGTCGACGACACAAATTCGGGAGTGAAATCGGCGTCGCGACAGATAATCGCGCCACCCGCTTCGACGACGTCGGCAGCATTCTTGACTTGCTCGCCGTTCCCTACGGGGTACGGAACAAAGATTGCGGGAATGCCCAGTCCCGCGAGCTCGCTCACGGTCGCCGAGCCAGCCCGAGCAATCACCAGATCGGCGACAGCCAAGGCAAGGTCCATTCGATCGCAATACGTAAGCGGGTGGTAACCGGAAATCTTCGGGTCCACGAAATCGCGGGACTCCCCGACCGTGTGAATCACCTGCCAACCCGCGGCGACGAGTTTGTCAGCCGTATCGCGGATCGTGGCATTGATTCTCGCTGCACCGGTCGAACCACCCGTCACCAACAACACGGGTCGCGCGTCCAGCCCAAAATACGTGCGAGCTTCCTTCTGACGTGCAGTGCGATCAAGAGTCGCAATCTCGCGACGAAGCGGCATTCCTACTACCTGCGCGTGTGAAATCGGTGTTCCCGCAAATGTCACCCCAACGTGACGAGTGAACAGCGCTCCGAGTTTGTTCGCGATTCCCGGAATCGCATTGGCTTCGTGAACCACAATCGGAATCTTCTCGAAACGGGCGGCCAGGTACGCCGGGGCCGACGCATATCCACCGAAGCCGACGACGACATCAACACCGCGTTCGCGAATGATCCGACGAACCTGGGAAACCGCTCGCGCGAGACGTGCGGGGTACGCCAGCGACGTCAATGAGAGTGACCTGGGGAACGGAAGTTTGGCAATCGTGGCCAATTCCAAGCCGGCTGCCGGGACGAGTCGCGACTCGAGCCCCTCCGCTGTTCCCAGAACGATGATCGATGCGTCCTTGTCGATGCGAACGAGCTCGTCCGCCGTGGCCAGAAGAGGATTGACGTGACCAGCAGTTCCGCCGCCGGCCAGTAAATATGTCGTCATCCGTATTTCTCCTCGTACCTCACGCACGAGATCACAACCCCGATGGCAAGCAGATTGGCGACGATCGCCGAACCTCCTGATGACACCATGGGCAGTGGAACGCCCAACACGGGCAAAAGGCCGAGCACGACACCGATGTTGACGAGTGATTGACCGACGATCCAGACGAGCACACCGGCGATGAGCGTTTGAGTCAGCGGCTGAGGATATGCGCGCATCAAACGAACTAGCGTGACCGCAAGGGCGACGATGATGAGCAACAGGAAGATGGCGCCGACCAGACCGAACTCTTCGCCGATGATCGCGAAGATGTAGTCCGACTCTGCGTGGGGAAGCCACGACCACTTTGAGCGGGAACTGCCCGCTCCCATGCCGAATAAGCCGCCCGAGCCGAGCGCCCAGTACCCGTGAATCGTCTGCCAGCAGGCGCCCTCGTAGTCTTCGGGCTTGCAGCCGGTCAGCCAGATCGAGAACCGTGAGCCACGCGAACTTGGCGCGATGGTCACGTACGCAATCACGACGAGCAGTGCCGAAGCCCCAAGGAATACCAATGGTCGCGCGGGCGCGCCGGCCATGACGAGCATCCCCAGGATGATGAGTCCAATGATGAGAACCGTGCCGATGTCACCACCACCGAGGACCAGGACAATCGGTGCGATGATCCACCAGAACTGGTGATCCCACCAGTACATCAACGGCCGGTCAAAGTGGTACGGGTTGTCGTGGATCCACACGGCGAGCCACACGATCAGGGCGAGTTTGATGAACTCGGACGGTTGCAACGAGACTCCACCGATTTGAATCCAGTTTTTGTTTCCGCCGTACGACTCACCAAAGGCAAGAACGGCTCCCTGAAGGGCAATTCCGATGAGGATGAACGAATTTCGATAGCGTCGCCAGACTTCGAGAGGCCAGCGCGAGATGATGAGCGCCGAGGCGATACCGATGGCGACGCCGATGGATTGGGTCGTCGCGTCGTGAAAGAAGTTTCCGTTGTTGTTGATCCCGCTCGTCACAGACGACGCCGAGAGAACCATGAGGAGCCCGATGCCGACGAGCAGAACTGTGATTGCGGACAGCATGGTGACGAGCGGCGAGTCCGCCTGAAACAGGTTCGGAATACGAACCGTGAGCCGGCGCGGACTATTCATTGTCAATCCCCAGGTGCGCCTTGACCGCTGCGGCGAACTGACGCCCGCGATCGGCGTAGTCAGTGAACTGGTCCATCGACGCGGCAGCTGGCGCCAACAACACTGTGTCGCCATCTACGGCAAACTGTGCGGCAGCCGCAACGGCCTCGCCCATGACGTTCTCGCCCGTGATCTCGACAAACGGAACGTCGGGCGCCCATTCCGACATAACTCGCCGAGGTTCGTCCCGGTCGACACCAATTGCGATGACGGCACGAATTCGTGATGCGTGAGCCTGGACGAGCTCGTCAATCGCGGTGCCCTTGAAAAGCCCGCCAACGATCCACACGAGAGAAGGGAACGACCGAAGCGACGAATTCGCCGCATGTGCGTTGGTCGCTTTGGAGTCATCGACCCATCGAATTCCACCGAAATCCGCGACTGTTTCGCAACGGTGATGATCGACCTCGAACGAATCGAGAGCGGCGGCGACCGCCTCGGCACTTGCACCGACCGACATCGCCAAACCAGACGCTGCGAGGATGTTGAGAATCATGTGGGGCGTAGCGAATCCCAACTCGGCGAGGTGGTCGACTGTCACAATTTCTTGAGCGTTGTTGCGGCGATCGGGAACAAAGGCGCGGTCAACGAGGAGGCCTTCGATAGTGCCGAGTTCGCCTGTGTCGGGAACCATGAACCCAAAACCGATCGCTTCACAACCGTCGGCGACGTTGGCGTCCCGCACAAGTGCCTCGGTGACGGGGTCAACCGTCGAGTACAGGACGGCGTTTTGGGTGTTCGAATACACCGCACCCTTTGCCGCGCGGTAAGCCTCGGCCGTGCCGTGCCAATCGAGATGGTCGTCGGCAACGTTCAGACACACGCTTGACACTGGTCGAAGCGCTCCCTCGCCAACACCCGGCAACCAGTGAAGTTGGAAACTGGAAATCTCCACCACGAGGAAATCGAAGCCCATCGGGTCACGGACGGCGTCGAGGACAGGGACTCCGATATTGCCCACCGCCGCGGCACGGAAGCCTGCGGTGTTAAGCACGTGAGCCGTCAGCTGTGTCGTGGTGGTCTTGCCGTTAGTCCCCGTGATGAGAATCCATTCAGCCGTCTTCACTTTGTCACGCACGCGCCAGGCCAGCTCGATGTCACTCCAGATGGGAACGCCAGCCTTCGCCGCCCATTCAACAATCCGGTGACGAGGACTAAGCCCCGGGCTCACAATCACGACATCAGGAGCGAATTCCTCCGAAGCGACGACGGTCGCGTTTTCGTCGTCAACGATGGTGAAAGTGACGCCCAATGCATCGAGCATCGCGCGGTGCGTTTCACTGGCACTCTCGGTCGCGACGAGAACGTTGGCGCCCAGTTCCCACAACGTGTCGGCAACGCTGAAGCCCGTAACACCGAGACCGACAACGAAAACCTTGAGGTCTTTCCAATCGGCGTGCCAGCTGGTGAGGCCCGCACGACGAGACATCAGCGGCTCACCCATTCGAGGTAGAAGATACCGATACCGACAGCCACGCCCAGAGCTGCGATGAGCCAGAAGCGAACGACGACCGTGATCTCTGCCCAACCCTTGAGCTCGAAGTGGTGGTGCAAGGGGCTCATGAGAAAGATGCGCTTGCCCTTGGTCAGCTTGAAGTAAACCCGCTGGATGATGACCGAACCGGCGACGATGACGAACAACGAGCCGAGAAGCACGATGAGCAACTCGGTGCGCGTGAGAATCGCCAGAGCCGCGAGAGCACCACCCAGTCCGAGAGACCCGGTGTCGCCCATGAAGATCTGTGCGGGTGAGGTGTTCCACCACAGGAAGCCGATGGTGCTCGCCGCGATGGCGGCGGCAATCGCGGCAAGATCGAGCGAGTCACGTACTTCGTAACACTTGTACTGCACTTCCGGGTCGAGTACGGCGCTGAAGCAGCTCTGGTTGAACTGCCAGAACGCAATGACGACGTAGGACGTGAGAGCGAGAATTGCGCTGCCCGAGGCGAGGCCGTCCAGGCCGTCAGCGACATTGACGCCGTTTGTCGTTGACACGACGATGAGGTTGACCCAGAGGACGAAAAGCGCGATGCCTACTCCCCCGCCAATCAGGGCGAAGTTGAGCCACGGAATGTCGCGCACGGCGCTGATTGCAAGAGATGCCGGTGTGATGCCGTTTTCGTCGGGGAAATTGATGGCGAGGATGGCGAACACCGACGCGACGATCGCTTGGCCGGCGATTTTCGCCCAGCCGCCCAACCCCAGGCTTCGTTGCTTGCGAGTCTTGGTGAAGTCGTCGATGAACCCGACAAATCCCATGCCGACCATCATGAACATGACAAGAAGCGCGCTCGCCGACGGCGGGTAGTGGTCGATGATGTGACCGAAGAAATACCCGAGGACGGCGCCAACGATGATGACGATGCCACCCATCGTCGGTGTTCCGCGTTTGGTGTGATGGCTCTGGGGGCCGTCGTCTCGGATGAACTGACCCCAACCGATGCGATCAAAAAGTCGAATGAAAACGGGCGTGATGAACAGTGTGAAGAAGAGTGCGAAGCCGGCACCGAGAAGTAGTGATCTCATGCGGCTCCTTTCAATCGACTGACGAGTTCGCCGAAACCTGGCTCTGATGAACCGGTAACGAGGACGACGACTCCGTCGCCGCGCAAACGGCTCACCTCATCGTATGCCGAGTCAATGTCGGCGACAGGGAGCGACTCCCCGTCCCACGAACCCTCGTGTTCGGCGGCGAGATGCAGAATGCGAGCCTCCTGACCCACCGCAATCAACGTTCCGATGTTCAGCCGAACCGTCCGTCTGCCCAGCGCATCGAGTTCGTCGCGCGCGGATTCCCCCGACAGCGGTCCAGCAACGTGAATCGTCGCGTGGCCACGCAACCGCCATTCAGCGAGGTCTGATTGTGCGTCGCGAATGTCGGCGAACTCGGTCAGCGTTGATCCATCCAAGAGGATCGTTCCGTCGTGGAGGGTTTCCGAGAACATTAGGACCACCCAGCGTCGGCTAGAGCCGCGCGGGCGAGGTCGCGTGCGGAGTATTCGGTGCGCACCCCGCGAATGTCGCGGTAATTCTGGTGTCCGGGGCCGGCCCACAGAATCGAGTCACCTTCCCGCGCAAGCGAAACCGCCAGACGAATGGCGTCCTCGGGCGGTGAGACTTCGTGAATCTCAGGTCCGTTCGCAACCGACCGCGCCCCGACGAGGAGTTCCTTGCGAATCGACGTGGGGTCTTCGAAACGGGGGTGGTGATCGGTAATCACGAGGATGTCACAACCCTCAGCCGATACGCGACCCATGTCGAATCGCTTCGACGCGTCCCGGTCGCCGTCCGCGCCGAACACCATGATGGTGCGGCCCGTCGTGAATCGACGAACTGCGGCAAGGGTGTGCTCGAACGCGTCGGGTGAATGCCCAAAATCGACGTAGACGTTGGGTCCGCGGTCGCCCGAGACCTTTTCGGTACGTCCAGGAAGGTAAGCGCGGATTCCGCCATCGCGGTCGAGCGCCTGCGAAATCGCGTCGGGCGCATAACCCGCCTCGATCAGCATGACGATCGCGAGCCCCGCATTAGCGGCCATGTGTCGCCCGATAACGGGTTCGCGAGTTTCGATGACGACGCCTTCCGGACCCGTCAAACGGAACGCGGTGTAGCCGGGGTGGTCTTCGGTGATGTCGACCTGCCACTGGGCGGCAGGGTCGCCGTGTGACGAAATCGTCGTCACCGGGATGTGCGATTCGTCGACGACGCGGGCGCCCCACGGAGAATCGAGCGACACCACGCCGCGTGACGCAACAGTGGGTTCGAAGAACTGTCGCTTCGCCTCGAAGTATTCGTCCATATCGGCGTAGTCATCGAGGTGGTCGTGCGACAAATTGGTGAAACCCGCGACATCGAATTGGACGCCGGCGACGCGGTTGTGAGTCAGGGCCTGGGCCGATACCTCGATCACGACGGCACGAACGTCGCGCTCTTTCATTCGCGCAATGAGCGCGTGCATCTCGCTCGCCTCGGGGGTCGTCAGTCGCGAGACGACGACTTCACCTGCGATGTGCCGTTCCGCCGTCGACGACAGTCCTGTTGTGACACCAAGTTGCCGCAGAATCCCTTCAAGCAAATATGCCGTTGATGTCTTGCCGTTCGTCCCGGTGATTCCGAAGTACTGGGGAGCGTTGTCGTCGGTGCGGTACACCCAGCGCGAAACTTCACCGAGCGCAGCTCGTGGCGAATCAACGATGACGAGCGGGATCGGCGAATCGGCGGCGATGACCGCGCCCTCGTCATCGGTCAACACGGCGACCGCTCCGTTTACGGCAGCTTCGGCGACGAACTCGGCACCGTGTCGATTCGCACCCTTGAGCGCGACGAACATGTCGCCGGGTCGAACCTCGCGCGTCATGACGGTCAACCCCGTGATCTCGACGCCCCGAGCGTTCCCCACAATCGGGAGCTGGAACTCGTCGGCGAGGAGTTCAATCGATCGCGGGCTGACGAATTCGGGCCGGATCACCGGGGGGATGTTCCCTGTCACGATGTCAACCCTTTCCGTCCCTACCGAGGTCCATCTTCGGGAACGATCCCGTGGACGGTGCGACTCGGTAGTACTTGAGCACCTGCCCCATCAGAGTAGCGAACGCGGGGCCTGCATAGTAGGAAGACCGGCGCGATTTCGGCATACCAATCGTGACGATAACGACGTACTGCGGCTTGTCCGCCGGGGCGATTCCCGCAACGGAAATGATGCGGTCCGAGGTGTAACGGCCGTTTCGGGCAACCTCTGCCGTTCCCGTCTTGACCGCGACGCGGTACCCCGGCACCTTGACAACTCGCGCAGCCGAACCGTACTTGGCCACGTTTTCCATCATCTTCACCGTGGTCTCGGCGGTGTCCTGGCGGACGATCTGTTTGGACTCGGACTTCGGCTCGTGCGACGTCGTGCCGTCCGGCTTCGTGCACGACTGCACCAAGGTCAGAGGAACCATCTTTCCGCCGTTTCCCAGCGCCTGATACGCCTGTGCCATCTGTGCGCTCGTCGCCGTCATTCCCTGGCCGAAAAGCTCCGTGTACTGAGTCACGTCATCGACGATGTCGGGGTCAGTGATTCGCCCCGAGTCCTCACCGAGGAATCCGACGGGCGTGGCTGAACCCAATCCCCACGACGTGAGCATGTCGTAACGTTCCTGCTTGGTTAACGCCAAGGACAGAGTGTCAATTCCCGTGTTCGACGACTTGACCAGCACACCGGTGGTCGTCAAGTTCAAATTGCCGTGCGCGAACGAGTCCTTAATGAAGCCGCCACCGGGAATTTTGAAACGCCCGGGCGCCGTGATCGTCGTGTTGGGCGTGATGACACCCTTGTCCATCATCGACGCGACAACGAGTGGCTTGATGATCGACCCGGGCTCGTACGGCGACGAGAAGAGTCGCGCACCCATGTCGTCGACCTTGGTCGCGTCCACGTTGTTGGGGTCAACGCTCGGCCAATCGGCGGCGGCAAGAATGTGGCCGTCGGAGATTCGAACCACCATCGCGGTGGCCCACTTCGCGCGAAGCCCACCGGCCTGGTCGGCGAGGGTTTGCTGCGCAAACCACTGCAGGTCAGAGTCGATGGTCAGCTGGATATCACCACCGTGCACCGGGTCCTTGGTGACAACCGTCGAACCAGGAATACGAATACCGTCGGCACCGCGCTCATACGTGCTCGACCCGTTCACTTCCTTCAGGCAGTCGTTGAGGTAATACTCAGCGCCCGTCAGCGGTCCATCAGTTCCCATGAACCCGACGAGGTTCCCCGCGACGGAGCCCCGCGGATACGTGCGCGAGGGGCGAAGGTCGTGATACACCCACGGGATGTTGAGGTCTTGGACCTTGCGCAGAACGTCGATGGTGACGCCCTTGACAAGGTACGCGAAGTCGGAGGTCGGGTCCTTCGTGACCGCGGTGTGCATCTCGCCCTGGTCTGCGCCGGTCGCGGTCGCGATCTCGGTCAACGCCTGCTGAACGGTCACGGTCACGTTGTCCCGCTTGAAGTCGGCGACGAACTTGGGCGACGCCGTGATGTCATAGCGCTCGACGCTCTCGGCGAGCGTCACACCGTTGGCATCAAGAATCGATCCACGCGTTCCGTACAGCGTCTGGGCAATGCTCTGGCGGTCGCGCGCCTCTTGCGAAAGTCTCGGCCCGTCAACCACCTGAATCCAGAACAGTCGACCGATGAACAGTGCGACGATAGCCGCGATTGCACTGAGGAGAAACCCAATTCGACGGGAAATGAGTACCGAACGGTTCATCCGTTCACTCCTTGTCGAATAGTTCTAGTGCGTGGACGGCGCGGGAATACCGGTCGACACGGACGCGGTGGCGCTTTCCGATTGTGTCGCACCAACCGTGGCAGTCTTCGGAGCCACGCCCGCAAGCGACGGGGTTTCACCGTACGCGCCGATGAGGTCGTTCGCGATAGGCGCAACGCGCGACGAGTTGGCACGAGCGGCCTTACCACTTCCCCACACCTTGCCGTCGGACAGGCGGATGTAGGTCGGACGTGAGTTCGACACCATCCCCAAGCTTGAGGCCATCGCGGCGACGTTCTGGGGAGAGTCGAGGACGTTGAGCTGTTCCTGGAGGAACTGCGCGTCGCGACCGAGGCTGACGTTCTCTGCGCTGAGCGAGGCAATCTCGTACGCCGACGACTCAACCGCGACGGTCACGAAGAGGCGTGCGACGATGATTGCCACGAACGCCGCAACGATGATGGTTACGGTCTTGACCGACACCTGGGCACGAGGACGTGAAACGGCACGCAGCCCGGGTCGAGCCGAAGCCTGGGGACGGGGGGATCCGTAGACGGAGTGAGCTACTGCGCTCATGCCGCTACCTCCAATCGTTCGATTGCGCGGAACTTGACGGACGCCGCACGGGGGTTGGCGGCAATCTCGGACTCACTCGCGGTGCGAGCGCCCGAGAAAACGAGGCGGTAACCGGCCTTGAGACCGACGGGGACAACGGGCAGGTCGTGAGGAGCCTTGCTCGACGTTGCGTCGACGAACGCCGCCTTGACCATGCGGTCCTCCAGCGAGTGATACGCGAGTACGACGAGACGTCCGCCGGGTGCGAGCGCGTCAAGGGCGTTGTCGATCGCATTGCGAAGGATGTCGAGTTCGCCGTTAACCTCAATGCGAAGGGCTTGGAATACGCGCTTGGCAGGGTGTCCGGCGTTCTTGAGCGCGTACGGCGTCGCGTCGTTGAGGATCGACACGAGGTCGAGGCTGCGTTCGATCGGAGCGTTGGCGCGAGCGGCAACAATGGCGCGGGCATAACGACCAGAGAGTTTTTCTTCGCCGTAAGCGCGGAAGATCCGTTCGAGATCACGTTCGCTGTAGTCGCGAATGATGTCGGCGGCCGTCAGTTCGGTTGAACGATCCATGCGCATGTCGAGCGGCGCATCCCAGGCGTACGCGAAACCGCGGTCGGCGTCGTCAATCTGCATCGACGAGATTCCCAGGTCCAACAGAATCCCGTTCGCCGAGTCACGACCGATGGCGCGAAGCGCACGGCGGATCTCGTCGTAGGTGGCGTGGACAGGAACGAAGCGCGACTCGAAACGCGCGAGGCGTGCGGTGGCGTGCGCGAGAGCAATTTCGTCACGGTCGATTCCGACAACGGTGACGGCAGGGAAACGGTCGAGGATCGCTTCGCTGTGCCCACCGAGCCCCAGCGTTCCATCCACGACAACGGCGTCCGGCGCGGTGAGCGCGGGAGCCAGTGCGTCGACACAATCGTCGAGCAGTACGGGGATGTGAGTGGGGTTTTCCATATCGTTCCGGTGGAGTGTGATGTTCCGATTCCCGTCCGCTACCTGCCGTGGGGGAAGTACTTCAGGGGCGGCAGGGAGTCGCAACATCACTAGAAGAGGCCCGGGATCACCTCCTCCTCGGTGTCCGAGAAGGCTTGTTCCTTGTCCGCGTAGTACGACGCCCATGCGTCGGCCGCCCAAATCTCGGCGCGGCTTCCCGCTCCGATGACGACGAGATCGCGACCAAGCCCCGCATAATCGCGCAACTGCGACGGAATCGTGACGCGGCTCTGCTTGTCGGGAACCTCGTCGCTTCCGCCGGACAACAGCAGACGGACGTAGTCACGTGCCGCCTTGCTGGTCAGCGGTGCCGACTGAACGGTGTCGAGAAGTCCCTCGAATGTCTGGCGAGGAAAGACGTAGATGCAGCGTTCTTGGCCGCGAGTGAGGACTAGTCCCCCAGCGAATTCGTCACGGAACTTGGCGGGAAGGATGATGCGACCTTTGTCGTCGAGCTTCGGTTCGTAGGTTCCGAGCAACATGGCCGCCTCCTTCCGTTTGTCGTGGCGATTGCCATTTCCTCCACTTTACTCCACTTTTCTCCATTTTGCTCCACTTTGTGACACTTTTTTCCACCGTGTCTCCACTCGCCCCCACCGCGCCGGCACAACAAAAAACCCGGCCGAAGCCGGGTTTGGGCGACCGCATAAGTCAGGCGCTAGAGGTCGCCGCCCATTCGTCGCTCCCACCGATCTTCAAGAGTCGACTTGCGCGGCGAACCGCCAGAGGTCGGGCGCGACTGGCGAGGCGCTGCTGTTCCGTTCGAACCCTTGCGACTGGTCGCGATGAGGACGCCGGCAACCATGGCGACGAATCCGAGAACACCGACGAACGGGACTCGGTAAATGATTCCGCCCAAGAGAACACCAATTCCCGCGACGATGATGAGTACACCGATGGTCACGGCCGTCGCGTTAATTCGACGACGGGTTCCAATGTCGACGACATCGTTCGAGGCGGCACGCAACTGGCGTTCCATCTCTTCGAGAACGCGTCGTTCGTCGTCTGAAAGAGCCATCGAATCACCCCCAATCGGATATCTCCAGTGTATGTCGCTCGCCGATAGTGTGGAACCGTGACGACACAATCTGCTTTTGTCGAATCGGTGCAAGGACGCATCGATGACGTGATGCGTGCGGGCCACGCCGATGTCAGCGCGATTGGTCGCGACGCGGAATTCCTCTCGACCGTGGCCGAAAGCCTGGTCAAGGGCGGCAAGCGCTTCCGCGCCCGACTTGCATACTGGGGTTGGCGCGCCGCCGTCACGTACGGCGACCCGTCGGTCGATGCCGACTCGCACCCACAGGTCGATGCCGTCGCATCCCTCGCCGCCGGACTCGAGTTGTTCCACGCCGCAGCGCTCGTGCACGACGACATCATCGATAACAGCGACACTCGTCGCGGAACTGTTGCCGCACATCGCCAATTCGAGACGCTGCACGCCGACCGCAACTACCTTGGCAACTCGGCCGAATACGGGCGGTCATCGGCAATCCTTCTCGGTGACCTGCTCCTCGCGTGGGCCGACGACCAATTCCTCAGTGTCGCGATCGGTCTCGACGCCGACCGTCGCAACGACTACCGTGCCGAGCTTCGCACCATGCGCACTGATGTCACCGCCGGTCAGTTCCTCGACAATCACGACTCGTCAGCGTGGCAGACCATCGGAGACGATGTCGCGGTCGAACGCGCACAGCGAGTAGTCATTTACAAGTCTGCGAAGTACAGCGTCGAAGCACCGATCGCCCTCGGCGCAATTGTCGGCGGTGCGAGTCCCGCACTGGTCAGCGCGCTTCGCGCGTTCGCGCTCCCACTCGGTTTCGCTTTCCAGATGCGTGACGATCTGCTCGGCGTTTTCGGGGACAGCGAGGTGACGGGCAAGCCTGCGGGCGACGACCTTCGTGAAGGCAAACGCACTGTCCTCCTCGCGATGGCTCGACGTCACGCCGACCGTTCGACCCTCTCGGTACTCGATGAATTGATTGGCGACCCCACTCTCGAAGACGACCAGATCACCATGTTGCGCGCGACGCTGACCAGCACCGGAGCGGTCGACGCGGTCGAAGATCTCATTTCGCGTTCGCGCGAGCGTTCACTTCGCGCTCTCGACGAGCTGGCGCTTGATTCCGCGGTCGACCGCGAGTTGCGCGGACTGGTCGACGCCGTCACAAACCGCACCGTCTAATTCGCGACACGCCCGAGTTGCGAAACCTCGAAGGTGAGTTCACTTCCCTTTGAGAATGGGG
>JAHEDU010000035.1 GCA_024641015.1 Micrococcales bacterium
AAGTTCTTTACGACCTCGGAATCTCGAAGACGATCACGCTGACGTCGACCTACGACCACCGCATCATCCAGGGGGCCGGTTCGGGCGAGTTCCTCAAGATCATCCACGAACTGCTTATCGGTGAGAACGACTTCTACGAGGACATTTTCGCCGCGCTGCGAATCCCGTACAAGCCGATTCGTTGGTCCCAGGACATCAAGGTTGACGACACCGACGCGATCAACAAGACCGCGCGCGTTCAGGAACTGGTCGATGCGTTCCGCGTTCGCGGGCACCGCATGGCGGACATCGATCCACTCGAGTACAAGCAACGAACTCACCCTGACCTTGAGATTGAGAACCACGGACTGACGTTCTGGGACCTCGACCGCGAGTTCGTCGTTGGCGGCCTTGCCGGTCGACGTTCGATGTTGTTGCGCGAAGTTCTCGGGCTGATGCGCGACTCGTACTGTCGTACCGTCGGCGTCGAGTACACGCACCTGCAGGACCCGGCCCAACGCCAGTGGTTCCAAGAGCAGCTCGAAAAGCCGTACGAGAAGCCGACGCACGACGAGCAGATGCGCATCCTTGACCGCCTCAACCAGGCGGAGGCGTTCGAGACCTTCCTGCAGACCAAGTACGTCGGTCAAAAGCGCTTCTCGCTCGAAGGTGGCGAATCGATGATCGCCCTTCTCGACGAAATCATTCAGGACGCGGCCGACTTCGGCTTGGACGAGGTCGACATGGGAATGGCTCACCGTGGCCGCCTCAACGTCCTCGCCAACATCGCGGGCAAGACGTACGGACAGATCTTCCGCGAGTTCGAAGGAACGACCGACACTTCGACCGTTCAGGGCTCGGGTGACGTCAAGTACCACCTCGGGACGACGGGCAAGTTCGTCACCGCCAAGGGCCAGACGATTCCCGTCTACCTCGCCGCTAACCCTTCGCACCTCGAGGCTGTCAATGGCGTTCTCGAAGGAATCGTCCGCGCTAAACAAGATTTCAAACCGATCGCGTCCTTCACGGTGCTGCCAATCCTCGTCCACGGTGACGCGGCGATGGCAGGTCAGGGTGTCGTCATCGAAACCCTGCAGATGTCACAGCTTCGCGGATACCGAACCGGTGGAACGATTCACGTCGTCGCCAACAACCAAGTTGGTTTCACGACTCTGCCGAGGGATTCGCGCACATCGCTGTATTCGACCGATGTCGCGAAGGCCGTTCAGGCGCCGATTTTCCACGTCAACGGCGACGACCCCGAAGCGGTTGTTCGCGTCGCGAAGCTGGCTGTTCGTTACCGCCAGGAATTCAAGCACGACGTCGTGATTGACCTGGTGTGTTACCGCCGCCGCGGTCACAACGAAGGCGACGACCCGTCGATGACCCAGCCGCTGATGTACAACCTCATCGAGGCAAAGCGTTCGGTGCGAACACTGTACGCAGAGTCGCTCGTTGGCCGTGGCGACATCACGCAGGCCGAATACGACGAAGTCCAGACGAAGTTCCTGTCGCTTCTCGAGAACGCCTTTGCCGAGACTCACGCAGCGTCAATTGACACATCGGTCATTCCGAACCCGGAAGCGGCAACTGCCAACCAGCCGCAACGCCACCCCGCAGCCACTGGCGTCGACGTTTCGGTCGTTCACCGAATCGGTGACGCTCACGGCAACCCGCCCGCCGGTTTCACCGTGCACCCCAAACTCGAGCAGTTGCTTGCGAAGCGCGTCGACATGAGCCGCAATGGGGAAATCGACTGGGGCTTCGGCGAGATCCTCGCCCTTGGTTCACTTCTCCTCGAAGGAACCAAGGTTCGCTTCGCCGGTCAGGATGCCCGGCGCGGTACCTTTGTGCAGCGTCACGCCGTCTTCCACGACCGCGTCAACGGTCAGGAATGGTTGCCACTGCTGAACCTGTCGGAGAACCAGGCACGTTTCTGGATCTACGACTCGCTGCTGTCCGAATACGCCGCGATGGCCTACGAATACGGCTATTCGGTCGGAAACCCCGACGCTCTTGTTCTGTGGGAAGCCCAGTTCGGTGACTTCGCGAACGGCGCCCAGACCGTCATCGACGAGTTCATCTCGTCCAGTGAACAGAAGTGGGGCCAGAACTCTGGGGTCGTGTTGCTTCTGCCGCACGGATACGAAGGTCAGGGACCGGACCACTCGTCCGCCCGCATCGAGCGTTACCTGCAGTTGGCCGCCGAAGGAAACATGACCATCGCGCGTCCGTCGACGCCCGCGTCGTACTTCCACCTGTTGCGTCGCCAGGCATATGCGCAGCCGAAGCGTCCGTTGATTGTCTTCACTCCCAAGGCGATGTTGCGACTTCGCGGAGCGACTAGCTCGGTGGATGACTTCACCAACGGAGTCTTCCAGCCCATTTTGGATGACCGCTCAGTCGAGGGTCAGACCCGTCGAATCCTCCTTCACTCGGGCAAGATCCACTACGACCTGCTCGCCGAGCGCGCGAAGCGTGGCGCTAACGGTGTTGCGTTGGTCCGCATGGAACAGTTCTACCCGTTCCCCGAGGCCGACCTTGCACAGGTTCTCGTCGCCCACCCCGGCGCTGAGTTGGTGTGGGTTCAGGACGAACCCGAAAACCAGGGTGCATGGCCGTTCATCGCTCTCGAGCTCCGCCGACTTGGCATCGACGGTCGAGTCATTTGCCGTCCGTCCGCTGCGTCACCCGCGGCCGGATCGTCCAAGCGCAGCGCCGAGGAACACGCTCAGATCATGGATGGAGCGTTCGCGGGACTCTAAACCGATTCGTCGGTTCTCGTCCCGCGTCGCCCGCGCTCACTAATTGGGCGCGCGAAAATCCGTGGCGATTTTCAAATTGGCAAAAATTGTTTCTCGAAGTCCTGGTGGTGGTGACTCGGCTAGGGCCGCCCTGAATCTGTGAGTTAGCGTTTCGACGACGTCAAGTTCGGCCGCGCAGGATTCACACGAGGAGCAGTGCCGACGTACTTCCGCCGTTTCACTGGAGTCCAATTGTCCGTCAACGAGCGCTTCGATCCGGCCGAAGGCGGACGCACAACCACAGTCGCGATTCGTGTCCATTAGATTTCCTTTTCCGTTCCGTGCTCGTCGTTAAGCATCTCACGCAGCCGCGTACGAGCACGGTGCACGCGGGTGAGAAGTGTTGCGGGCTTGATGCCGAGGAAGGCGGCCGCCTCGGCTGTCGTCATCTGATCGAGAATGACGGCCTTTGCGGCGTCGCGTTGTTCCGACGGAAGAAGATCGAACATTGCGCGAATCTGTTCGACGCGCAGGTTTTCAATCGCCTGCTTTTCGGCGCTGGCGGACTGGAACCCGAGACCATCAAAGAATTCGACGGCGTCACCAATCTGAATCTCGCGATTATCGCGATTTCGAAGCTGTCGGCGCAGGTTGAAACAGGTATTGGTGACGATTGTCTTGAACCATGCGAGCGCATAAGTTCCCTGGGTGTACTTGTCCCAGTTCAGCTTCGCCTTTTCCGACGCGATCTGGACGACGTCGGCGACCAGCTCAGAGCGCATGCCGAGTCGGTTGAGTTCATACTTCGCGTGACCGTACACGCGCTCGAACAATTCGGGGAATACATCGTCAAACGTTCCGGTGTTGCGGTAGTCCGTGCGGATTTCCGCGGGGTTCCAGCCCTGATTCGCCGGAATCTGGATTTCGGCAGCGTTGGCCTCCATCCCCGACTGAATTTCGGGGTCTTGCCCGATGATGTCGAAATCGTCGGGGGCGTCGATCTCACCATTGTTGATGTTGTCCGTTATGGCCGTCTCCTGCTCTACTCGGTACATTCTTCCCTCACCTCTCGCGTAATGTTTGAAGTAATGACTGATCGCGTTTATTCCCGCTCCAATGACAATTGGCGTGCCCCAATTTCGAGGTCAGCGATCTCTGCGATTGTCCCCGTCCCCGGAAGCAAAAGCCTCACCAACCGGGAACTCGTGTTGTCCGCACTCGCGAGCGGTCCTTCGGTTTTGCGCCGACCCCTCCATTCCCGCGATTCTGCTCTCATGCGTGATGCGCTGAGTAACCTCGGGGTCGCTAGCCGTGAGACTCGAGACGAGTCTGCTGACACTCTCGAAGTATCTCCTGGACCACTGACAGGAAACACGACGATCGATTGTGGACTTGCCGGTACCGTCATGAGGTTCGCTCCTCCACTCGCCGCTCTGGCCACCGGAGACGTCGTTTTCGACGGTGACGAAGGCGCCCGGCGCCGGCCTATGGCGACGACCATCGACTCGCTCCGCAAACTCGGCGTCGACGTCGATGACGACGGTCGCGGAACCCTTCCATTCACCGTCCACGGGACGGGTCGAGTTCGTGGCGGCGACATCACCATCGACGCGTCGGCCTCGAGTCAGTTCGTGTCCGGACTCTTGCTCGCTGCGCCTCGATTCGACGAAGGACTGACGCTTCGCCACTCGGGAGAGCACCTGCCGTCGATGCCGCACATCGACATGACAATCTCCTGCCTGCGCGCCCGCGGAGTGGACGTCAATAGCCCTGAACCAGGCGTGTGGCGTGTCGAGCCCGGACCGATTTCCGGTGTGGACATCGTGATTGAACCCGACCTGTCGAACGCGGCCCCATTTCTCTGCGCCGCCGTTATCGCGGGCGGAACAGTGACCATTCCTGACTGGCCCGAATCGACGACCCAGGTCGGCGCCGACCTTGCCACGTACCTTCCACTTTTTGGCGCGACGGTGACTCGCGATTCGTACGGACTGAGCGTCGATGGTGGCGAAGGAGTGCGCGGCGGTCGGCGCATTCCTGGGGTGACTCTTGATCTATCGACCGGCGGCGAACTCGCACCGGCACTAGTCGCCCTGGCTGCACTCGCGGACGGCCCAAGCGAATTCACTGGGATCGCCCACCTGCGTGGGCACGAGACCGACCGACTCGCTGCTCTCGTCACGGAAATCAACACATTGGGTGGTCGCGCGACCGAACTTCCTGACGGAATTCGCCTCGAACCGGCAACACTGCACGGTGGCGAATGGCACAGTTACCACGACCACCGCATGGCGACCGCCGGCGCGATCATCGGTCTCGCCGTCGACGGAGTCGAGGTCGAGAACATCGCGACGACAACCAAGACACTTCCCGATTTCCCGCGTATGTGGTTAGAGATGCTGGGCGAATGACGTCGCGCGACGACGATCTGGAACGCTTCGATCGGTTCGACGAGTCGTCGGCGAAAGTCCGACCGCCGAAGCGCGGCAGTAAGCCCCGCACCAAAACTCGACCGACACACGACGACTCGGTTCCGGGGCGCGTCATCACCGTTGACCGCGGCCGTTATATGACGTTGGTCAATGAAGGTGAATCGACCGAGACTGCGGTCATCGCGAAACGCGCGCGGGAGCTGTCGCGTACCCCGATTGTCACAGGCGACATTGTCGACCTCGTCGGAGACGTCACGGGCGCGGAAGGTTCGCTCGCTCGAATCGTTCGCGTCCAAGATCGCTCGACCACTCTGCGTCGCAGCGCGGACGATAGCGACCAGGTCGAACGCATGATTGTTGCCAACGCCGATCGAATGCTGATCGTCGTCGCAGCAGCTAACCCCGAACCTCGACAACGCCTCGTCGACCGATACCTGGTTGCGGCATTTGACGCAGGGATTCAGCCAATTTTGTGCATCACCAAAACCGACCTCGCCGACCCGACAGAATTCCTTGCGCACTTCCGCGGGTTGGACATCCCCATCGTCACTTCGCGTTCCGACGCTCCGCCCGTTGACGAAATCAGCGAACTGTTGCGCGGTCACACATCCGTCGCCGTCGGCCACTCAGGCGTCGGTAAGTCAACGCTCGTCAACGCGCTTGTGCCGAGCGCGCAACGCGCCGTCGGCGTGGTCAACGAGGTCACCGGCCGAGGCCGTCACACGTCGTCCTCGACTGTTTCGTTCCGCTTCCCCGGCGGCGGTTGGCTCATCGACACCCCCGGTGTCCGCTCGTTTGGGCTCGGTCACGTTCGTCCCGAATCAGTCCTCGCGGCATTCACCGACCTGGCGGACGTCGCCGAAGACTGCCCCCGTGGGTGCAACCACCGCGATGACGATTGCGCGATGGTCGAGGCCGTTGCCCGTGGCGAACTCGGTGCCGAAGGCGCTGCGCGCCTTGATTCGGTCCAGCGGCTCATCGGCTCACTTGATTCTGTGTCGTAGCCTGTTGCTGTGACCATTAGCCTCGCCGACGACCTCGCGCTCGCACGCACGCTCGCAGCGCACGCCGATCTCATCTCGATGCGCCGATTCACGGCACAAGATTTCACGGTGACGACGAAACCCGACCGAACGCCCGTCACCGAGGCTGACCGCGAGGTCGAGAAGGCGATTCGTGAAGGCATCGCCGCCGCACGTCCGCATGACGCGATTCTGGGCGAAGAGTTCGGCGCGACGGGCGAGCAGGACGGCGAAGGACGCCCGCACCGCCAGTGGATCATCGACCCGATCGACGGAACCGCCAACTTCCTCCGCGGTGTTCCAATTTGGGGCACGCTCATCGCGCTCGCCATCGACGGTGTCCCGCAGGTCGGGGTCGTGTCTGCGCCTGCACTCGGACAGAAGTGGTGGGCGGCGACCGGTCACGGCGCGTACACGCAACGCGCCGGCGCCCAGGAAGCGCCGATCCACGTCAGCTCAGTGTCGAACCTGGGAGATGCCGTCGTGTCCTACAACTCGCTTCCCGGTTGGATCGACGCGGGTCGCGGCGACCGGGCCATCGCACTTGCAACATCTGCGTGGCGTGCACGAGCAATCGGCGACATGTGGGCCTACATGCTCGTCGCTGAGGGTGCGATCGATGTCGCAGCCGAATGCGACCTGCAGCCCTATGACATGGCGGCGCTCATCCCCATCATCACCGAGGCCGGCGGACGCTTTACCGACATCGACGGAAACGACGGCCCCTGGCACGGGACGGCGTGTGCGACGAACGGACTGCTGCACGCCGATGTGCTTACGGTGCTGAAGTAGGCTGTTCGGGTGAAGTTCTCTCGCCTGCTTGCCGCCACCGCCACCGCCGTACTTGCGGTCGCCACGCTGGGTGGGTGCACCACGATTTCCACGCTGTACCAGGCTTACGGTCACGGCGCACCGACTCCGATCCCGACCCGCACCTTCGCGGCGTCTGGGCTTGTACAGCTCACGCTCGGTGACTGTCTCGACAAGAAGTTGCTGCTGGACGGCAACAAGGAGACGGACCCCGTCGTGAAGTGCTCAACGCCGCACGACCTCGAAGTCTTCTCGCACTTCGCATTGAAAGACGGCGAGTATCCGTCCGTTGCCTCGATCGTCAGCGACGCCGCCGCGCGCTGTGCACGCTCGTTCACCAAGTTCGTCGGTGTCGACTTCGGCATCTCGGCTCTCGACTTCGTCTACTACTACCCCACCGAATCATCGTGGGCTGCCGGTGACCGCATGGTCGACTGCGCCATCTTTGACCCCGACGGCAAGACGACCGGGTCGCTCAAGCACGCCGACCGCTAGTCGAGGCGGTGAGCGCCGTTGGACGGCGCCACAACGAACATCTCGGGCGAATCGAAGTGTGCATCCGCGTAAGCGTCGCGAACCGCCTTCTCGATGCCGGGAAGCGCGTCTCGCGGTGCGAGAGCGATAGCCGCACCACCGAATCCCCCGCCCGTCAGTCGAGCGCCGATTGCTCCGTGCGCCAACGCGGTGTCGACCGCACAGTCAATCTGCGGAACAGAAATTTCGAAGTCGTCGCGCATCGACAGGTGCGATTGAACGAGTAGGTCACCAATCGCTAAGGGGCCGGATTCGCGCAGAGTCGCAACGGTGTCCTCAACCCTGGCGTTTTCGGTCACGACGTGACGTGCCCGGCGGAAGGTGGCGTCATCGACAAGGCCACGCAGGTCGGCGAGGCGGTCGACCGACACATCGCGAAGCGCGGGGACACCGAGAGCGATTGCGGCACGCTCACACGCCTCTCGACGCTCTCCGTAGCCACCCGTTGCGTGACTGTGGTGAACGCGCGAGTTCATGACGAGAACAGCGAGGTTGTGGGCAACGAGACCGAAGGGAACGACGTCGACCGAGGGCTCGCGGCAATCGATGAAGACGACCGAGTCGGTGCGGCCGTGCATCGACGCGATCTGGTCCATCAGCCCAGTCGGCGCACCCACCATCGTATTCTCGGCGCGTTGCCCTGCGCGGGCTAGGTCCATCGACGATTTCCCCAGCTGCCACAGATCGTTGAGCGCAACGGCGACCGCACATTCGATTGCGGCCGACGAGGACAAGCCGGCACCGATCGGCACATCGGTGTCGATGACGATGTCGAGACCGGTCGCGTTGCCGTCAGCACCGCCGAGCGCCCAGACAACGCCCAGTGGATAGGCGGCCCAGCCGCTGACGGAACCCGGCACACAGTCCGCAAGAGCGACGTCGACGACGTCGTCACTGAGTGTTGAGCCGACACGGACTCGTCCATCGGACCGAAGGCCTACTGCGACGACGGTGTGACGGTCGATCGCCATGGGAAGAGCGAAGCCATCGTTGTAGTCGGTGTGTTCGCCGATGATATTGACGCGGCCGGGGGCCGACCATACGCCGGCGGGCGCTTCGCCCACGAGCGAACGGAAGCGGGCCGTGACACGAGCGACGAGGGTCATGCGCGGGAGAAATGGTCGCGGATGAACTCGGCCTGAACTTCGGGCACGACATCACCGATGAAGGCGCCCATTGCAGTTTCGGAACCGGCGAGGAACTTCAGCTTCGTCTCTGCTCGGCGAGGCGAGGTCAAACGGAAGTTGAGTCGGATGATGTCGCGCGCGACGTGTACCGGCGCCTGGTGCCATGCGGCGATGTATGGCGTCGGCGTCGGGTACAGCAGGTCGAACGTGCGCAACAGCCGTGGGTAGACGATGGCGAGCTCGGCGCGTTCGTCGTCAGTCGTCTCGGAAATGTCGGCGATGTGGCGGTGCGGAAGCATGTGCACCTCAAGCGGCCAACGCGCGGCGAACGGGACGTACGCGGTCCAGTGCTCGCCCGCATAGATCACACGACTTCCCGTGCGTTCGGACTCGAGAATCTGCTCGAACAGTCCGTCGACCTTGCGCGCCGACGCAATGAGTTGCTGGGTGCGCGGCGGAATGTACGGGTACGCATAGATCTGGCCGTGTGGGTGGTGCAGTGTGACACCGATCTCTTCGCCGCGGTTTTCAAACGGGAATACGTGGTGAATTCCAGGGAGCGTCGACAGGTGAGCGGTTCGATCGGCCCACGCTTCGATGACGGTTCGCATGCGACTGGTTCCCATGTTCCCGAGCGCGCCCTCGTGATCGGGGCTGAAACAGACAACCTCGCAGCGACCAACCGATGTGAAAGTTCGGCCCACCCCGACCTCGGACAGGGCGTCGAGGCTGGGCGGTGCGTTTTCGTCCTCGAGAAGCGGGCCGAACGACGGGGACTTGTTCTCAAAGACGACGACGTCATACATCGACGGCACTTCCGAGGGGTTCGTCGAAGTTTGCGGAGACAACGGGTCGGCATCGGCCGACGGCAGGAACACGCGGTTTTGGCGAGCCGCGGCGATGGACACCCACTCGCCGGTGAGGACGTCCTGGCGCATCGTTGCGGTCGCGGGCCGCGGGTCGAGCTCACGCGCGTCTACCGCGCGGTCAGGACCAAGAGTCGTGTCTGCGTCGTCGAAATAGAAAAGGTCGCGCCCGTCCGCCATCGGAACGTGCCTTTTGGTGACTCCGCCAGAAACCATGTGTTCAGCGTACCGAAAGCGCTTTCACTTCACGTGGGCTTGGTGTGCACTCCACGCCGACTGGACCATCGATTCGACAGTGTGACGCTGCTTCCATCCGAGGTCGCGTGCGGCGAGTGTTCCGTCCGCGACGATTCGGCTGGGGTCACCCGCACGTCGGGGCTTGATCTCCGGAGTGAACGGAATCCCCGTGGATGCTGTGACCGCCGACATGATTTGGCCAACCGACGTACCCGCACCCGAGCCAAGGTTGTAAACCGGCTGCAACGCGTCACCCGCCATCAGTGCCTGGGCGGCGGAAACGTGGGCAGCGGCTACGTCCGAAACGTGTACGTAATCGCGAACGCAAGTACCGTCCTCGGTCGGATAGTCGTCACCGAAAATGGCGGGGGTGCGACCTTCCGCCAGGGCACGGAAGATCAGCGGGAACAGGTTGTGCGGGCTGGTGTCGGCGATGTCGTCAGTGCCCGACCCAACCACGTTGAAATAGCGCAGGCTTGTGTGCGTGAGCCCGGTCGCGACGGCTTGGTCACGAATCAGCCACTCGCCAATAAGTTTTGATTCGCCATACGGCGACTGCGGGTCGGTTGGCGTCGACTCGGTGACAATGTCGACCGTGGGGGTCCCGTACACCGCGGCTGACGACGAGAACACGAGTCGGGAAACGCCCGCTTCCGCCATCGCAGTCAACAACACGGCGGTACCCGTGACGTTCTGCTCGTAGGTGACGAGCGGGAACTTGACCGATTCACCCGCGTATTTATAGCCCGCAAGGTGGACGACTCCATCGATCGTGTAATCGGAAAACAGGCTTGTCAGTGCAGCCGAGTCGGTAATGGACGCGGTGACGAAGGGAACCTCGCTCGGAACGAACGAGCGGTGGCCGCTCGACACGTTGTCCAAAACAACAACGTCGATTCCCGCTTCACGAAACGCACGAACAACGTGTGCGCCGATGTACCCGGCACCGCCTGTGACCAACCACGACATGTGACCAGCGTACCGTCGGGGTTTCTAGTTGCGCGGGCGAAGGTCAGCGACCATCGGGCACACGAACGGATCCGCGTTGCCACTCAGTCCCACCTTGTTGAGGTAGACGACGATCGCTTTGTAGGACGACAGCAGCCCCATCTCGACGAGAGTGATGTTCTGATCCGCACAATATGCCTGGACGATCGCGTGTGCGCGCTTGAGGTTGGGGCGCGCCATCGACGGGAAGAGGTGGTGCTCGACCTGATAGTTCAGCCCGCCCATGAGGTTGTCCTTGAGCCAGCTTCCGCGGATGTTGCGACTGGTCAGGACCTGGCGCTCGAAAAAGTCAATCTTCGCGTCACGCGGGACGAGCGGCATTCCCTTGTGGTTCGGCGCGAACGCCGCCCCCATAAAGAAACCGAAGATCATCATCATGAACAGCCACAGAGCGATCGCCCACAACCATCCGAACATCAGACCCATGATGACGTAGGGCGCGGTCTGACGGATGACCATCAGCCCGAACTCGAGCGCACGGATTCCCGCGGGCCGATCCTTGCGGCGAAGTGCCTGCAGTGAGTCAAGAAGAAGGTCAAAGCCGGTCAAAAACAACAGGAACGGGAACAGGTAGCCCTGGCGGTTCGAAACCCAACGCTCAAGCCCACGCTTTTCGTCGCGTGATTCAACGGTGAAACTGAGGACGCGAATCGCGATGTCCGGGTCCTGGCCGATCTGGTTCGGCTTCTGGTGGTGCTTGTTGTGTTTGCGCATCCAGAACCCGTACGACAGTCCGGCGAACAGGTTCGCAAGGAACAGCCCCGCCCAGTCGTTCAGCTTGTTGTTGTGAAAAATCTGTCGGTGGGCAGCTTCGTGGGCGATGAAGCCGTATTGCGCACCGAGCACGCCGAGCAACCCGGCGATGATGAACGCGATACCGATGACGAGTGCTTCGTCGAGGGCCGACGCGCCCAGGAATCCACCGGCAACCCAGAGTCCGACTGCGACGGTCGAGATGACTGCCAGACGAATGATGTAGAACGACGGCTTCTTTGCCAGCAGTCCCGCGGACTTCACGCGTGCCAAAAGTTCGGTGTAATTCGATGTCGACTGCGTGAGAAGAAGTGCGCTCATTACCTGAGCATAGGGGGCTTTCCTGTGATTCGCCCCAGAACCGCGGTTCGACTGGCCGGAGCTATTTCGGAAGAACGATGGTGATCGAGTTTTTCGCGAAATCCTTGTCCTCCGGGGACGGAATCGCGGTTCGACGTTCCTTTTGCTCCTCGAGGATTACCGCCGCGTTCGCCGCGGACGGGTTGAACAATTCGTTCACGACCGACATCATCCCGCTTGCCGCATGACGACCCAGCTTCTTGCCCGTTCGTTTCTCGTATCGTCGCGCTGGAATCGAAAACAGCACGGCAATGCCAACAATGCCGACGACCCACAGAACCAACTCCACCGGTCAGTCCCCGTTCCGCGATTCAGGCTTCAGCT
The DNA here is from genome assembly GCA_024641015.1 of Micrococcales bacterium. Lineage (GTDB taxonomy): Bacteria > Actinomycetota > Actinomycetes > Actinomycetales > Microbacteriaceae > MWH-TA3. The sequence continues at coordinate 12,197 of JAHEDU010000035.1, forward strand.
CTTCACGTGCGGGATGCCCGAGTCGATTCTCTATCGACTTCGCGGCGCTCGGCATGTACATCTCGTTGTAGAGCTTCATGATGTTGCCCGCGATTGATGTCCCCTGCGACCGAGAGCCGAGCGACCGCGCCCAACGGACAACGGCGTAGACGATCACTGCGGTGATCACCACCACCGAAACGGACAGCGCCGCTTCCATGAGCTTTTACTTAACGGGTTCGCCGTAGGCGTTGGCGCCGGGCTCGCTGTCCTTGACGAGCTGGATGATGAGCATGATGATGCCCGCGATCGGGATCAGGATGAAGAAGAAATAGGTGCCCTTGCGACCAATGTCATGCAGGCGACGCCAGGTGATTGCGAGCGACGGCAAGAGGATCGCGAGAGACCAGAGGTCAGACATCATCGAGTTGCGCTGAATGGCGAACCCGCTCGAGTAATCGATGGTGCCGGGCCAGATGATTGCGATTGCCGCGCTGACGAGAGTCGTGAAGAGAACTGCGTACCAGTACTCGCTGCGGCGGGCACGGCCGCTGAACGTGACGTACTTGGTGAAGAAAGCCTTGATTGCGTCGCCGAATGACATCGGATCCCCTAACGGGTAGTAAAACCACAGCGTGGAATGTGACTTGCGCCAAGAGTGGAGATATCAGCGCGCTATGCGCGCTTCTAACTCCTCTCCTCACAAATTCTCTTGTGAATAAATTCACCGCGAATTTGTTCGTCGTGGAGATGGGGGGAATTGAACCCCCGTCCAATATGAACAGCCGAAGTCTTCTACGGGCGTATCCTCACAATCGTTCTACTCGGCTCCGAACTTTGGTTGAGGCACCTAGATCGACAAGCCCAGTCTCAGAAAAAGTCCCGCAACCCCCTGAAACACAGGGTTGCAGCAAGCCCTCTAAATGACGCCAGGGTCTAGGTCGAAGGCGAACCTAGTCTGACGGACTTCGATAGCGGCTTATTAGGCGGCGAGAGCGAAGTCGGTGCGCTTAGCGTTGGCACCTATTGGTTTGCAAGGGGCGTTTACGAGATAACCCTGCATCCTCGACCCGCTTCTCTTCGACTTAGAACACACTGTCGAAACCGATCATCCCCAAGTGGGGGCGGGTCACATTCCACGCTATGGAGTTTTCAACTGCCGCGAGTGCGGCTTCACCAGTGTAAGTCCGACCGGGGAGGTTTTATTCCCTACCGATACGACTTCGATTTCATCGCGCGATCCGCTTCGCGCTTGTCTTCACGTTCTTTCAGGGTCTGGCGCTTGTCGTAATCCTTTTTTCCCTTAGCAATCGCGAGCTCGACCTTGGCCCGGCCGTCCAGGAAATAAATCTGCAACGGAACAAGCGTGTACCCGCCGTCCTTGATTCGGTGGGAAATCTTGACGATCTCGGCCTTGTGCAACAGCAACTTGCGCTTGCGACGCGTCGCGTGGTTCGTCCACGTCCCCTGCGTGTACTCGGGGATGTGAACCGATTCCATCCACATCTCGCCGTCCACGATCTGAGCCCAGCCGTCGACGAGCGACGCCTTGCCCGATCGAAGGGCCTTAACTTCGGTACCCGAAAGAACGAGCCCACACTCGTACGTGTCCTCGATGAGATAGTCGTGGCGCGCTTTACGGTTGCTTGCAACGACGGTCGAACCCTTTTCGCGTGGCATGCGCGCCTCCTTTCATCTCTTCGGCGGCTGTCCAGCCCTCCAGTTTATCGCGACTTGACTGGGCAATAAACAACGGGAGCCCCCGAAGGGACCCCCGCTGTTGTGAATCGAGTTAGTTCGAGGAGCGACGGCGACGAACTGCGAGCGCAACACCACCGGCGACGAGTGCCGCACCAGCAGCGATTGCGCCGGTTGCGTCGAAGCCGGTCGACGCGAGAACGGCGTCGTAGCGAAGAACAACCTTGCCGTCTTCGCCGAGAGTGTTTTGAATACCTTCAACCGCTTCCTCTACCGACGCGCCCCCAGCGCCGCTGTTTGGTACGGCGGGGATCCAATAAACGTTCGACATGTCGCCGAGAAACTCAACCATAAATCCGTAATCGTTGGTCAGTTCAGGAATTCCAAGCGACGCCGTTCCGCACGCAACGTTTACGTCCTGAATTTGCGTATGGGGGTTCCCGACTGAAACTTTCCATGAAGGCCCACCGCCGCCGAGGCACTCATCGTTGTCAGCAAACAGGTCGAATGTTTCGGGATCGATTTCGTTGACGACAAGTCCAGCGCCAACAATTTCCTCGTCGCTTGTGGACTCGGCGCCGGCACCTCCACCGTGGTTATACCCGCTGAAGCCGTTTCCTGACGTTCCACCCCAATACTGGCGGTCCAGTTGACCTGCCTTACCGCCGTCGGCATACAGGACGTTGGTTCCCTGAATGACCTTGGAGTCGTTGATGTTTACTTGGTAAGCACCTTCGGTCGCAATTCCGACGTGCACGGTGACGTCACCGGTCGTCGCGAGTTCGTAGAGCTGGACGCCACCACCACCACCACCGTAGGGATCGCTGCCGTCGTCGTTGCCGGAACCACCGGCGCCGACAAGAAGCGCCTGAAGCTTGGTGATTCCCGCGGGAGGAGTCCACGCGGCGTCGGGGGTTTCGAGGAAGGTGACCTCACAAATCCCTTCCGAAACCAGAGTGGCGTCGTCGCCACAGCCCGCGGCGGCGAAAGCAGAACCGGCGGGAAGCACTGCGGTTCCGAGAAGGATTCCAGCGGCCGACAGTGCGGTGGTGCTGAGTGTGAGTTTTGAGGTCATTGCTTTTCTTTCGCTTAGTGAGGGTGACAAGTTAGTTCGTGACGCGACGGCGACGTGCGGCGAGAGCCACCCCACCAGCGAAGAGCGCCGCACCAGCAGCGATTGCACCGGTTGCGTCGAAGCCCGTCTCGGCGAGAGCGACGTCGTAGCGAAGGACGACCTTGCCGTCCGCACCCATCTGGTGGGCCATTGCGTTGTTATTGATAGCAGTGTTGGCCCAAGAGCTTCCACCGGTACCCGAACCGGGCGTCGGCTCTCCACCGTCAAAGTCGAGAATGTTGTCGACTTGGTTTTCAAAAAGCAGGTAAGTGATGTTGTTGGGATCTTGAATTCCAACGATTCCCTCGGGGAGCAGGTTACGGTTGCAATCCGTCGCTCGGTCGGAAATCTTAAGGTTTGAGCCCTCGATCCAGATCCAGATGCTGGATCCACCAGCACCCAAACATTCGTCGTCGTTGGCGAAGAGGTCAAACGTTGAAGGGTCAATTTCGTTTACGACGAGGCCGGGCCCACCGGACCAAGCATTCCAATAGTCAAACCCCGCAATGCCACCAGCACCACTTCCGCCGCCGTATCCCTGGGGAGTCTCGTTCCCGTTTCCGCTTTCGCCACCAGTTGAGTTGCCGTTTACGACGGAAGAGTGCAGACCTGGCGCGGCCTGGAAGGAATCACTACCCTGCTCGACGAATGTGTAGCCGTCAGCAACGCTTTCGTTCCATGCGCTTGCCAACCCGACAGTGAGCGTGACATCACCGGTGTTTGCCAGTTCGACGAGGGTGACTTCACCGCCTCCACCGGAGTAGCCCCAGTTACCGTTCGGTGCGCCCGATGCGCCACCGGCGCCGACGAGAAGCGCCTGAAGCTTGGTGATTCCCGCGGGAGGAGTCCAGACGACGTCGGTTCCCTCAAGGAACGTAACCTCACAAATACCATCCGCAACGAGAGTGCCGTCCGAACCACAATCCGATGCGGCGGCGAACGCCGAACCGGCGGGAAGCAACGCTGCACCGACGACCAGGCCGGTCACGGAAAGTGCGGAGACGCGAAGCGCGCGCGAAGTGGTGTTCATCGATGAACCTTTCACAAAGGGGTGGACTGTCTCAAGAATAGCGTCTGGCGAGGAGTTTTCACCGAATTCGGCAATAATGAGCAAATGACCTTCCAGCCGTTCTCCGCACTCGATCGTGTGGCGACGGCAAACCCAAATGGCCTGTTTTACGCGGATTCCGCGCAGTCGCTGACATTTGCAGAGGCGCGAGGGTTGGCCGTGCAGTTTGCCGGGCAATTGCGGTTGATGGGGGTCAATCGCGGCGACACCATCGCAATCGATCTGCCAACCGGGATGCAGGTGCTTTTCGCGTTCGCCGCGCTGCACCTAGCGGCGACAAGTGCCACGGTGACGGCGACGAATTCACCCGACGACGTGACGTGGGATTGGTGGCTGACCAGCGACGGTGGGCGACCTGGTCCCGCGCGAAACGTCCTCACGGTCAACAACGAATTCCTGATTCGGGCCGCGGGGTTGGGCACTACTCTCGAGCCGACCGAATACTCAGCCACCGACACCTGCCGAATTGCGTTGACGAGCGGCACGACGGGCAAGCCGAAAGCAATCGCACTGACCCCGGCGATGGTGGAATATCGAGCCGCCGAAGCCGCCAAGTTGTTCGTCGACGGCGGCCCGTTCCTCTGCACATTGGGACTGGCCACGACGAGCGGCTTCCACACGCTTCTTGCCAGTGTTCAGGCGGGCATCCCCTACCTCGCACCGGCAAACGGACCAGTCAATCGAGACATGATTCGCCGCCACGGCGTGACCGCCATCAAGTCGTCACCACAACAGATTGCCGACATCGCGACCGTGAGCGCCGGCGCGCGACTTGATTCACTGCGGTCGGTCAATTCGGCGGGTGGGAAGCTGTCGCAGTCGTTGGTTGACGGTGTTCGTGCGATTTCCGATGCGTCGGTGACGAACCTCTACGGATCAAGCGAGGCGGGTCGCGCCGCGGAATACGTAATCGGGCAGTCGGTAAACCCCGAGCTCGCCGGACACGTTGTTCCCAGTTCCACGCTTGAGATCGTGGACGAGTCCGATTCCCCGGTGTCCCACGGGGCGACGGGCGTCATTCGCTATCGGGCGCCACACATGGCGACCAGCTATCTCGGGGATGACACCGCCAGAGCGAATTCGTTCCGTGACGGGTGGTTCTATCCCGGTGACACCGGTCGGCTCGAAGCTGATGGGTCGCTTTATCTAAGCGGAAGGACGACCGACACTCTCAATGCGGGTGGTGTCAAGATTGACCCGCTCGAATTTGAGGAGTTCGCTGTAACGATCCCCGGTGTCACTGAAGCGTTGGGGTTCACCCATGTGAACGACCTCGGTGTTGCGCAGTTCGTGCTCGCCGTTGCCGGTACTGGCATTGAAATCGCGGGAGTCGCTGCCGAACTCGAGAAACGCTTCGGGCGCGCGAGGCCGGCGAGCATCTTCGCGGTTCCCGCCATCCCCCGCACGGACACGGGCAAGGCGTCACGCCGTTTGACGGCGGAGTTGTTCGCCGATGCGGTGAACCGCGCTAGTTAGTTAGGTCGTAGATCGTCCGCGGACGCGTGTAAAACTGCATGTCCCAGACGCCGTGCTCCGCCGGACCGATTCCCGAGTGCCCCCAGCCGCCGAAAGGTGCATCCGCGTGAACGGGCACGGGTCGACCGCCGATCTGAACGATTCCCACCGCTGAGTGCCGGGCGACGTACTCGGCCGTCGCGGGGTCACTGCTGCACACACCGACGAGAAGTCCCTGTTCGACGCCATTGGCGAGTTCGACCGCGTGGTCGAGAGATGTCGATGTCTGGATTACCGCGACGGGGCCGAACAGTTCCCGCTGAACGATGGCATCGCGGGGTGAGGCCACGACAACCACTGTCGGCTCAACGACATGCTTCTTTCGCTGGGCTTTACCGCCCGCGATAATGTGCCCGCCTTCGGCAACCGCAACCTCAAGCGCTGCGGAAACCCGGTCAACCGCGGCTTCGGTGATCAGCGAACCGACGAGCGGGTCCTTGGCAAACTTTGCGGTCTCTGCGATGGCTCGAGTGGTGAAGTCGTCGACGATGCTGTCGTCGACAATCCACCGACGAATCGCCGTGCAGCGCTGACCGCTGTACACGAAAGCGTTCTGGACAAGTTCGGGGACGACAACGTCAATATCGGCGTCCGAGGCGACGATCGCCGCATTGTTTCCACCGAGTTCGGCCTGCAGCGACTTGCCTGTCGCTGCACAACCGCGAGCAACGAATTGCCCAGCTTCGATGGATCCGGTGATGGCGACGGCATCGACGTCGTCACGCCACGCGAGGCTACGCCCGACGTTCACATCGGCATTCGCCAGGACGAGTCCGACGATTCCCGCTGCACGGGCTTCACGGACGAGTTGCGCACCGATTCCGCCGTCCAACGGTGACGGCTTGAACACGATTGTGTTACCGCCGAGGAAAGCTGCCGCGATTTTTCCTGCGGGGATAGCTAGCGGGTTGTTCCACGGCATGATCAATCCGACGACACCGACGGGTTCGTTTCGAACAGTCACGCCACGGGCAATCTCGAATTCGGTGACAAAACCGTTGTTCGGTAGTTCCGCAGCCGATCGAATGTGACTGATCGCGCGCGTCACTTCGTCTTCGGCGAGCGCGAGGGGCTTCCGAACGGCGACGGAGATGTCTTTCGCGAAACGTTTGCGGGAGGACTCGATTCGATCCGCCCAGAGGTGCAGGATTTCAGAGCGTTCGGCGAGGGTCAACGGCACGTTCGCTGTCTCGAATTGGGCATCGGCGATGTCTTCACCAACCCCAAACGAGTGTCGAAGTCCCTTGGTGACGAGTTGCGTGATGGTCTTCGCATCGACCAGCTCGGCGATTCGACCATCCAGCCACGACAGCGTGGCGGTTGCGTGTTCGGGGCTGTTGGACACGACCGCGTCAGAGACAACGATGACCCTGAATCCGCGTGAATACGCGTCGACCGCGGTTTCGCGAACGCAGGCGTGCGTGTACGCCCCGACGATGACGAGGGTCGAGATCCCGTGCGTCCACAGGTTTGCTTCGAATTGCGGATTGTCGAATGCGCTGAAGTGGGACTTGGCGAAAACCGGCTCCCATTCTTCGTCGCGAAGTTCGTCGGGCACATCGGCGCCGCGGGTTCCCTCGACGCACAGCGGTGCGCCCTGGCGGTGAGGCATCGCGTTCGCACCGTCGGCCCGGACGATCGTTCGCAGGTGAATGACGTGCTCGGACGCATCGCGGAACGCGGCCACCACACTGGCCGCGGCAGTCGTGAAGACGTCTACCCCGGCGACTCCGTCTGCCTCAAGGTAATCGTGCTGTGCATCAACCACGACGAGCGCGGGGAAGCCGAGAGACTTTTCAGCCATTGGTCGCGCGGATTTCTTCGCACACGCGCTCAGTAAAGCGCTTCGTTCCGACAACCATCGAATCTTCGTCGGCAATGTCGGGCGTGCGAACGTTGCGGCCCAGTTCGCGGCGAACGGCCGCGACGATGATGTCGGATTCCGCGGCAAGCCCCAGACTTTCGCGCAACAGCCACGCCAACGACAGGAACTGGGCGACAGGATTGGCGACGTCCTTGCCCGCGAGATCGTGCGCGGCGCCGTGGGCTGTTTGATAAACCGCTCGACCGTTCGCACCGAAATTGGCCGAGTACGCCATTCCGCGCGAGCCCAGCAGCACGGTCGCCGTGTCGCCCAAGACGTCACCGAACATGTTCGGCGTCGCAATGACGTCAAACCGTTTGGGGTCGGCGAGAACTTGGAAGCAGGCGTTGTCGATTTCGAGGAAGTCGAGTTCGATGGTCGACGGAACGAGACGCTCCGCAGTCTCGCGCCAGAGGCGGCTGATCGTCGGCACTCCCCCGGGCTTTGTCACAACGGTGAGTCGGCCGTCACGACTCGCGGCCGCATCGATGGCGGACGTCACGACCGCCTCAACCTGCGCGACCGTGTAAGTGGCGGAGTGCGTGGCCGAGTCGGCGTCGCGTGCGAAGTCGCCCTGGTACAGCCCGCCCGCGTTGTCGCGAACGATGAGGATGTCGGCTCCGGCGGTTCGACGGGAATCGACGATTGCCGCGTTGTTCAGTTCGGCCCAGGGCACGATCGGTGTGTGCTTAACCGAGAGCCCCAACTTGTCGCGCAACTCGTAAACAAACCGGCCACCCGCGGGGCCGTGCAATACAGGGGTGCCTGCGTCAAAGACGTCTTGGTACTTCCCCGCGGTGGAATCGCTAACCACAAGTCCGAACTCGTCGCGGTCGGTCAGTTCAGGAAGTCGCTGAACCTCGATCGATGTGCCGGTTTTCTCGACCGTTGCCGCCAACACCTCGAGAGCGGCGGCGATGATCGATGGGCCGATACCTTCGCCGTCGACAACGGCAATGGTTGCGGTGGACATGGTTACCAAATTACCCTGCGCGAACGCTGTCGCACGAGCCGCTAGACGCGCAGGTAACGCGAGATGGCGACGTACGCGCTGCTGGCGGCGAGTAGTGCACCGAGTCCGAGGAGGACGGGGAAGACTATCCACGAGTCAGAGAGCTGGATGAATGCCGTGGTGGGAAGCGACGACTGCAGGAATCCGTCAACGAAGAAGACGATGATTCCGGCGATGGCGCCGCAGGCGAGGAGCGACCCGACGGTTGCGGCGACGACGCCCTCGAGGATGAACGGCGTTTGGATGAACCAGTTCGAAGCGCCGACCAGTCGCATGATGGCCAGTTCACGGCGACGCGAGAACGCGGACAGTCGAATCGTGGTGGCGATGAGGAGAGCGGCTGCGACGAGCATCAGCACCGCAACACCGACCGCGGTGAGGCTTGCCGCATTCAGCATCGAGAAAATGCCGTCCAGGTACGAACGTTGGTCAACGACGGATTCAACACCGGACATACCGCCGACCGCCTCGAAGATGATCGCGGATTGCGTCGGGTCCTTGAGATTCACCCAGAACGTCTGCGGCAGCAGGTCGGGGGTGACGAGGTCGACGACCCCACTTCCCTTGAACTGTTCGGTGAAGTTCTTGTACGCCTCGTCGTGGTTCTCGAAGTAGTACTTGTCGATGTACGGCTTCAGAGTTCCCGACTTCAGTTGCGCTTCGACCGACGCGATCTGGTCAGGGCTTGCCTCTGCCTGGTCGCACTGGCCAAGTGTCGAATATTCGGTGCAGAGGTACACGGCGACCTGCGCCTTGTCGTACCAGAACGACTTCATCGATTGAACCTGCAACTGAAGCAGAACAGCCGAGCCAACGAACGTCAGTGAAACGAGCGTGACGAGGATGACCGAGACCACCATCGACACGTTGCGGCGAAGGCCGTTCCAGGCTTCGATCAGGACAAAGTTGAAACTCATAGCGGGTCCTCGTCCTTCAAACGGTCGAGGTACGACAGGTCAACGGCTTCGCTCGACGGGGACATCGGGTCGAAGTCCGGGATGGGGTCGAAGTCGAGCGGCTCGACGAGAATCGGCTGCGAGTCCGCACGGGTGGGCTCGAAGTCGTCAGCGATGATGGCGTGCGCTTTGGTCTGGTAACTGCCCGACGCCTCGTCGCGGATGATGCGGCCTTCGCTGAGTTCGATCACGCGCTTCTGCATTTGGTTGACGATCGCGGTGTCGTGCGTGGCCATCAGGACGGTCGTTCCCGCGGTGTTGATGTTGCGAAGAACGTCCATGATCCCGTTCGACGTCGCCGGGTCGAGGTTTCCCGTCGGCTCGTCGGCGAGCAAAATCGCGGGCTTGTTGACGACAGCACGGGCGATCGCGACGCGCTGCTGTTCTCCACCCGACAGTTCGTGGGGAAGTCGGTTTTCCTTGTTTCCCAGCCCGACGAGTCCAAGGACTTCGGGGACGGCGTCGTGAATGAAGGCTTCAGACTTGCCGAGAACACGAAGTGCGAAGGCGACGTTATCGAAGACGGTTTTCGTCGGAAGCAGGCGGAAGTCCTGGAAGACGACACCGAGGTTGCGGCGGTAGTGCGGCACCTTGCGGTTCGAGAGGCGGCCGAGGTCCTGACCAAGAACGTGGATCTGGCCCGAGCTGGCGCGCTCTTCACGAAGGATCAATCGAAGGAAAGATGACTTTCCCGAACCCGAGGCACCGACGAGGAAGACAAACTCGCCCGGCTTGACTTCGAGGGTCGCGTCGTGAAGGGCCGGACGGTTGCCCGACCGATACACCTTGGAAACTCCGTCGAAGCGAATCATCGTGGTTGTAGCCTAAACGCGCGGTTTCGCCCGATGGGGGAACGACACCCGCCGTCTTAGTGGGCGTGCTTGCGCCAGCGGATTCCCGCGGCGATGAACCCGTCAAGGTCGCCGTCGAACACGGCGCTGGGGTTGTTCACTTCGTAATCGGTGCGAAGGTCCTTCACCATTTGATACGGGGCGAGCACGTACGAGCGCATCTGGTCTCCCCACGACGCCGTGATGACTCCCGCGAGTTCCTTCTTCTTTTTCGCTTCCTCTTCGCGTTGCAACAACAGCAGTCGGCTCGCAAGGACGCGCATCGCGGCGGCGCGGTTTTGAATCTGACTCTTCTCGTTCTGGCAGGACACGACAATCCCCGTCGGCAGGTGCGTGATGCGAACGGCGGAGTCGGTGGTGTTGACGGACTGCCCACCGGGACCAGACGAGCGGAACACATCGACGCGAATGTCGTTGTCGGGGATTTCGATCGCTTCGGCTTCGGCAAGCAGCGGCACAACCTCGACGGCGGCGAACGACGTCTGGCGCTTCCCCGCCGAGTTGAAAGGGCTCATGCGAACGAGTCGGTGCGTGCCCGCCTCGACCGACAGCACACCGAAGGCGAAGGGCGCGTCAATCTCGATGATCGCGGACTTGATTCCCGCTTCTTCCGCGTACGACACGTCGAGGACCTGGACGGGGTGCTTGTGCTGTTCCGCCCAGCGCACGTACATGCGCAACAGCATGTCGGCGAAGTCGGCCGCATCGACACCACCAGCGCCGGCGCGGATGGTGATGATCGCGGGGAACGAGTCGTATTCGCCGTCCAGTAGCGTCTGGACTTCCATCTCGCCGATGAGCTTTTCCAGCTCGGCGAGTTCGACCAGAACTTCACGGGCGGAATCGTCGTCGTCGGCTTCTTTCGCCATGTCAAGAAGAACGTCGAGATCGTCGAGGCGCTGCTGAACGTCGCGGATTCTCGTGCGTTGTGTCTGGGCGTGCGAGAGCGCACTCGTCACTTTTTGCGCGGCCGCCGGGTCGTCCCACAGGTCGGTTGCGCCGGCCTTGTCGGACAGATCGGCAATGGTCGCCTCGAGCTTTGGCAGGTCGACGACACTCACGATGTCGGCGAAGGAACCGCGAATTGCGGTGATGCGGTCCGACACGTCGAGAGAAATCATGAGACACCCAGACTATCGAACACGGTTACCCGAACGCCGTGCGCGCGCGGGCGGTTGCCGTCAGCCGGATGCGGAAGGGCAGGAATTCGCTGTCGAGAGGCGCCCGCCAAGTTTGGGTGACGGTGACGAGGGCGGTTCGACCGTCGGGAGTGTTCGCGGTACGGACTCGGATCCCTTGGACTTCCGAGTCGCGGACGAACCTGCGCGCGAGGCGAGAAACCGTTCCGTTGGTCAACGTGACGACGAGCTGCCCGTCGACTAGTGCTCCCGACGACGGCGTCACGGACTGCGCAGCTGCGAGCGCGGCTCCGTCGGCGACCGACTGTAATTGCGTCCGGGCGATGGCGAGGTCCGTCGAATCGATCACGCCAATAGAAAACATGCCGCACAGCGCGAGCAGCCCCGCGACGAGGGGCAGCACGGAACCGCGGTCGGTCACGGCAACACCGGTAGCGGGGCTCGGTGTGTGGCGGTGGCTGTCACAGGGATACGGGTGACGAGATCCAGGCCCGGAAGTGCGGGGACCATCGCGAGCGGAATCGTGACCGACGTTGTCAGCCGAATGAGCGAGCCCTGTTCCCGGCACTGGACGGGCACGCACGTCACCTCGAACCGTGGCGATTGCCGAATCCCGAAATCCGCGAGGGTGAGCCGGGCGATTCGTCGAACCGCGCGATTCCCCGCGGCGGCTGTCGGCGCGAGTGCGACGGCACGGACCCCTTGTCGCGCGATCTCAGTGACGGCGAACTGCGCCCGCTGAATCGTCGAGATGGACACCGTCACCGCGAGGATCGGGATGAGAACGCCCAACGCGATGACGGTGAACTCAAGGCTCGCCGAGCCGCGTTCAGGTGACGTCACCTGTCGAGCGTCCCCGAATCCGTCGCCCGACGGCGAGAACTATCCCCAGTTACGCGGTGCGGATCAGCTTCTTGTTGACAAACTCGTCGAAACCGAACTTGCCCAGTTCACGACCGAAGCCCGACTTCTTAATTCCACCGAACGGAAGGTCGACGTGCGAGTCGGTGTTCTCGTTGATGTAGACCATCCCCGATTCGAGGCGGTCGGCAACGTAACGCGTTTCCGCCGGGTCCGCGCCAAACACCGCCGCGGACAATCCGAACTCGGACCCGTTCGCGAGAGCAATCGCCGCGTCCTTGTCCGCCACGCGATACACGACGGCAACGGGACCGAACAGCTCTTCGTGGAACGCGCGCATGTCGGGCGTGACGTTGGCGAGAAGGGTCGGTTCCATGAACGCCCCGACCTTACCGATGCGGTGACCGCCAGTGACGAGCGTGGCGCCCTTGGCGACAGCGTCCTCGACCTGTTCAAGAAGTTCGGTGACGGCACCCGTCGACGACAACGGCCCGAGGTTCGTTTCGGGGTCGAGCGGGTCGCCAGCGACGTACGACTGCAGCTTGGCCGCAAACGCCTCGACGAATCGGTCATAGACGGAATCGACGACGATGAAACGCTTGGCAGCGGTGCAGGCCTGGCCCGCGTTGCTCATGCGACCAGACGCGGCTGCCGCGGCGGTGTCGTCAAGATTCACGTCGTCCAAAACGATGAACGGGTCGCTTCCGCCCAGTTCGAGAACGACCTTCTTCAGCGAACGACCGGCAGATGCGGCAACGGCAGCCCCGGCCTTCTCCGACCCAGTCAGGGAAACACCCTGAACACGCGGATCCGCGATGATCCCGTCGACGTCCTTCGAATCGACGAAAAGGTTGATGTACGCGCCCTCCGGCAAACCGGCGTCACGGAAAATCTGTTCCTGCGCGAGCGCGGATTCGGGGCAATTGCTGGCGTGCTTCAGCAGAATAGTGTTTCCCAGCAGAAGGTTCGGTCCAGCGAAACGGGCGACCTGGTAGTACGGGTAGTTCCACGGCATGATCCCGAGAAGGACGCCGAGGGGCGCCGATCGGACGATCGCCTGACCACCCGACAGCGGGTGCATGTCCTCATCGACGAGGTATCCCGGTCCGTGTTCGGCATAGAACTTGTAAATCTCGCCCACGAACCACGCTTCGCCGCGACCCTGGCGGACGGGCTTGCCCATTTCCCGCGCGATGATTTCGGCGAGCTCCTCTTTGCGCTCGTCGTAAATCGAGGCGACGGTCGCCAGAACCTTGGCGCGGTCCGCGACGGACCACTCGCGCCACTCGAGGTGCGCAGCGTGAGCTCGGGTGATTGCCGACTCAATTTCGGCGGGAGTTGCGCTGGCGAATTCACGTTCGACGGCGCCGGTTGCGGGGTTGGTAATTGCGTATGCCATACCCCTATTGTGCTACTCGTTCGGGTCTAAATGATTTACTTGTGAAGGTTTTTTAGTATCGTGAACGCAACGATTCGTCGAGTCGTCCGAACACAAGTCGGGGTGTCATGGGTCAGCTCTCGGGAGTGCAGTCACAGGTCTTCAGGCCTCTTCCCGACGTGCTTCGATCCGAGGCCATCGTCGAGCGGCTCACGACGGCGATCACGCTCGGGCTACTTCGCCAGGGCGAACAGCTTCCCGTCGAAAACCAGCTCACGGCAATGTTCGGGGTTGCCACAGCCACCGTGCGTGACGCCCTGCAGTCGCTTCGCGACCAGGGGATCATCGAAACGCGTCGCGGGCGAAGCGGTGGAACGTTCATCGTCGGAACGCCCGAGTCGAACTCCGCCGCTCTCGAGAAGCGACTTGTCGGACTGTCGATGGCAGAACTTCGTGACCTGTCTGACGAACAGGCGTCGAACGGGATGGCCGCGGTTCGGCTCGCTGCCGAACGGTCGTCGACTCGCGACATCGAACGCCTCGAATCCATCGCGTCTCTCGTCGCAACCGCGGATTCAGCCGCGGCGTGTGTTCGCGCCGATTCCCGCTTCCACATCGAGATTGCCGTGCTCGCTCAGTCGGAAAGACTGATGCAGACCGAAATGCGTCTTCTCAGCGAATCCGTCGAAATCCTGTGGTCCGTTCTCGACTGGAAGGCCGATCGCGAGTGGGCCGCAGCAGACCACCTCGCCATCGTGAAGGCTCTGCGCGATGGCGACATCGACGCCGCTCAAAGCGCGGTTCGAGATCACGTCTCTCGCAACACCTACCGACTGGTCGAGCACCGCCTCGATGCGATGTACCCAACGGGAGGCGCGCGATGACTGTTTCCGCGAAGGCACTCGCGACGACCGCTGCCGAACTGTCGACCTGGTTCGTCGAAATGTACGCCGACCTCACCGCTCTTGCCGAGAACACCGAAAAGGGCGTCTCGCGTGCGCGGGGGAAGCGACCGACACTTGCCGAGCGCGACCTCAAGGCCGTTCAGCCCGCGGCCGAAACGTTCCTCGGAAAGCACGTCACCCCCGAGGCCGCCGGAATCATCATCCGTCCCGGCGTCGTCGGCGACGAAGGCGACATCGAATGGTGGAAGCGCGGCGAGGACGGATCGACCGCACGGGTTCTGTTCACGCTGACCCCACAAACCGCGGGCTTTTACGATTTCGAAACGCTTGAGTGGTTCCGAAATGTCATCGAAACGGGTCGCCCGACCCTGACGGGTCCGTATCTCGACTACGCCGGAATGGACCAGTACATCCTGACCATGACCGTGCCGTTCCGACTGGACGGCACCATCATCGGCGCTGCCGGGTGCGACATCGAACTGGCTGCTCTCGAATCTGCGTTGATGCCGATGCTTCGCCGCCTCGACGTCGACGCAGCTCTCGTGTCACAGCACGGACGAATCGTCCTAGGGAATTCCGGTCGATTCCTGGTCGGAAACCGCGTCGGGGAACTGCCGACGGGCGGAGTCAGCGTCGATTTACCGATTCACGAACTCGGGCTCACGCTGGTCGCTGCACCGCGCGAACGTTTCTAGGCGCGAGCCGCTCGAACTTCGTCGACGAATGCCTTGAACAGTTTGCGGCGGTCGCTCGCTGAACCATCGTCGTCCTCGGGGTGCCATTGAACGCCGACCACCCAACGAGCTGAGGGCAGTTCTGTGCCCTCGACGATTCCGTCGTCGGCTCGAGCGGTGACCACGAGGCCGTCGGCGACACGACGGACGGCCTGGTGGTGCCCCGATCGGACCGTGACCGATTCGCGGCCGAGGATTGTGGCAATCTTGCTGCCCGGCTCAAGGTTGACGTGCTCATCCTTGAACATCGGGTCCCCCGAACCGCCGCGGTGAAGGTCGTACACCTCGATGTCGGGGATGAGGTCGCCGCCCAACGCCACGTTGAGCAGCTGCGATCCGCGGCAGATGCACAACATCGGGGCGTCACGGTCGATAGTGGATTTGATGATGTCGATGGAGTAATCGTCGGCGGCACGGGAAACGCCGTATTCGTGGTTGACCGGTTCGGTGTGGCCGTAGATGGTTGCGTCAACGTCCCCGCCACCGAGGAAAATGATTCCGTCGCACTGATCGGCGAGCGCCGCGTCCGACAGGTCGTCTCGACTCGAATCGAAAAGAACGACCCGTGCTCCCACGTCGTTGAGTTCCTTCAACGCGACACCGGTGAATCGCGCGACGAGTCCCGCGACCTCGTCGGTCATCTCGGGGATGTTGAGCGAGACGACGACTCCGACGGTTGGTGCGTCGGCTGGCATCGAGTCGTTTGACGCGGGCAGAACATCGGCGGGGGTGATGTGGTGAGCCATGTTTCCTAGTCTTCCAGTGGGAACGGCAGGTGGGGCATCCATTTTTCCCACACCGCGCGAAGACGCCCATCAGCGCGCAGTGTATCCAGTGCGCGGTTCAGGTCAGCGAGAAGGTCAACGTTTCCCGGCTTGACCCCAATCCCCCACGGGTTGCGGGTCTCGGCGGTGAAGGCGACGTCGAAGTCGGGGTCGTCTCCCAACGGAATGGTGACAACGTCGTCGTCGACGAACGCGTCGATTTCGCCGCTGCGAAGGGCACGAATCATGTCGCCGAACACATCGTCGCTCGAAAACTCGACGATTTCGGCTCCGTCAATTGTTCGCGCCACCTTGATGTTCGCACTGTTGGCAATCGCACCAACCTTGTAGCCCTGCATCGACTGCGCGTCCCTCGCGGGGTCACCCGCACGAACCAAGACCGTCTCGTTGAATATCGCGTACGGTTGCGTGAAATCGACGAGTGCGATGCGTTCGGGAATCATCCCCTGGCCACACCACACCGCATCGGCGTCACCGGCGCGAACCATCGGGATCATGTTGTCCCAACCGGTAATCACCCATTCGACCTCGCGCCCGATCTCGGCGGCAACGAGGTCCGCTACCTCGGGTTCGTAACCGGTGCGGTGAATCCCGTCGACGCTTCGGTCGAACAGCGGCGCCGCATCGGTGTCGATGCAGGCCAGGCGCAGTTTCATCACGGAACGGTTTCCCAGTACTGGCTGAATTCCCATTCGGTGATGATCCCGCAGTATCGCGCCCATTCGTCGCGCTTCAACTGGATGAAGATGTCACGCATCTGTTCGGGGAGCGCGCTCTTGAGCATCGCGCTTCCCTCGAATTCGACGATCGCGTCACCCAGCGTCATCGGTGTGACATCGAACTTCGCAACCTTTGCGCCGTCATCGGTCAGTGGGTCACCCGAATTGATTTTGCGAGTGAGCCCGTCTTCCATCGCCGCGAGAAGTGCCGTGTGCGACAGGTACGGGTTCACGCTCGCGTCGGGTTGGCGGTATTCCATGCGCCCGATGGAGGAGATGCGAATCATGCCCGCGCGCGAGTCAAGCCCCCAGGTGGGTGCACTCGGGGCGAACTGCCCCGCGTCCCAGAATCGCTTGTACGAGTTGACCGTGCTCGCCATGATCATCGTCGAATCGGCGGCGTGGGTCAGCATTCCGCCGACCGCCCAACGGCCGACCTCGGACAGGTGGATTTCGGTGTTTCCCGGTTCGATGCAGGCGTTGACGCCGTCCTTCCACAACGACAAGTTGTGGTGGCATCCGTTCCCCATGAGTCCGTTGAACGGCTTCGGCATGAACGACGCCGTGATTCCCAGTTCGCGCGCGACCTGCTTGCAGACCTGGCGATAGGTGACGAGTCGGTCGGCCGTCAGTTCGACGCGGTCGTACATCCAGTTGAGCTCGAGCTGTCCGTCGTCCTCGTAGTCGCCTTCGACCATGTCCAGACCGAACGCCGTCGCATAGCGGATGACCTTCTTGAAGATTTCGCGCGAGCGCTCGAGGTTCTCGACCTGGTACGCCGGGCTAGCGCCGTCCTTCTTGATGACTTCGAGACCGGGACCCGACCACGTCATCTCGGGTTCGGTGCCGCTTCGCACCTCGTATCCCGTTCGTTCGGTGAATTCCTTGTGTGCGCGCATGAGCAGTCCGCGCGAATCCGTCTCGAGCGGGCGTCCACCGACGCCGGCGAAGTGCGGTGGTTCGTATGCGCGACACAGCACGCGCGCGATCGAGTTGTCCCACGGCAACACGACGAACGTCTCGGGGTCGGGCAGGGCGATCATTTCGCGAGCGCCGATTCCGCCACCGATCAGTTCACCCGCGCGGTCCGACTGAAGGTCAGCGACGGCGGTGCGGTGAAGTGCGATTCCCTTTTCGAGGTTGCGCTTGATGTGGTGCGCGGGAACCATCTTGGCGACGACCTTGGACCCGATCGTCGGAAGCATGTAATAAATGAACTCGACGCCGGCCGCGGCGATCTTCTGTTCGAGGTCCTTGACGACCTCAGGTCGCATGTTGGCGGCCTGGTGCTTGTGGAAGGCGTCGTTGTCGGTGAGCGCGCTCACCACGATTTCGTGTGCCATGGTTCGGACTCCTTTGTCCTCGGTGGTTGTGGGTTGGGTCAGTCTTTGATGAAAATCGCCTGAAGCGGGCAGACGTCCGCCGCTTCTTCGACGTCGTTGCGAAGCGATTCGTCGGCGTGCTCCTCGTACTGCAGCACGCCCTGCTCGTCGAGGCGGAAGATGGTCGGCGCCGAGAAGGTGCACTGACCGTGGTTGTCGCACTTGGCGCGATCTACATATACCTGCATGGTTCTTTCTCCTGGTGGGTTGGGTTAGCGCTTGTCGAAAGCGATGGGAAGTTTGACGGGACCGGTGTTGCCCGAGTCAGGCAGCCACTCGTCGGCACCGTTGATGCGCATGTTGGTCATGCGTTGTGACAGAACCTTGAGTGCGATGGTCATGTCGGCACGAGCAACGAAGTGTCCGAGGCAGTGGTGCATGCCGCCGCCGAACCCGTAGTGCGGTGCACGCTCGGCGGTGATGTCGATTTCGGGGTTCGGGTACGCCTCGGGGTCCGTTCCGCTGACCTGCGTGAAGAAGTGGACCGTCGTTCCCGCATCAACGTGCAGGTCCTCGTAGTCGAAGTCGACGACCGCTTCGCGCGTCACCCACGTGGTGGTCGGGTTGGTGCGCATGACCTCTTCGACCGCCGCGCGGGCGAGTTCGGGGTTCTTCGCGAGAAGTTCCCACTGGTCGAGGTTGTGAAGGTACGACATCATCCCCAGCCCTAGTTGGTTACGAGTCGTGTCCATTCCGCCGAAGATCAGCAGGCACAGTGCGTTGCGCAGTTCGGAATCGCTCAACGTGTCGCCGTCAGCGTTCGCCTGCACCAGCTTGGTGACGAGGTCGTCCCCCGGGTTCGCCTGGCGGTCGGCGATGAGGTTTTCGGCGTAACCGTAGAGTTCCTGCAGCGCGTCTTCGACGACCCCGAGGTCCTGCTTCAAGGTGACACCGAGCGCCAGACCGATTGTCGAAGCAAGACGGGCGATGGTCGGCCACTCGGTTTCGGGGATTCCGAGAAGGATGCACAGAACCCGGGTCGCGTACGGTTCCGCGAAGTCGTTGACGTACTCGAATTCGCCCTTGTCGAGCACACCGTCGATGAGTTCGATGGCGAGTTCCTCGAATCGCGGAAGGTACGGCTCGATGTGGCGGGGCGAGAATGCCGGGTTCAGAAGTCGGCGGATGCGGTGGTGGTCGTCGCCCTCGAGGACGAGCAGGCACTTGGTCCACCAGTCATAAAAGAGTCCCGAGTGGACACCGTTGTGGTCGGGCCACTTGCCGCTGCCCTGGGACAGGCGTGGATCCTTGAGGAGCTTGGACACATATTCATATCGAAGAATCGCGAACCCGTAGTTCGTCTTGGCATACCAATGCTGCGAGCGGGCGTTGCGCACGGCCTCGGAGTGCATCGCGAACGCGGGGTCCGAGATGTCCAGGTAGGGAACGGCGATGTCGGTTGGCATGTGGCGAACCTCGTTGTTCGGGGGCGTTGGCCCGTTGGTGGTGTTGAACTGGATACTACGCTTTGATTCTAAATACTGCAATAGTGATGTTTTTACCACACAAACCCGTGAGCGCGCCCGACACGCCAATCAAATTCTCGCGATAAATCATCTATCAATGAAGCAATAAACGCGCTATCGTTTCACCAGCACAACGAGGTGCAATCCAACGGGCAACCCGCGGACCGGCCTCATCACCGTTATGAAAGGTCACCATGTCTAACAAAGGACATTCGGATTCCGCGCACCTGAGTGCGTTGGGATACGAAAGCAACTACCACCGATCGATGTCGGTGTGGAGTGCACTCGCACTCGGGTTCACCTACCTGTCTCCGCTCGTCGCGATCTACGCGCTCTTCGGACTCGGACTCGCCACCGCCGGCCCCGCCGCAATCTGGTGGATCATCATCGTCGGCGCGGGACAGCTTCTCGTCGCCCTCGTCATGGGTGAAGTTGTTTCCCAGTTCCCCATCGCCGGTGGAATTTATCCGTGGATGCGTCGACTCGCCGGAAAGAAGACCGCGTGGATGACCGCGTGGGTTTACGTCTGGGCGATGCTCGTCACGATCATGTCGGTCGCCGAGTTCGGCGCTCCGTTCTTCGCACAGGTCCTCGGACTGGGCGAACTTGACGCCAACACGAACCTGGCACTGACGCTGGGACTTCTCGTCCTCGCGCTGGTCCTCAACCTCGGCGGAACAAAGACCCTCGCTCGCATCGCCAAGATCGGTCTCGCGGCCGAGCTCATCGGTGTCGTCGGAATGGGTCTCTTCCTGTTGATCTTCCACCGCCACAACGACTTCAGCGTCTTCTTCACGCTGTTCACCGGATCCGTCACCGATTGGGGCCCGATCTTCCTCGGCGCCGCACTCGTCGGCCTCTTCATGTTCTACGGCTTCGAGGCTTGTGGTGACGTCGCCGAAGAGGTAACTGACGCAGCACGCGAAGTTCCCAAGGCCATGTACCTGACGATCTTCGTCGGTGGTGTTTCGGCACTGTTCTCGTTCTCGGGATACGTTCTCGCCGCACCTGACCTCGAGGCACTGACGGCATCGGCAACCCCGATCCCCGACGTTCTCACGGCAACCATCGGTGAAGGTGGAATGCGCGCGTTCCTCGTCATCGCGGTCATGGCATTCATCTCCTGCGTTCTCTCGCTGCAGGCGGCCGCAAGCCGACTGTTGCACTCGTTCGCACGTGACGAGATGCTCCCCGCCAGCAAGTGGCTGTCGAAGATCAACGACCGCAGCAAGGTTCCGACCAACGCGCTGCTCGTTGCGAGCATCGTCCCGATGATCCTGTCGGTCGTTGTTTGGTACGACGTGAACACGTTGCTTCCAATCACCGACTTCGCCGTCGCCGGAATTTACATCGCGTTCCAGGCTGTCGTCCTCGCCGCGCTGATTCAGCGCTTCCGTGGGTGGAAGCCGGCCGGTCCGTGGAACCTCGGTTCGTGGGGCATCGTGTTCAACATCGGTGCTCTCGCATACGGCGTCTTCGCTCTGTACCAGCTGATCGTCCCGGACGCTCTGGCTCAGAACGGTGTCGCTCTGGTTCTCGTCGTCGGAGCCGCCTACCTGTTCATCGCTCGCCCCGACAAGCGCTCGAACGCGCCGTTCTCGGACGCGATCGAGGTCGCGAACAAGATGCGCGCCGCGAACAAGTAACTCGCACAACAAGGAAGGGGCTCGGGAAACCGGGCCCCTTTCGCGTTGCTAGGGGATTTCCAGGAATGCGCGCCCCGTCGCGGTTGACGTGACGGTCGGGAACCAGGGGCCGAACGTGGGGCTTCGATAACGAATGGTCACCGCCGCGACGGGCTTCTGCGCAACGGACGTGCGAGTCGCCGTGACATCGTCGACCAGATCGGCGGCAATGCCCGCTTTCGCCAGTTCGAGAGCGTGCTGCGCACCGGCCTCCAGTGACGAATCCGCCAAGGCGGCATAAGCCGCCCCCGCGATCGCGGAATCGGTCAAGACCGCCGAGACGTGCGCGATGACCCCCACCTGGAGGATTCCCAGGGCACAGACCGTGACGAGCGCGCCAACGCCCACGAATTCGACCGTCGCGCTGCCCCGCTGACGGTCGGCCCTCATATTGTGACGACGCGGTGAATCGCGGATTCGAAGACGCCGCTGAGTGCCGGGCCAGCGACCGCCCAAATGACGACAACCAGTCCTGCGGTCATAAGGGTGATAAGGACCCAGCCAGGGACGTCCCCGCGGTCAGCTCTGCCCTGTAATTCATTCACGTGATCGTCCCTTCGACGTAGTTTGTAACGTTCATCCTCATCGCGATTGCCGTTGTGGGTCGCAAAATATCCACAACGTGCAATTTCCCTCCACTGAGTGATTTCACAACGAAGATTCCTACGGAGTTGCTTAGCGAATAGACTTCGATTATTCGCACGCGCATCACCTTCGACTCTATGAATTGGACATCATGAACAAGATCTCTTCGCGCCTCCTCTCCGTCGGCGCTGCCATCTCGGCAACCTTGCTCTTCTCAACTCCCGCACTCGCTGCCGCAACCGTGAGCTCGACCGTTCTCGAGACGGGTAAGTATGCGTCGAGCTCGGCTTACAACCCTGCCGGAACGACCGTCGCTATCGCGGCCTTCGGAGATAGCAACACTAACCCCGTCGTCCCTTCCGAGGTTGACTTCATTGACGTCGCAACGAACACCGTCACAGCAGTCACCGATCAATCCATCGTGAATGCAGTCAACCTTGTCTGGTCACCCGACGGCGCCTGGGTCTACGCGTTGAACTACGACGGCGGTATCGCGATCATCAACACCGCCACCTACACCGTGACCGACACCTTGTCGACGACCGACGCCACGACTTACTCGGGGTTGTCCATTACTCCGGACGGTGACTACCTGGTTGTGGGCGACTACAGCACGGGCGACAACACCGCTGTGGTGAACATCGCGAATGATTCGTACGTGACGCTCAACTATGACGCTGATTACACCGTCGCCACCTTCGTCTCTTCGGACGGCACAAAGGCGTACGTCGTGGACTACTACGGTGTTGTCAACGTCTTCGACCTGACTGACGTGAACTACACGCTCATCGACACCCTCCAGTTCTCGGACATGTCAGCTGGCGGTATGTCTGTCTGCTCGAGCTTCGATCAGTCAACGTTGTACATGATCGGCTACGACAACTCCGTCGATGTTTCCGTATCCCGACTCAACCTTGAGACTGGCGCCTCGATTTCCACGACCGCCACGATCCCCGAGTCGAAGGGTTGCAACATGACTCCCGACGGCGACCACCTCCTCGTCGCGGCCTATGACGGCTCGAACCCCAGCAAGGTGTACGAGTTCGATGGAACGTCGCTCGACTTCGTGACCGACTACGTGACCTCTGAAGCCGAATACACCGACGTCATCGCATCGAGCCCGCTGAGCTGCGATGTGTACGTGTCGAACTACGAGCCGTCCACGAACATTCTGAACTTCCCCTGTGACGCAACCCTCGCCGATACTGGCGTGGATTCTGAGTCGGCTACGGCATTCGGCGGATTCGCCATTGCCGCGGTTCTCGCGGGATTGATCGCAGTGATCGTGCGTCGCAGGACCGTCTAACGGTTACGCGAGCATCGTCGAAGGCGGGTTGGGCTCCCAGAGTCCAACCCGCCTTCGACGTTAGGCAGAGTTTGAATTACCCAGTGGCCTTTGCGGCACGCATAGTCGTGAACTGTTGGATGGCGTAGAAGACAGTCGAACAGATGAAAGCAACGGAAATTACCGTGTAGACCGTCACCATCGACATGATGAGGTCACTGGGCTGGAACGTCATCTGCTGTTGCGGATCCGTCGGGATTTCCGCGATGTAGAGCGCCCAGAAGGCGACGAGGAAGGCGATTCCGACGAGAGCGGTGATCCACGTGAACTTAGGCAACCGCACGCGACTGATGAAGTAGGAACCAACAGTAAGTCCGATTCCGATGACCATGGCGAGTCCGCCTTCGAGCGGGTCAATCCAACTGGCGAGCGCGAACAACACCGCTACGAGTTGAAGGATGAATCCCACGAGGATGCGCGTCGACTTCGTCATAGCCCCAGTGTGGCAGACGAGCCACTAGACGGGAAGCGAACCCAGGGCGATGAGTCCGGGAAAGACGGCAACGAGAACAGTCATCGGAAGAATGACGAAGACGAGCGGCAACAGCATGTATATCTCGCGCGAGCTGGCCGCTTCGATAAGCCGCCGACCCGCCGCGGCACGTTCGTCTGCGGCTAGTGAGCGGATGATTTCGGCGATGGACGAACCGTGTCGGCGTGCGCTGAGCAGGTGTTCCATCATTCGCGACCACGATTCGTGCCGCACCCGCTTCTCGCTCGCGGTGCACGCGTCGACAAGTGGGACTCCGACGCTCACCTCTCGAGCGATTCGTTGCGCTTCGACACCCAGCAGTCCGATCGAATCACGCCCGACACGGTCGAACATGGCGGGGATGGACAGTCCCGCCGACAGGCACACCGACGCGCGGTCCAACAGGGCCGGCAATTCCGCGTTGATGAGTCGCGCACGGGCCGTCGCCCGTCCCGCCCACACACTTGACAAGAATCGCCACGGATGTGGCGCAAGTGCCGCGACTACTTCCCACAGTTCCCTGATTCGCGTGTCACGACGAGCCCCCGGTGACAGGTCTCGAAGGTGGGGTCCGATACGGGCGGCGAGGGTCGCCGTCGGTTTGCGATCGATGACGAGCCACATGCCCAGCCCAAGTAGCGCGCCCAGTGCGAGCTCACTCATCGCGAACCCACCGAGGCGGTTCCGGCAGTCGACCCATCGCCGCCATGACGACGTAGGCGACCACCGTCGCCCCCGCACAGGCAATCAGCAGTGCCGAGCCGGCCGCGCTGGCAAATGCTTCACGGTTTTCGGGTCGACTGCCAAGCATCACGACGACCACCCACGGCGCACACGAACCCAGCCGTGCCGCGTTGCGCACCCACGCCTGTCTCGACGTCGCCTCTCGTCGAAGCCTGACGTCATCGCGCACCGACCGCGCGAGCTCTTCAAGCACTCGGGGAAGTTCGGTTCCGCCGACTTCGCTGGCGATGGCGATCGATTCACAGACCCGATCGGCGATGGGTTCCGCGCGCTCGGCCCGAAGCGACAGCAATACCGAATCGGTTGACGCGCCGCGAGCGAGTTCCGACACTGCGCACGCCCATGATCCCGACCACTCCGAAGGAACCTGAGCGGAAGCGGCGGCGAACGATTCGTGCAACGGTGCGCCGGCTCGTAGCGACATCCGCATTGAGTCGATGATGTCGGGCCAGCGCGCCTCGGCGACCGCACGCCGTCTGGTGCGTGCCGCGTCGAGTGCAGCGATGGGAATCGCAATCCCCGCGACGGCCGCAATGGGGCCCAACACCGGAATCGGAACCACGACCGACACGACCCCCGCGACGACCAGTGCGAGCACCGTGAGCACGAGTGCGAGGACGCCCAGCGAGACACCCGAAAAGCCGCACTCGTCCAGCCACAGCCGCAGTGGTCGCGCGGTACCGGGGACA
>JAHEDU010000055.1 GCA_024641015.1 Micrococcales bacterium
ACCTCCGAGTCGCGGGTTGCGTCCCACGCGCTTCCCCACACGAGTGCACGGGCGAGCGGGTCCGAGATTTTCGCGAGGTGCTCGATCGATGTCGCCAACGACTCGTCGTCGAGACGAATCTTTGCGTAGGCGAGGTCGTCGTCGTTGACGAGAACCAGGGGAGTGCGGGTCATACCGATTGCTTCGGCGACCGACGTGCTTGCGCCGTCCACGTCCAGCTCGATGCGGTGGGTGCGCACAATCTTGTCCCCGGCGAAGTCATAGAACCCGACCGCGAGGCGGTGGGGGCGAATCGTCGGGTAGTCGGGGTGCGCGGTCTGCGCGATGTCGAATCGCGTGATTACCCCGTTCTCGTCCGTCTCGATGACGGGCTTGAGCGTGTTCACGCCAGCGGTTTCGAGCCACTTCGCACTCCACGACGACAGTTCGCGGCCGCTCGTCTTCTCAAGTTCGCGAAGCAGATCGGCCAGTTCCGCGTTTTTCCACGCGTTCGCGTGGAAGTAGTTGGAGACCCCCGCGAAGAACGCGTCGCGACCGACGTAGGCGACGAGCTGCTTGAGGACGGAACCGCCCTTGGCGTACGTGATGCCGTCGAAGTTGACCTGGACGTCCTCGAGGTCGTTGATGGTCGCGACGATCGGGTGTGTTGACGGAAGCTGGTCCTGGCGGTACGCCCACGACTTTTCCATCGCCTGGAAAGTCGTCCACGCTTCGGTCCACTCGGTCGCTTCGGCGGTGGCAATGGTCGACGCCCATTCGGCGAACGATTCGTTCAGCCACAGGTCGTTCCACCACTTCATCGTGACGAGGTCGCCGAACCACATGTGGGCGAGTTCGTGCAGGATCGTGACCACTCGGCGTTCGCGAACTGCGTCGGTGACCTTCGAACGGAACACGTACACCTCGGTGAAGGTGACACAGCCCGCGTTTTCCATTGCGCCGGCATTGAATTCCGGCACGAACAACTGGTCGTACTTTGCAAACGGATACGGGAACCCAAATTCACGCTCGAAGTATTCAAAGCCCTTCTTCGTGATGTCAAAGATGTAGTCGTTGTCGAGGTACTCGGCGAGCGACTGGCGAACGTAGATCCCCAGCGGAATCGTGCGACCGTCCGACGACACAAGCGAGTCGTGCGTCGACGTGTACGGACCGGCGACGATCGCGGTGATGTACGACGAGATACGCGGCGTCTGCGGGAACACCCACGTCTTGCTCGACCCGTTGTCGATCGGCTGCGGGGTGGGGGAGTTGGACACGACCACCCAGTCGGCGGGTGCTTCGACGGTGAAGTCGAAGGTCGCTTTCAGGTCGGGCTGTTCAAACACCGGATACACGCGACGCGAATCCGGAACCTCGAACTGCGAGTACAGGTACGCCTTGCCGTCGACAGGGTCGACGAAGCGGTGAAGGCCTTCACCCGTGTTCGTGTAGAACATGTCGGCGACGACCTCGACGACGTTGGTCGCGGCGAGATTGTCGAGCTGGATGCGGACACCGTCCGAAACGACCGCCGGGTCAAGGCTCGTGCCGTTGAGCGTGATCGAGTGCACCGTTTCGGTGATGGCGTCAAGGAATGTGGAAGCCCCCGCCGTCGCACCGAACTCGATTGTCGTCGTCGACCGGAACGTCGTTTCCGACGTCGTCAGGTCGAGGTGAACGACATACGATTCGCTCGTGATGATGGCGGCGCGCTCCTGCGCCTCGATTCGGGTGAGATTCTCTCCGGGCACAGTGGGTCCTTCCAAACAAATGCTGAGCCAAGTCTATTCCCGCCGTTAACGACGAATGCCCGCCGAAGCGGGCACTCGTTTCACGAAGGGGTGGTAGTTACTCTTCGACGATTTCCGCCTGCTGAATGCTGCGCATTCCTTCGCCGGCGTTCGCCTGAACCTCGATGGAACCGAGGTCGATCTCGTTGGATACGAGACGCAGTTTGTGGATGTAGTCCGAGAGGGCCATCTTCTGACGGCGGGTCTCTTCGAGTCGGCCTTCGGCGTCCTGCATGAACGACGCCACGAACTCTTCGGTCTCGCGCGAAATCTCGCGGGCACGCGAGATGGCCTGAGTGATGAGGCGCTCGGCGTAGGTGCGAGCTTCCTGAAGAAGGTCGTCGGCGCGCTGCTGAGCCGATTCGAGGTGAGCGTCAGCTTCACGAGTAACAGCGGCGGCGCGCGAAACGGCGGCTTCGACGTGTGCGTCTGCCTGTTCGTATGCCTGGGCTGCATAGCGGTCTGCTTCGTCGTGGATCGCGGTCGACGAGCGCTGTGCTTCGTCGAGCTCTTCGCGGATACGCGCTTCAGCGTCAACCTTCATCTCGTTAGCGAGACGGATAACTTCGTTCGCTTCACGCTTGAGTTCTTCGATGTTGCGGTGTGCTTCCGCACGGGTGTCCGCAATCTGCTTTTCGGCCTGGCTGACCATGGTCGCGGCGGCACGTTCGGCGCGCGAACGGATGGTTTCGATCTTGGCGCGCTCGTCGGCGATGCGCTGACGTTCCTGGGCGACATCGCGCTCGACCTGGAGGCGAAGTTCGTCCGCCTTGGCGGTCGCGTCTGAAACGAGCTGACGGGCGTCGCGGTCGGCCTTGTCGCGAAGCGTCTTGACTTCGTTGCGGGCCTGGTTGAGGAGGGTCTGCGATTCGTTGATCGCGTCCTGGACCATCTTCGCCGACTGGTCTTCAGCAAGGCGGAGGGTCTCTTCGAACGCGGAGCCGAGTTCGGCGAAGGAGGGCTTGTTGCGCTTGGCTTCGGTCAGTTCGCGGTTGAGGCGCTGAACGAGACGGGCGGATTCGGCCTGGTCGGACTCCATCTGGGACAGACGGTTGTTGAGGTCGTTGATGACAGCGTCAACCTCGACGCTGTCGTACCCACGTACGGAACGCTTGAATTCAGGAACGTCCATTAGTCCTCCACTTGAAGCCCTGTGCACGGGGCTCTTCGAACTTTCATCGTACAGCATGAAATGGCTATCGACCTAGCCCGATTTACACGGCAGACACGCCGTAGGATTGGGCCATGCGAATTCACCTCGCCACAGACCACGCCGGGCTTGAATTGAGCGCGGAAATCGCCGAACACCTGCGAAACCACGGCCACGACGTCATCGACCACGGTCCCGAATCGTTCGATCCGCTTGACGACTACCCGAGCTTCTGCATCAACGCCGCCCGAGCAGTCCGTAAGGACGAAATTGCTGGCGTTCCCGCCCTCGGAATCGTCTTCGGAGGCAGCGGAAACGGTGAACAGATCGCCGCGAACAAGGTCGAGGGTATTCGCGCGGCACTGGTGTGGTCGGAAGCAACCGCGGTTCTTGCCCGCGAGCACAACAACGCGAATGTGTGCGCGATCGGCGCCCGTCAACACGAGACCTCCGAGGTGTTGCGCCTTATCGACCTGTTCGTCGCCACTGATTTCCCCGGCGAGGAACGCCACGACCGCCGCATCAAGCAGCTGTTCGAGTACGAAACGACCGGCACAATCGCCGGATTCGACATCGTCTAGAAATGCCCGAGGGCCACTCCGTCCACCGCATTGCGGCACAGTTTCGCCGCCATTTCGCCGGCAAGCGGGTGACCGTCACCAGCCCCCAGGGGCGATTCGGCGATTGCGTTCAACTCGACGGACACACGATCACCGACGCGTACGCGGTCGGGAAGCACCTTTTTGTCGTGTTCGATTCGGGTGACGCGCTTCACGTTCACCTCGGGATTTACGGCGCGTGGGATTTCGCGGGCGACGTAGCCTTTGATGACACCGCGGCGAGCGCGGGCGGGCGGATGGGCCAAACCGCTGGTCGTGGAACGGTTGTCGGGGCACACGAAGAATCACTGGCGTCGATCGGTGCGCCGCGTCGCACACGTCTTCGAATGGGCGAAGGCGAGTCAGGTCGCGACGACACAGCCGTTTTTCCGCCCGAGCCCATCGGCCAGGTCCGCGTTCGAATCCTTGCGGAAGACGCGGTTGCCGACCTTCGAGGTCCGACCGTGTGTGAAGTTCTGACCCCCAACGGTGTCGAGCGTGTTCAGCACGAACTTGGACCCGACCCGCTCGTCGACAAATCGGGTGAACAGCGGTTCGTTGACCGTTGTCGCGCGACGGGAACGCCGATCGGTCGTGCGCTCATGAACCAAAAGATTGTCGCGGGAATCGGCAACGTGTATCGCGCCGAGATGTTGTTTCGCGCACGGCTCAGCCCTTTCGCCGTCACAAAGACGCTTCCCGAGGAGACGCTTCGCGAACTGTGGCGTGACTGGGTGAAGCTGCTGAAAATCGGTGTCACCACCGGGCAAATGTTGACGATGGACGGAATGACCGCCGGGCAGAAGCGGGCAGCATTGGCGAATCGCGACGACCGACACTGGGTGTATCGCCGCGCCGGTGACCCGTGTCGCGTGTGCGGAACACCGATCGTGATGGAGATGATGGAGGCGCGGAAGCTTTATTACTGTCCGCAGTGCCAGGGGGTTTCCGGATGATTCGCAATGCGTTGGTAGACGGACGCCTCGTCGATATCGATTCCGCGAACGGGCTCATCACCGCGATCGTCCCAGCTTCCGGCGGTTCACATACGGGTGACGTCGATGCCGGGGGAATGCGCGTAACCGCAGGGCTGTGGGACGAGCACGTCCACATTCGCTCGTGGGCGCAAATCCTTGACCGTGCCGACCTGCTGCCGGCGAACGACTCCGCAGCCGTCGTCGAAATTCTGCGCAACCACCCGACCCGGGGCGACGAACCGATTATCGGGCACGGCCTGCGGTACGCACTGTGGGCCGAAGACCCGCGAATCGCGGACCTCGATGCTGTGAGTTCGACCCAGCCCGTCCTCGCCTTTTCAATGGATGTCCATTCGGTGTGGATCAACACGGTCGCCGCCGAAAAGTACGGATGTGCGCACCTCGTCGGTGAATCTGGTGTGCTTCGCGAACACGACGCGTTTCGCCTGCTGACGCTGATGGCGGACATCCCGGATGCCGAGATGGACGCGCTGATTGAGGTCGCCGCTCGTGACGCCCGCGCCAAGGGAATTGTCGGCATCACCAGCTTCGAAATGGAATCGCTGACGGACTGGGACCGCCGTGTTGCGAACGGGTTCGACATCATCCAGGTCCAGGCGAGTTTGTACCCCGAGCGAATTCACGAAGCCTACGAACGCGGCCTCCACACAAGCGACAACGTTGCCGGAGTGGTCTCGATGGGCTTCCTCAAGCTCATCACCGACGGGTCCATCAACACCAAGACCGCCTACATGCACGAGCCGTTCTGTGGAACCGACCTTCGCGGGGGACTCAACACCGCCGAAGACGAACTAGAGCGGCTCGTTCGTGACGCGAAGGCGCACGGTGTGACTCCGGCTCTTCACGCGATCGGTGACCGCGCCAACACCGTCGTGATTGATGCGTTCGAAAAGGTCGGTGTTTCGGGTCGCATCGAGCACGCCCAGATGGTGCGTCCCGACGATGTGGCGCGAATGGCTCGACTGGGGCTGACTGCAAGTATTCAGCCGACTCACGCGGTCGATGACCGTGATGTTGCCGACGTGCTGTGGTGCGGGCGAACCGATTACGCCTATCCGATGCGCTCGTTCCTCGACGCCGGTGTGCCCGTGGTTTTCGGGTCTGATGCCCCGGTCGCCCGACTCGACCCGTGGCACACAATTCGCATGGCGACACAGCGAACCGCCGACGAGCGACCAGCCTGGCACCCGGAAGAGGCGTTGGCGTTCGAGGAGGCGCTCGCGTGCTCGCAGCGTTCGACCGTCGAGGTCGGGCAGCCGGCGGATCTGATTTCACTCACGGCCGACGGTGAGCTCGCCGCAGTCTTGTTCTAACGCCCCAGGCGCAAGGTCAGGTCGACGACGTCACCCAAGTTGATGCCTTCCGGCTTTCGCAGGGCGTCCTTGAGTGGGACAAGGTATCCGCCGTCTTTGGGAAACAACGACGTCGTGACAGTTGTCGCGCCAACGGTCACTTCAGCGGGGATCACACCCCAGCCGTAGGTCAGCGTCGGCGCGAGAATCGTGATTTCTGCGGCGATGTCGTCGGGAACGCGCACGAAATGGAACGGAGAAGGTCCTCGCCATTCGAAAACGTCACCCGAGAACTCAAAGTCGACCATTAGAGCAGCGCCTGAACGCCCAAAGTCAAAAGTGGCGCAACGAGTAACGACGGCAGAAGGTCGGCGACGGCAATTTGGCGAATGTCCAGAATGCGCATACCGATACCCAGCATGAGGATTCCGCCTGTCGCGGTGACGGCGGCAATCGCCTCGGGTGGGATTCCCGAACTGAACACAGCGGCAAACACCGTGACGAGCCCCTGCCAGAGCCCGACCGAGATGGCGCTCGCGGCAACACCGATTCCCATGGTCGCGCCGAATGCGATGGATCCGATGAAGTCGAGCAGCGACTTGAGGAACAAGGTGTCGGCGCCAGAACCCATGCCGTCACTGACCGAGCCGAGGATTCCCATGGGGCCGACTGCAAAAATCAGCGATGAGGACACGAAACCGTTGATGAACTTGGCGCGCTTCGCGTTGTCGTTTCCGTCGCCGGCGAACTTGTCGTGAAGGAACGCGCCGAAGCCGGTGATGCGGTCCTCGATGCGCAACAGTGAACCGGTCGCGCCGCCGATCACGACAGAAACGACGACCACGAGGAATGTTCCCGCTCCGGTTACGGCGGAAACGTAGGAACTGTCAAACAGCGACATCATGTTCAGTCCGCCCAGCACGAGAACGGCGATGCCTGCTCCGTCGATCACCGTGCGATTGGTGCGCTCGGGAAAGCGACTTCCCAGTCCGACGCCGATGATGGCTCCGATCACAATCGCGAGAACATTCGTCACGGTGCCGATGCCAATCATGGCTTCGAGTCTATGTGTTACGCGGGCTCGCGCCCCGGGTGGTTGCCGAAGTTAGGCTGGTTCAATGACCGATGCACCGAAGATGAACGTCGAATCGTTCAACCTTGACCACCGAAC
>JAHEDU010000036.1 GCA_024641015.1 Micrococcales bacterium
TCCTTCGCGGCGCGCATGGTCGGCCAGTCAGAATCTGACCCCATGACAATGGCAACGAGCGGCGTACTCACGCGTTAATGCTAGTTCGCGGGGGTGAAAATCGCGGCAGCGGCTCGCGCACGGTAGACGACGTCGTCCAGCTCGGAACCCGTCGCCGTGACGTGCCCGACTTTGCGTGCCGCACGGGGTTCCTTGCCGTAGTTGTGAAGTTTCACGCCGCTCTGGTCGTCCAGGCGGGCATAGCGCGCAACATCCATCGCGCCGAACACGTTGACCATGGTCGCCCACTCGTGGCGCGACTCGGTACTGCCAAGAGGCATGTCGGCGACCGCTCGAAGGTGCTGTTCGAACTGACCGGTGACGCTGCCCTCCATCGTGACGTGTCCCGAATTGTGCGGGCGCATCGCGAGCTCGTTGATCAGAATGCGTTCGTCGGTCGTCTCAAAAAGTTCAATCGCGAGGACGCCCGTCACTCCAAGACCGTCGGCAACTGTTCGCCCAATTTCGGCGGCGAGATCCGTCAGTCGCTGGCTGGCGTGCGGTGCGGGAAGGATGACTTCAGCGCACACTCCTCCGCTCTGGGTGGTCTCGACGACGGGCCACGTTGCGATGTCTCCCGACGGTCGTCGGGCGACGAGCTGTGCGAGTTCGCGGGAATAATCGACAAGTTCCTCGAGCAAAACCGGTCCGGCGGACAGCCACTCGGCGATCTCGGAGGCGTCCGTGATGACGGCGACACCCTTGCCGTCGTATCCACCGCGCGGGGTCTTCGCGACTACTCGCCCACCGTTCTCGGAAAGGAACCGTGTGACGTCCTCGGCTGAATCTGCTTGTGCCCAGATCGGAACGGGAAGCCCCAGGTCACTGAGGACGCGGCGCATGTGAAGTTTGTCTTGCGCGACGGCGAGCGCCGACGGGCCCGGCCGAACGGCGATCCCCGCACCGAGAAGCGCCTCAAGAACAGGTGCAGGAACGTGCTCGTGATCGAAGGTGATGACGTCAACCCCGCGGGCAAAGTCGAGAACCGTCGCAACATCGCGGTAATCGCCGACCGCGGTCGCGCGGTCACGGGCGGACGAATCGGGTGCCTCGGCGAGGACACGAAGCTCGATTCCCAGCTCAATGGCCGGCCCGATCATCATTCGCGCGAGTTGCCCGCCACCGATGACACCGACGACGGTCATGGGCTTCTCCTTGGGATAACGGGACGTGTCCAGCCTATCGCCGGGTCACTCGGCTGGTCGAAGTCGCGTGATCTCGCCGGCGACGATCGGGTCGCCAGAATCAAGTAGGAGAGAACCGTCCGCCGATACGGCGCGAACCGCGCCCGTGCGGTGCGTTCCATCCGCGAAATCGATTCGAACAACGTCCCCGCGCATCCCCAGAAAACTGTTCACCCAGTCGACGGTTCTCGGTGCATCGGTTGCTGCAACCCGGTCGAGGACAACTGCTCGCCACTCGTCGGCGAATTCCTCAGGATCAATGTCGAGCCCCTCAATGGCCAATGACGTAGCGGTGTCGAGCGGGAGTTCGTCAGCCCCGTGACGAAGATTGACTCCGATTCCCACGACGATTCGGCCGGCGTCGGGCATCTCGGTGAGAATGCCGGCGACTTTGCGGTCACCGATGTACACGTCGTTCGGCCACTTCATCCACGCGGCAGTTTCCGGGTGCGAACGTCGAAGTGTCTCAATTGCCGCTGCCCCCGCGATCAGTGGGACGAGGGTGGGAACTGCCACCGATTCGGTCAACACAACCGACAGTGCGAGTCCCCGGCCCGGCGATTCCAGCCAATCACGACCGAGACGCCCGCGACCCGCGGTTTGATTGAGGCTTGCGACAGAGTCTCCGTGCGCGGCAACACCGGCTCGAAGCTCAGTGTTCGTGGATTCGACCGTGTCCAGCCAGCGAACCGGGTTCACTGAGCGTGGTCGTCCCAGGTCTGAATTCCCTGCTCGACTGCTGCGCGAGTGGCGCGTGCTGATGCGGTCCATCGATCGGGCTCTACCGTTGAATCGACTGCGCCACCTTCACGCAGCATTCCGGCAACGACGGCCTTCGCCGCGGCGATGTCCTCGGCCGTCGGCGTCCCACCCACAACCTCGATGAGGTCGAGCGGATTGACGTCCGGAGTTTCGTCGGCCATTAGAGCGGGATGTTTCCGTGCTTCTTCGGCGGAAGGCTGGCGCGCTTGGTCGCCAACGCACGCATCGCACGAATGATTGCCGAGCGCGTCATGTGCGGGTAGATGACGTTGTCGATCTCGCCACGTTCGGCCGCAAGGAACGGGCTCGCCACGTTGTACGTGTACTCGTTCGCCAGCTTGGCGCGAACGGCGTCGATGTCTTCGCCCTTCTCGGCCGCTTCCTTGAGCTCGTTGCGGTACAGAATGTTGACAGCGCCCTGACCACCCATGACGGCGATTTCGGCGGTCGGCCACGCCATGTTGATGTCGGCACCGAGGTGCTTCGATCCCATGACGATGTACGCCCCGCCGTACGCCTTACGCGTGATGACGGTGATGAGCGGAACGGTCGCTTCGGCGTATGCGTAGAGCAATTTCGCACCGCGGCGGATGACGCCCTGCCACTCCTGGTCAGTACCGGGCAGGTACCCGGGCACATCGACGAGAGTGATGATGGGCAACCCGAACGCGTCACAGAAGCGCACAAATCGAGCCGCCTTCTCGCCGGCCTCGATGTTCAACGTGCCCGCCATTTCCTTCGGCTGGTTCGCGATGACACCGACCGGCTTTCCTTCGACGCGCGCAAACCCGATGACGATGTTCGGGGCGAAGAGCGGCTGAACCTCGAGGAACGAGTCCTCGTCGACGACGTGGTTGATGACCTCGAGCATGTCGTACGGCTGGTTCGCACTGTCGGGGATGATCGTGTCGAGTTCCTTGTCGCGCTCGCTGATCCCCTCTTCAACGATCGAGGCGTACTCGGTGTGCGTCGCGAGGTTATTCTGCGGCAGGTACGACAGCAGCGCGCGGACGTAATCGAACGCGTCCGGCTCGTCACTCGCGAGGAAGTGCGAAACACCCGTGTCCTGCGAATGCTTGCGCGCACCGCCCAGGTCCTCCATCTCGACGTCCTCGCCGGTGACGGCCTTGATGACATCGGGGCCCGTGACGAACATCTGGCTTGTCTTATCGACCATGACCACGAAGTCAGTAAGTGCGGGCGAATAGACGGCGCCACCAGCTGCGGGACCACAAATGATCGAAATCTGCGGGATGACGCCCGACGACGCGGTGTTGAGGCGGAAAATCTCGCCGTACTTACCAAGAGCGGTGACACCCTCTTGAATGCGGGCTCCACCCGAATCGAGAATTCCGATGAGCGGAACGCCCGCCTTGAGCGCGTATTCCTGAAGTTTGACGATCTTGGCGCCGGCCGCCTCGCCGAGCGAACCGCCGAAGACCGAGAAGTCCTGGCTGAAGATGGCGACCTGACGGCCGTGAACAGTTCCAACACCGATGATGACCGAGTCACGGTCGGGGCGGTTCGAGCCGCCGACGTCGGCACGCGACTTGCGGAACTTGTCGATCTCCGTCAGCGCGGTGCCGGGGTCGATAAGCATCTGAATGCGGTCCATCGCCGCGTTCTTGCCCTTCGGCTTCTGCTTCTCGGCGGCAACTTTCTGAGCCGTCTTGAGGTTGTCGAGTCGCGCCTGGAAGTCGGCAAGACGGCCAGCCGTCGTCGACATGTCGGGGGTGGTGGAGTCTTCGGTCACACGCTCACAATACCGAGCAACGCGCCCATCGGCACCTATTCGGGCGCATTCCCCTCGCGCACGAGGGTGGCCACAGCTTCGACGTGATGCGTGTGCGGGAACATGTCGAGCGCCGTCAGCTTCGACAGGCGGTAGCCGGCTGCCGAGGCAAACGCGACGTCGCGGGCAAGCGCCACAGGGTCACAAGCGACATAGACGAGTTGTGCGGGGGCAAGTCGTGTGAGCAAGGCCATGACGTCTCGGCCCGCACCGGTGCGAGGCGGGTCGAGAACAACAGTTGCCGCCTCGAGACGAGTTCGCTCAACGGGGGTCGCACGGCGGTCCAGCGCGGACAACCAACGGTCCACCTTTGCCGTTTCCGCCATCGCGCCAACCCACTCGGCGAGATTCTCCCCCGCGTGCTCAGTTGCGCGCTCGTTCGCCTCGACCGAGGTGACTCGGGTCGATGAACCGCCGACATCCGCGAGCGCCGCCGCGAAAAGCCCGACCCCGCCATAGAGGTCGAGGTTGTAGGCCGTCGCGTCGAATCGGCTGGGGTCAATTGCCCCGCGCACCGCGTTCGTCAACGCGACGGGAGCACCGTGGTGCACCTGCCAGAAACCGTTGTCGTCGACGCGGAACTCGCGATCGCCCACCTTCTCGCGAATCACCGTCGGCTTCTGGTGCCCCACAATCAACCGCGGGTCACCAATGGACGGCGAGAGCACATCGACCGAGCCGACGTTTCCGTACTCCTCGGTCAGCGGAGCGATCTGATTGATGCCGGCGCTCGCGAGCGGAAGCGACGAGACACGAATGATGTCGTGTGACTTGCGCGCACGCGGCCCGACATGCCCGCGGTCATCGGTGTGAAGTCGGACTCGAGTTCGCCAGCCAAGCCCCTTCGCCTTGTCGTCACCGGGGAGAGCTTCGACCTTGTCGAGCAACAGCGAGACCGTGGCGGGGTCTACCTTTCCGAAACGAATGAGCGCGTCACGAAGTACTTCCTTCTTGAGTTCGCGCTGGTGAGCGAGGACGATGTGTCCGAAGTCGGCGCCGCCGACGCGCTTCTCGGGATCACGCGACACATCGGCTTCGTGCCAGATGTGCGGGACACGGAATTCCGACGGGGTGACGACCGAGACGGTGTCCGCCCACCAGAAACTCGACTTGGAATCATCCGTGACTCGAGCGATGACCGTCTCGCCGGGAACGGCGTCAGAGACGAAAACCACGCGTCCATCAAGTCGTGCGACCGAGTACCCACCGTGCGCAATCCCTGTCGGAGTCAGTTCAACGTTCTGTCCAAGCCATTCACCCATGCCTCCAGCCTACGAGTTGGGTAGTGTCGGGCTGTGCGTTTGTACCTTGCCTCCACTTCCCCCGCCCGCTTGGCGACTCTGCGATCGGCGGGCATCGAACCCGTGACGTACTCGCCGGATGTCGACGAAGATGCCGTGGTGGCTGCCGCTGGTGAGCTCTCGGCACACGACATGGTCGCGCTTCTCGCCCGCACCAAGGCCGAGGCGGTGCGCGACATTCACGGGAACGACATCGACGGCTTGATTCTGGGTGGGGACAGCGCGTTCGTGATTGACGGCGTCATCCACGGCAAGCCGCACGAACCGGCCGTCGCCAAAGAGCGGTGGCTGCGCCAGACCGGTCGATCGGGTGTCCTGTATTCGGGCCACTGGCTCATCGACAATCGTGGGGGCCGAGACGCGGGCGGAGTCGGAATTGTCACGCACGCCGCAGTCCACTTCGCGGACGTCACCGAGACTGAAATCGAAGCGTACATCGCAACGGGCGAGCCGCTCAAAGTTGCCGGCGCCTTCACGATTGATTCACTGGGCGGCGCATTCATCGACCGAATTGTCGGCGACCCGCACACCGTTGTCGGGCTGTCGCTGCCCGCGCTGCGCAACCTCGTCCGGTCATTCAACATCGAATGGACTGACCTCTGGAACCGCTGACGGTTACTGACAGGTTGCGCCTCGACCAATAGGCTAAGGGTCATGTCGAAGCGCATCTCCAAGGTTCTCATCGCCAACCGTGGCGAGATTGCTGTCCGCGTCATCCGCGCAGCCAAAGACGCCGGAATCAAGACGGTTGCCGTCTACGCGAACCAGGACATCAACGCCCAGCACGTGAGCCTCGCCGACGAGGCGATTTCGCTGAACGGGACGACCAGCGCCGAGACGTACCTCGTCATCGACAAGATTCTGGATGCCGCCAAGCGCACGGGCGCAGACGCGATTCACCCCGGGTACGGCTTCCTTGCCGAAAACGCCGACTTCGCTCGCGCGGTTATTGCTGCCGGAATCATCTGGATCGGACCCAGTCCCGAAGCGATTGAGCGACTAGGCGACAAGGTCAGTGCTCGTCACGTCGCCGAAAAGGTCGGCGCTCCGCTCGCACCCGGAACGATCAACCCTGTCGACAACGCCGATGAGGTGCTCGCGTTCGTTGACATCCATGGACTCCCCGTCGCCATCAAGGCGGCGTTCGGCGGTGGTGGTCGCGGCCTCAAGGTCGCCCGCACTCGCGAGGAAATCCCCGAGCTCTTCGAATCGGCCACCCGTGAAGCCGT
Source organism: Micrococcales bacterium (assembly GCA_024641015.1). Taxonomy (GTDB): domain Bacteria; phylum Actinomycetota; class Actinomycetes; order Actinomycetales; family Microbacteriaceae; genus MWH-TA3. Next base: position 6,308 of record JAHEDU010000036.1, read on the forward strand.
CGCCGCCTTCGGCCGCGGTGAGTGCTTCGTCGAGAAGTACCTCGACAAGCCACGTCACGTCGAAACCCAGTGTCTCGCTGACTCGAAGGGCAATGTCGTTGTCGTCTCGACCCGCGACTGCTCACTCCAGCGCCGCCACCAGAAGCTCGTCGAAGAAGCTCCCGCACCGTTCGTGACGGAAGCGCAGCGCAAACTTCTCTACACCGCGTCGAAGAACATCCTCAAAGAGGTCGGCTACGTCGGTGCAGGTACCTGCGAGTTCCTGATTGGCGCCGACGGAACGATCACGTTCCTCGAGGTCAACACACGGCTCCAGGTCGAACACCCCGTTTCCGAAGAGGTCACCGGCCTCGACCTCGTCCGCGAGCAGTTCCGCATCGCCGAGGGTGGACTCGTCGACTATCCGGACCCGGAAATCAAGGGCCACTCGATCGAATTCCGCATCAATGGCGAAGACGCGGGCGCTAACTTCCGCCCGACCCCCGGTCCGGTTCTGGAACTTCGCATCCCCGGAGGCCCCGGAATTCGTGTCGACTCGGGCGTCGTCGCTGGAGACGTCATCTCCGGGTCGTTCGACTCACTTCTCGCGAAGCTCATCGTCACCGGAACCGACCGCGCCGACGCACTGGCCAAGGCCCGTCGCGCACTCGCCGAATTCCACGTCGTCGGACTTCCCACGGTTCTGCCGTTCCACCGACTCGTCGTCAACGACCCCGCTTTTGCGCCCGAGGGCGACAAGCCGTTCTCGATCTATACGTCGTGGATTGAAACCGAGTTCGTCAACACGGTCGAGCCGGCCCCCGCGTCGAACGCGCCGATCGAGGCGACCGATACGCGTCACACCGTGATCGTCGAGGTCGACGGCAAGCGCCTCGAAGTCACCGTCCCCGACAGCCTGATCCCGACGTCACAACGCGCACACAAGCCGATTGCACCCGTTCGTTCGAAGACAGCTCACGGAGCTGGTGCTGGCGGCGGTAACTCGGTCGCATCACCGATGCAGGCGACCGTCGTCAAGGTCGAGGTCAAGCCCGGCGACACCGTCGTTCAGGGTCAGACCGTTGTCGTCCTCGAGGCGATGAAGATGGAACAGTCGATTCCCGCACCGCGCGATGGTGTTGTTGCCACAGTCACGGCCGAGGTCGGTACGACGATCAAGAGCGGCACAGTTCTGCTCACCCTCGAAAAGCCCGAGTAATCGGGATTCGCGCACCTACTTCTTGAGCAGGTGCATGCCCTTCGCGGTGTCCGCGATTCCGCCGGCGAGCGACGGGTAGACACTCCACGAACGCGCAATCTGGTCGACCGTGTGGCGGTGTTCCATCGCGAACGACAGGAAGTTGATGAGTTCGCTCGCACGCTGGGCGACGATGACACCACCGATGAGAATTCCCGATTCAGGCTGAGCGATCAGCTTCACGAAACCGTCCGTCGTCCCCTGCATCTTCGCGCGGGGATTGGCGTCCAGGTCGAGTTTGTGCACGATCCCGTTGACAACTCCCGACTTCACGTCGTTCTCGGTGTAACCGACGGTCGCGATTTCGGGGGAGGTAAAGATGTTCGAACAGACCAGTCGCGTGTCGAGCGGCTTCGCGAAGTCGCCGAGCGCGTGGAACACCGCGGTACGCCCCTGGTGTGAGGCCACCGATGCGAGCGGCGGAGCATCCGAGCAGTCGCCGACGGCATAGATGTTGCTCACCGACGTGCGCGCGACCTTGTTGACGACGATGTTTCCCGACTCGCTAGTCACGACGCCGGCCTCTTCAAGACCGATGGTCGCGGTGTTCGGGATCGACCCAACCGCCATGAGGCAGTGCGTCGCTTCGATTGTCTTGCCATCGCTCAGGGTGACGACAACTCCGGTGTCTGTCGCCTCGACCTTGTCGGCGCGGCTCTTGGACTTGAGCGTCATTCCGCGACGGATGAAAACGTCTTCGAGGACCTGGGCGGCGTCGCCGTCCTCGCCCGGGAGAACGCGGTCACGGCTCGAGATCAGGGTGACCTTCGCGCCGAGGTTCGTGTAGGCCGATGCGAACTCGGCGCCGGTGACACCCGACCCAATGACGACGAGGTGTTCGGGGACCTCGGTGAGGTTGTACAGCTGCGTCCACGTGAGGATTCGCTTGCCGTCCGGCTCAGCCGATGGGAGCGTGCGGGGGCGTGCACCGACCGCGACGATTACGGTATCGGCATCGAACGAGTCGAAATCTTTACCTGTTGCACCGGAGGTCTTGACGATGACGCGCTTCGGGCCGTCGAGTCGGCCTTCGCCAGCGACGACCTTGACGCCGGCAGCCTTGAGGGTCGCCGCCATGTCCGTGCTGGTTTCTTTGGCAAGGCGGAGAAGTCGTTCGTTGACCGCGCCGAGGTTGACGGCAACGGACGGCTGGTGGGGTCGGTCGTCGGCACCGTCGACAAAGAACTGAACACCGAGTTCGGTCGACTCACCGACGGCGACGGCGGCATCCGCGGTCGCGATGAGCGTCTTCGACGGAACGACATCGGTCAAGACTGCACTGCCACCGACTCCGCTGCGTTCGATCAGAGTCGTCTGCGCACCGAGCTGTGCGGCGGCGAGGGCGGCGTCATATCCGCCGGGACCTCCGCCAATAACGACGACACGGTGTGGGGCAATTTTCTGGGCAGTCACTCTCCTATTGTTCCACCCTCGCACCGTTTCGCTGGGCGCGTTTGCGTTCTAGGCTGAAGTCATGAAGCACAACGACGCGCACCCCCTCAATGACCGATCCGTCGACCCGAAGGAGGTCGCCCGTAAGGCGGCCGAACAGATTGCCGCGAAGACCGGCGTCGTTCGCCACGACATCGCACTGACGCTCGGTTCGGGTTGGGGCAAGGCCGCCGATTTGATTGGCGAAACCGTCGCAGAGTTCCCCGCCACCGAGATCACCGGGTTCTCGAAGCCCGCCGTCGAAGGCCACGTCGGAACGATACGTTCCATTCGCACCGCCAGCGGACACCACGTCCTCATCATTGGTGCACGCACGCACTTCTACGAGGACCACGGCGTCCGTCGCGTTGTTCACTCGGTCCGCACCGCCGCGGCAACGGGCGCGAAAATCATGGTGCTCACCAACGGCGCCGGCGGACTCAAGGAATCGTGGGGGCCGGGAACGCCCGTCCTTATCAGCGACCACATCAACCTCACCGCGTCTTCGCCACTTGAGGGCGCAACCTTCATCGACTTGACCGACCTGTACTCCACGCGACTTCGCGACCTCGCCCGCACCGTCGAGCCCAGTCTCGACGAAGGCGTCTACGTTCAGTTCCGCGGCCCCCACTACGAGACCCCTGCCGAAGTTCAGATGGCTGGCCGCATGGGTGGACACATCGTCGGAATGTCGACCGCACTGGAAGCCATCGCCGCTCGCGAAGCGGGCATGGAGGTTCTCGGCTTCTCGCTCATTACCAACCTGGCCGCCGGACTGGGCGAACCACTCAGTCACGCCGAGGTCATCGCCGCGGGCAAAGACGCCGAGCCCGTCATCTCGAAGTTGTTGGCCGAGGTGGTCAACACCATTACCAAGGGATAGCCGATGTCGAACACCGAACTTCTCGCTCGCGCCGAAGCCTGGCTGGCGCAGGACCCTGACACCGAGACCGTCGCCGAGTTGCGCGCGATCATCGACGCAGCATCGGCGGGTGACGAGTCCGCCACGGCCGACTTGCACGACCGCTTCGACACCCGTCTGACTTTTGGAACCGCGGGACTTCGCGGTGAACTCGGTGCCGGCCCGAACCGCATGAACCGATTGCTCGTTCAGCAGGCCGCCTACGGGTTCGCCCAGTTCCTGTTGTCGCGCGAAGCCACCCCGTCGGTTGTCATTGGATACGACGGTCGCGTCAATTCCGACATTTTTGCCAAGGACAGTGCCGAGATCTTCGCCGGACTCGGACTGGAAGTTGTCCTGTTCCCGCACGTCGTGCCAACTCCTGTGGCAGCGAGCGCAGTTCGCTCACTCGGACTCAGTGCAGGCGTCATGGTCACCGCGAGCCACAACCCGCCCCGCGACAACGGATACAAGGTGTATCTGGGCGGTGCGGACGAGGGTTCGCAGATTGTGTCGCCCGCCGACCACGAGATTGAGGCTCTGATTCGCAAGGCTGCCGCAATGAACGCCACAGATTTCCCGAAATCGAGCGACTACCGCCTCGCACCGGAATCGCTGGTTGAGGAGTACATCGCCGAGACCGCGAAGGTCTCGACCCACCCGGCGTCCCCCATTCCGTTCGTTTACACCGCGATGCACGGAGTCGGCTGGGATGTGTCGAACCGCGCGTATCTCGCCAGTGGGCTGGGCAACGCCATCGTCGTTGCTGAACAGATTGAACCCGATGGCGCATTCCCGACCGTCGCGTTCCCCAATCCGGAGGAACCCGGCGCACTCGACCTGGCGTATGCCACCGCTGACCGCGCGGGCGTCGACCTCATCATCGCCAATGACCCCGACGCCGACCGTCTCGCCGTCGCTATCAAAGACAACGGCGCGTGGCGCCGACTGACGGGCAATGAAGTGGGCTCGCTCTTGGGCTGGCGCGCTGCCGAGCGCCACAAAGGCTCGGGCAAGCCCGCCGCTCTCGCCGCGTCGATCGTGTCGTCTCCGGCGTTGCGCGCTGTCGCCGCGCACTACGGCATCCCCTACTCGGACACTCTGACGGGCTTCAAGTTCGTCAACCGGGTCCCCCATCTCATCTTTGGTTTCGAGGAAGCTCTCGGATACCTCGTCGACCCCGACAAGGTCCGCGACAAGGACGGCATCTCGGCGGCGGTTGATTTCCTCGCGATGGCGGGAGAACTCCGCGCACAGGGAAAGACGGTCGCCGACCACCTCGCGGATTTTGCGGACACGTTCGGTGCTTTTGCGTCCACCCAGATTTCGATTCGTGTGAGCAACCTCGCCGAGATCCCCGCGATTTCGGGCAAGTTCCGCACCGCACCGCCGAGCCACCTCGCGGGCAAGGCGGTCACCGCAATCGACGACTTCGCGAACGGGTTTGAGAACTTCCCACCGTCGGATCTCATTCGACTGACGGTTGAGGGCGGTTCGCGCGTCATCGTGCGACCGTCGGGCACCGAACCGAAACTCAAGATCTATATCGATGCGGCCGTCACCGACGGAGATAACCGCCTCGAACGTGTCACCGAGGTCGTCGCCGCTCTCGAAGCCGACCTTCGATCGTTCATCGCGTGAGTGCCCCGGAGCTAACCGAGTCGCGGTGGGCGGCTCTGCACGGAATTGCGATCGCGCGTGCGCTGTCGATGTTCGGAACAGTTGTCACGATCTGGGCGCTCATTTTCCGCGAGCGGGCCGAGGGCCCGATGGCCCTCGCGTCGATGTTCATCGCCGCTGGACTTCCGTACATTCTGTTCGGACCTTGGGCGGGCTGGGTCGCCGACCGGTTCTCGACACGTCAAATCATCCCCGTGGTGTCCGTTGTTCAGGCGGGGCTGACGCTCGCGTTCATCGTCGATGTTCCGTTCTGGGCCGTTCTCGTGATGATCTTCGGCTACAACGCAATCGCGGCAATTGAAAGTCCAGCCTGGCAGGCCCTCATCCCCCAACTCGCCAAGCCCGGCGACCTGACCCGCGTGTACGGATTCAACCAGGGCTACACCGCAGCCGGCCAGATCGGCGCCCCGGTTGCAGCGGGAATTCTTGTGGGGACGACGGGGTTCGTGTGGCCGTTCGTCATCGACGCGGCATCGTTCCTCGTGCTCGCGGTCGTTCCGTTTGTCCTTCGCGTCAATCGCCCCGGACACCAGCCCCACGTCGACCACAAGGAATCAGCCCTCGCCGGGTACCGCCACTTGTGGGGCGACGCATTGCTTCGACCGGTCACGATTCTGTTGGCGACGTTCATCCTCGCGATTGGTGTCGTCAACACGGGCGAGGTGTTCCTCATCATGGACATCATGGGTGCGAACGAGACGCAATACGGAATCATCGCAGCCCTCTTCGCCGTCGGAAACCTCGTCGGATCGTCCATTCTGGGCTTCCGCGCAATCGGCCCGGAGGGACAGCCACGCGGGCTTGTCTTGTCGCTGTGGGTGCTCAGCACGGGAATCCTCGCGCTCGCGATCTCACCGAATTTGTGGGTCGTCGCCGTCGCGAACACGATCGCGGGCTTGTCGCACGCCGTCCTTCACGCCACCGCCAACACGATGCTGCAGACGCGGACCCCGGAAAAGATTCGTGGGCGAGTCAACGCCGCGTTCTCGGGGTTCATGACGTTTGGCAACATCATTGCAACGGCGATCGGCGGATTCGCACTGGGGATCTGGGGCATCCGCGAAGTGATTGTGACGAGTTCGGTGCTGTCGTTTGTCGCACTGGTGATTTGGCAGCGCGCCGTCTGGCGCGCGAAGGCAGAGCCCCTATCGGAGTCCGTCGATGATTGATTTCCAGTCGCCCGAATTCCACAGCGACCCGTACCCCGCGCTCGCGGAACTTCGCGCGGCGGGCAAGCCGGTGTGGCACGAGGAAACCGGCATGTACCTTGCGGCGCGTCACGCGGACGCGAACGCGGTGTTGCGCGACAAGAGCCTTGGTCGGATTTTCCAGCCGCGAACTCCCAAGGACGAGTGGTTCGATTTCAACTGGTTGCACGCTGATTCGATTCTTGATTCCGAGCCACCGAAACACACCCGACTGAAGTCACTCATTTCGAAGGCGTTCAACCCCGTGACGATTCGCGCACTTCGCCCCGACATCGAGCGCCTCTCGGGCGAACTTCTCGACCGAGCAGCCGAGCTCGGCGAATTCGACCTCATCGCCGACGTCGCCGAGCCACTGCCGGTCAAGGTCATTGCTCACCTGCTCGGATTCCCCGGGAGTGACGAGCACCTGCTGCGACCGTGGTCACAGGCGATCGTCAAGATGTACGAGGTCGCCCCGACCGAACAGCACAAAGCGGATGCACGAGCGGCGGCTCGCGATTTCGCCGAGTACGTTCACGGGCTGATGGTTGAGCGCAAAACAAATCCCGGAACCGATCTCATCAGCACGCTCGCGGCAGTTGAGGAAGGCGGTGAGCGACTCAACGCACATGAGCTCATCGCAACCTGCGTGCTGCTGCTCAACGCCGGCCACGAAGCGAGTGTCAACGGGTTCGGAAACGGCGCGGTTGCCGCGCTTTCACGGCCAGTCACCGTCCAGCCGCTGCGTGACGATCCGCGAGGCGTTGGTCCCAGCGCGGTCGAGGAGTTCCTGCGCTTCGACTCGCCTCTTCAACTGTTCGAACGCACCGCGACAGCCGAAACCGAAATCGGTGGCGTGCGAATCGCTGAGGGCCAGAAGATCGCCGCGCTGCTCGGTTCGGCGAACCGAGACGAAACGGTGTTCGACCGGGCAACCGAGATGGACCTCACTCGCGAGCGAAACCCGCACATCGGTTTCGGTGCAGGAATCCACTTCTGTATTGGTGCTCCCCTCGCGCGACTCGAGATGAACGTTGTTCTGCCCGCTGTGTTCGAACGGTTCCCCCACCTCGAACTCGCGCGCGAACCGCAACGCCGCCCCGGATTCGTCCTTCGCGGTTTCGAATCCGTCCCCGTCACCGCCTAGGCGATTTCGACGAGAACCCCCGAACGGTTAGATTTTTCAGGTGGCAGTTCCCAAAATCGTCCTGTACTACGCGTTCGCGCCGGTCGCCGACCCGCGTGCCGTGGTGTTGTGGCAGCGCACGCTGTGTGAATCGTTAAACCTCAAGGGACGAATCATCGTCTCGAAGCACGGAATCAACGGAACTGTCGGCGGCGAGATGGCGAACGTCAAGAAGTACGTCCGCGCAACAAAGGAATACCCCGGGTTCGGCAAAGCCGACTTCAAGTGGTCAGAAGGAACCGGCGACGACTTCCCGCGGCTGTCGGTCAAGGTCCGCAAGGAGCTCGTCGCGTTCACATCCCCCGACGAAATCACCGTAGATGAAAGCGGCGTCACCAACGGTGGCGTTCACCTGAAGCCCGCCGAGGTCAACAAACTCGTCGATGAGCGCGGCGACGACGTCGTCTTCTTCGACGGACGCAACGCGTTCGAAGCCCGCGTCGGCAAGTTCAAGGGCGCCGTCGTCCCCGATGTTCGAACCAGCCATGACTTCATCTCGGAGATCGAATCGGGCAAGTATGACCACCTCAAGGACAAAGCGATCGTCACCTACTGCACGGGCGGGGTCCGCTGCGAGATTCTCAGCGCGGCGATGAAGAACCGTGGGTTCGGCGAGGTGTACCAAATCGAAGGCGGAATCGTGCGGTACGGCGAAGCGTTCCGCGACAAGGGCCTGTGGGAGGGCTCTCTCTACGTTTTCGACAAGCGCCAGGTTACGAAGTTCGCCCCCACGGCCGCCGACATCGGCGAGTGTGACGTGTGTGGCGGAACGACATCGCAGGTGCTCAATTGCAACAACCTCACGTGTCGACACCGAGTCGTCATCTGCGAATCCTGTTCGCCGAATCCGGCCAACCTCGATTGTGACGGCAGCCACGCGCCGTTCAAGCGTTACGAGGACGTCGGCTAAATCTGGTCGAATTGCGCGGTGATCTGCGCGACCAGTTGTGCTCGCTCATCAACAGGCAGGAACGCGGCCTCCGCTGCGTTCAGCTGGAAGTCCAGGACATCGTCGACCGAATAGCCGAAGACCTCGGACATCACCGCGATTTCCCGTGACAACGTCGTTCCGCTCATCAAGCGGTTGTCGGTTGACAGCGTGACGCGGAAACCGAGTTGGTAGAGCAGGTCGAATGGGTGGTCGGACATGTCGTTGCCGAACCGCGCAAAGGCGTCGGTTTGCAGGTTCGATGTCGGGCAGATTTCCAGCGCAATTCCGCGGTCACGAACCCACTCGGACAATTCGCCCAGTGAGACGCGGGAAACGGAACCGTCGACCGTGATGTCGATGTCGTCGCTGATTCGGACGCCGTGCCCCAATCGCAACGCGCGACCGTCGAGCAACGCACCGCGAATCGAATCAAGTCCGTCTGCCTCGCCCGCGTGAATGGTGCGTGGCATCCATTCGGCATCCAGCTTGGCGATGGCACTGGACAGGCGCGCGACCGGGAATCCCTGCTCGGGACCGGCCAGGTCAAATCCCACCACTCCGCGGTCGCGATGACGGATGGCCAATTCGGCGATCTCGTCGGCGCGGTCGGCCTGGCGCATTGCACAGAGAATTTGCCCGACGCGAATCGGGCGTCCCGTCTGCGCGGCGGAATCAACCGCCGCGTCGATTCCACGCTGAACTGCCTCGACCGCTCCGTCTAGCGACAGCCCCTGTCCCCCGTGAAGTTCGGGTGCCCAACGAATCTCTGCATAGACAACACCGTCGGCGACGAGGTCGAGAACAAACTCGCGCGCAATGCGCTCAAGGTTGTCGGCCGACTGCATAACCGACAAGGTGACCGAAAATGTCTCCAGATAATCGACCAAATTGCCCGAGTCCGCATTCGCGCGGAACCACTCACCCAACGCCATGACATCGGTCGTCGGAATGTCGATCCCCGCGGCGGTCGCAAGTTCGACAATTGTGGCGGGGCGGACTCCGCCGTCCAAGTGGTCGTGAAGCGAAACCTTGGGCAGGTCCTCGATGACGATGTCCGTACCGGCAAGCAGGTGCTCGGACCGGTCGCCCGGTGTGACCTGCGGAAGCGTGAAACGGGTCATGCGCCGATGATTCCGGCGATCAGCGGGCCGTGGTCGACGACGGTGTCGCCAATTCCCCAGGCGCCGTCGACGGCTTCGAGCGCGCGCTCGAATCGTGCCGAGTCATTCGCGGACAGGGTGAAGACGGGGTCTCCGGCCTTTACGCGGTCACCCGGTTTGACGTGAAGATCGATCCCCGCCGCGTGAACGACGAGGTCCTCCTTGCGGGCGCGACCGGCCCCCATTCGCCACGCGCCGATACCGAACGGAAGAGCGTCCATGTGCGTGATGACTCCGTCGCGATCCGCGGTGACGACGTGCGTTTCACTCGCTACGGGTAGCGCGCCGTCCGGGTCACCGCCCTGGGCCGACACCATCGCGCGCCAGACGTCCATCGCTTTGCCATTGGACAGGTTTGCGCGGACGTCGACCCCAGTTACGCCGGCAAGTTCGAGCATGTGCTCGGCGAGAGTAACGGTGAGGTCGACGACGTCGGACGGTCCACCGCCGGCAAGCACCTCAACCGATTCACGCACTTCGTTCGCGTTTCCGATCGCCAGCCCCAGCGGAGTGTTCATGTTCGACAGGACCGCGCGGGTCTTCACGCCAGAGTCGGTTCCGATCCCCACGAGCACCTCGGCGAGTTCACGCGCGCGTTCCAGCGTCGACATGAACGCGCCATTGCCGAACTTGACGTCGAGGACGAGGACGCCGGTTCCCTCGGCGAGTTTCTTGCTCATGATGCTCGACGCGATGAGTGGAATCGCCTCGACCGTCCCCGTGGTGTCGCGAAGCGCATAGAGCTTGCGGTCCGCCGGAGCGAGACCAGTCCCCGCGGCGCAGACGACCGCTCCGACCTTCTCCAACTGTGCGTGCATCTCGGCGTTCGTCAGGTTCGCGCGCCATCCGGGAATCGATTCGAACTTGTCGAGAGTTCCGCCGGTGTGACCGAGCCCACGCCCCGACAGCTGCGGCACGGCAACGCCGAAACTCGCCACGAGAGGAGCCAGAGGCAACGTGATCTTGTCGCCGACGCCACCCGTCGAGTGCTTGTCCGCGGTGGGCCACGACAGCCCCGAGAAATCGAGTCGCTCGCCCGACGCAACCATCGCGGCGGTGAGATCGTTCGTCTCGCGACGGTTCATTCCACGAATGAGGATCGCCATCGTCATGGCCGACATTTGTTCGTCGGCAACAACGCCGCGAACATACGCATCGACTAACCAGCGGATTTCGTCGGTGGAGAGCTCTCCCGCATCACGCTTTGCCTTGATCAGGTCGACCGCGTCAAACTTTTCGATTCCGCTCACTGGCAACCCTCACAATTCGTTTCGTCCGCCGGATCGGTCGGGGCAAATGCGGCGAGGGTCGAAGGGCCGAACGCGTCCGGAATGACCTCGTCAATCGTCTTGATGCCCGAGACCGTGTTGAGGAGCATGCCCGGTGCCGAGTGTTCGAACAGAAGTTGGCGGCATCGACCACACGGCATCAGCGTCTCGCCGTTCCCGTCAACGCAGGTAAAGGCGACGAGCTTGCCGCCGCCCGTCATCGCCAGCGACGACACGAGCGCACATTCGGCACACAACCCCAGTCCGTAGCTCGCGTTTTCCACGTTGCAGCCCGAGATGACTCGGCCGTCGTCGACGAGCGCAGCGGCACCGACCGGGAACTTCGAGTACGGCGCATACGCCTTCCCCATTGCTGCCAGAGCGTGCTCGCGAAGTCCAGCCCAATCAATGTCCGACATGGTCTACCCCTTGATATACGGTTGGCCGTCGGCGGCCGGTGCACGAACGCGACCGACGAAACCGATGACCGCGATGAGCGTCACGACATAGGGAACCATCGTGATGAAGTCGGTGGGAATTCCGGGGCTTACCTGGTTCGCCCAGACACGCAGGATGATCGAGAAACCGAACAAGAGGGCGGCCGCTGCGGCCGAGAACGGGTGCCAGCGACCGAGGATAACGACGGCGAGGGCGATGAAGCCCTGTCCGCCCGACATTCCTCGACCGAACGCACCGACCGAACCGATAGTCAAGGCGGCGCCACCCAGTCCGGCAACGACACCGCCCAAAGTGACCCACCAGAAACGGGTGCGAGCAACGTTGATTCCGACGGTGTCCGCGGCAAGCGGGTGTTCACCGACAGCGCGGGCGCGAAGTCCGAGCTTGGTCTTGAACAGGATGAACCACAGCGCGGGGATGATGAGGTAAGTCAGGTACGTGGTCAGTCGCGATTCGAACAGCGCGGGTCCGAGAATCGGGATGCTCGACAGTCCCGGAATCGGGATGATGTCGAACGTGCCGGGGAAGTTCGAGTTCTGCCCATCGGACGAAAGCCACTGCGAATAGAGGAAGTTGGTAATTCCCAAGACGAGTACATTGAGGACGACACCGACGATGATCTGGTCGACGAGGTAGACGATCGCGAACGCTGCCAGAACCATCGACAGCAGAGCGGCTCCGACCATCGCGGCGATGAGCCCCAGGTACAGGTTGTCGGTCAGCGAACCAACGACCGCGGCGAGGAACGCACCGGTCAACAGCTGTCCTTCAATGGCGATGTTCACGACACCGACGCGCTCGGACATGATTCCGCCCATCGCACCGAGTGCGATCGGAACGGCGAGGACGACCGCGTTTCCTAAGATGAACGCGAACGGAACGGCGTTTCCGGCGGCAAGCCACCCGAGCAGTGCAACCACGGCCACGAGCCCGAAAATCAGCGTCAGCCACAGCGGCGTCTTGTGTGCACCGCGTGCTTGAACGAACGCGACGAGTGCGATCGCCAGCAACACGACGCCGGCAACAAGCCCGACCGTGTTCGAGCCAACAATGAAGTCGGGGATGTGAATGAAGTCTTCAGGGTTCGACCACTGGAATGCGACGGTCTCCGTCTTCCCGAATACGCCGAACGCAAGTCCGACGAGAGCCGCGAAGGCCGCCATCACAATCGGCGTCTTGTACGACACCGTCGCGTCGACGCGAGCGAACGAGTCAGTCGTGGTGGCGCTCATTTCTTCGCCCCCTTCTGTCGAAGTCCGGCCCACCAGTCGGAGATGACCGTCGTCTTCTGCGGCGCGGGCAGGCGGAAGATCGCGCGAACCAGCGGGGGTGCCGCGATGAACAAGACGATGAAGCCCTGGATGACGCCCGTCACCTCGGGCGACAGTCCAATAACCTGCATCGCCGGGGCGCCAGCCTTGAACGCTCCGAACAACAGGCCGGCGAGAAGAACACCCGGACCGGTTGACGAACCCAGCAGAGCGACGGTGATCGCGTCGAAACCAATCGAACCGTCGAGGTCGGGAGTCAGTCCAGCGGTTGCGCCGAGCGCCTGGTTGACGGCCGCGATTCCGACGAAGGCACCCGAGGCGGCCATCGCGTAAACGAACGTGCGGTTCACGTTGATACCCGCGGTGCGTGCAGCGTCGAGGTTGTGTCCGACCATGCGGAACCGGAAACCAATCGTCGATCGCTCCATCAGCCACCAATAGATGACTACTCCGACGAGCGAGATGAGGAATCCAGCGTGGAGCGTGTACGCGTCACCGAACAGGGTGGGAAGCTGGGCGGTCACCGCAGGCGGATCCGATTTGGGGGTACCGCCACCGTTCGCTTCGAGCAGAAGGTAGTCCTGGCGGAACGCGAAGGTCAGCAAACCGGCCGCGACGTAGTTGAGCATGATGGTCACGATGACCTCGTGGGCGCCGGTGCGGGCCTTGAGGAAACCGACGAGCGCGCCGTACGCAGCGGCTGCGGCGATGGCGACGACCGCGGCAACGACGAGGTGCACTCCCCACGGAAGCGAGACTCGCGTCGAAACGAATGTTGCAGCGAGCGCGCCGAAGAGAATTTGACCGCTGGCGCCAATGTTGAAAAGCCCGACGCGGAAGCCGAGGGCAACACCAAGTCCTGCGGCGATCAACGGGCCGGCAAAACGAAGCGTCTCGGTGATGGGACGCAGCGCGGCAACGATGTCGTCTGCCTTGTAGTTGTAAATCGATCCGCGGAACAGTGCTGAATAGCCGTCTGCGATTGCGGTCCATCCAGCGGACAGCGCATCGGTCGGACGGGCCGTGAAATAAGTGAGTGCCTGAAGGAACGCTTCGCTCGAGAAGACCATGAAGATCGCGCCGACGACGAATCCGAGGACAACTGAGAGGAATGCGCGGAAAGCGCCTCCCGAGACAATTTCCTTCGCGGCCGTCGACCAGGTCGAGGCTTGCTTGTCGGTGGTCATGCCGTGACTCCTGCCATCATTTGACCCAGCGTCTCGCGTGACGCCGACGCGTCAACGATTCCGATGATGCGCCCGCGGTACATGACCGCGATTCGGTCGGCCAGCGCGGTCACTTCATCGAGTTCCGTCGAGATGATGACGATCGGCTTCCCCGCGTCTCGCGTTGCAACGATTTGCTCGTGAATGAATTCGATCGAGCCGACGTCGACACCGCGCGTCGGCTGCGACGCGATGAGGAGCGAGAGATCGCGGCTCAGCTCGCGCGCGACAACGACCTTCTGCTGGTTACCACCGCTGAGCTGCTTGGCGAGCGTCTCTCGGCCGGGAGTGCGAACGTCGTATTCCTTAATTAGCTCGTCAGCGAGACGATCGCGGTTCGCGAAGTCGATCTGCACACCCTTCGCCCACGGCGGACCAAACGACTTGTTGAGCATGAGGTTCTCGGCGATCGTGAAGTCGCCAACGAGGCCGTCCTTCTTGCGGTCTTCCGGGATGTACCCGACTCCCGCGTCGATGACCTCGCGAACCGACGAGTCCGTGATGTCGAGGTCGCCGAGGATGATCGTTCCCTCTGTGGGTTCACGAAGTCCGACCAGCGCTTCGGCGAGCTCGGTCTGTCCGTTGCCCTGCACTCCGGCAATGGCGAGTACCTCGCCGCCGCGAACCTCGAATGACACGTCATCGACGACCTTGGTGTGGCGGTCGCCCACGACCGTCAGTCCCGAAACCTTCAGCCCAGTCGACCCGAGCACCGGCGGCTTCTTGTTGACATCAAGGTCAACCTCTCGGCCCACCATCATCGTGGCGAGTTTCTCCGCGGAGTCGCTCGGCTTCGCGTCTCCGACGACCGCACCCAATCGAATGACCGTGATCTTGTCGGCGACGGCTTGCACCTCGCGAAGTTTGTGAGTGATGAAGACGATCGAGGTGCCCGCGCGAGCAAGGTCCTTCATGATTCCCATGAGTTCGTCCGTCTCCTGAGGAGTGAGGACTGCGGTCGGTTCGTCGAGGACGAGAACCTTGGCGTCGCGTGCGAGAGCCTTGATGATCTCGACGCGCTGTTGCGCACCGACCGGAAGGTCCTCGACCACAGCGTCGGGGTCGATGTCGAAACCGAATCGATCCGAAATCTCGCGAACGCGCGTGCGAGCAGACTCAAGGTCGAGAATACCGGCGACACCGGTTGGCTCGTTGCCGAGTACGACATTCTCGGCAACCGTGAAAACGGGGATGAGCATGAAGTGTTGGTGGACCATTCCGATGCCGGCCGCCATTGCGTCGCCGGGGCCCTTGAATTTCTGGACGACATTGTCCAGCAGAATTTCTCCCTCGTCGGCCGTGTAGAGGCCGTAGAGGACGTTCATGAGAGTCGACTTGCCGGCGCCATTTTCGCCCAGCAGACTGTGGATCTCTCCTGGTTCAACCACGAGATCGATGCGGTCGTTGGCCACGAGCGAACCGAATCGCTTCGTAATGCCGCGGAGTTCCAGCTTCATTGGTGTGTCCTTGATGATGTGAGCGGGGGCCGCCGAGACCAGTCTCGACGACCCCCGACTTCGGCTAACCGAAGCCTATCCGAGAGGGTTGATGTCTCCCGCGATGATGCCAGCCTTGAGTTCTTCAAGCTTGGCTTCGACATCGGCCTGCGACTGCTTGCCGGTGTAGTTGGTGATTGCCGACAAAGCGGTTCCACCGTTTTCGAGGGTTCCGATGTATGCGTCACCCGTGAATGCCTGCTTGTCAACGGCGATCGCCTTGATGATGTCGTAGACAGCGTTGGTCATGCGCTTCTCAGCCGAGGTGAGGACCCACTTCGAGTACTCGGGCGACGTTGCAGCGATGTCCTTGTCGACACCGATCATGCGTCCGTCGATACCAGCTTCGGTGATTGCTTCCGAAACCGCACCGAACTGGTCTCCACCGACCGGGAAGATGACGTCGGCGCCGGCCTGAATCTGGGCGGCGGCGATTGCCTTCGAGGTTCCCGAGTTGGGGGTGAAGTCACCGATGAAGTCACCGGTCTCGTTGGTGGGGTTCCAACCGACGACCTTGACGGTGGTGCCGTTGTCAGCACCCCACGCCTGAGCGCCGTAGTAGAAGCCGGTCATGAAGTCGGTGACAGCAGGGATCTGCATTCCACCGTAGGTTCCGACGACCTTCGAAGCCGACTGAGCGGCGGCGAGGTAACCGGCGAGGTACGACGACTGGTTCATCGAGTAACCGATGGGCTTGAGGTTGGTTGCACCGTTCGACCATCCGTCAACGGTGACGAAGTTGACCTCGGGGTTTGCTTCTGCTGCCTTGTTGACTGCGTCAACGAGGTTGAAGCCGACGGCGATGGTCAGGTCGCAGTTTGCGTCGATCATGGCCTGGAGGTTGGGTGCGAAGTCGTCGGGAGTGGTCGACTCTGCGTCCTGGATCTGGACACCGAGCTCGTCACGCGACTTGGTGAGTCCTTCGTAGACGGACTGGTTGAACGACTTGTCGTTCCACGAACCTTCGTCCGAAACACCACACGCAAGGTAGTCGAGCTGTTCAACAGCAGACTGGCTCGCGTCGGGGGCGGCGGCACAGCCGGCGAGCACGAGACTCGCTGCTCCTGCCAAGGCAAGCCCGGAAAGGGCGCGCTTTGTGATTTTCTTCACAGGGGATTTCCTCTCAATGGGGTGGCCCCGAGGCGACGGTTACCGCATCGTGAACCACCTATTGAGTTCATCCTATTGAGGTGCGGGAGTACCACAATCGGTATCGGCGGTATTTTGCCCAAACCGCCCCCAAATCGTTACATTTCGGAAATCTGACAACGGATTTCGACGTAAACGCTTACAGGACGTCGTCGGCTCCAGTGCGTCGAATTGTCTCGACAATGTTCTTCACGCGTTGTGCATTTGCCGCGTTTGTCACGAGGAGTGCGTCATCGGTATCGACGATCACGATGTCCTTCACGCCAACCACAGAGATGAGTCGCTTGGTCTGCGACACGACCACTCCACTCGACCCTTCGTTCAACACGCGCGTGTTTTCACCCAGTGTGGCGAGCACGTTGGATCGGCCCTGATTGTGAAGTCGGGCAAGTGCGGCGAAGTCACCGACATCGTCCCACCGGAACTCTCCCGGGATAACCGCGAGTCGCCCGTGTTCGGCGGCGGGTTCCGCCACTGCGTAATCGATGGCGACCGTCGGGATGAGCTTCCAGTTCTTGGCGACGACGTCGTCACGGTCGCGGGTGTCCCACGCGTCGGCAATCGCATCGATGGGCCCGGCAACATCCGGGCGGTTCGCGCGAAGTTCGTCCAACAAGACCGACGCCTTGGCGATGAACATTCCTGCGTTCCACAGGTGGCGGTCACCGTCGAAGTATTCGGTCGCGATTTCCACCTTGGGTTTTTCCGTGAACGTCACGGCTCGGTGGGCGTGCGGTGCACCATCAACCGCGAGCGCCTCGCCAATCTCGATGTATCCGAAAGCCGTCGACGCCTCGGTCGGACGAATTCCGATGGTCACGATGTACCCCTCGCGGGCCGTCGCGATCGCTTCGCGCACGGCTTTGCCGAAACGGCGTTCGTCGGCGATGACATGGTCGGCGGCAAAGGAACCAATAATTGCGTCCGGATTTCGCCTGGCGATGATCGCCGCCGCCAGCGCGATCGCCGCGGTGGAATCTTTCGGGTTAGGTTCGAGCACGAGGTTGGCCTTGTTGAGCTCCGGCAGTTCGCGACGAACCGTCTTCTTGTGGGCAACCCCGCACACGACGACGATGTTCTCGCCCGCCAACGGCTCGAGTCGGTTCCAGGTATCCACCAAAAGTGAGTTGCCAGTACCCGCGAGATCGTGAAGGAATTTCGGCTCGTCTGCTCGCGAGAGCGGCCACAGGCGTGACCCGACTCCTCCCGCCGGGATGACGGCGTAGAAGTCGGAAGTGGCCGAGGTGGTCATGTCAAACAGCCTACGCGAGGGGGCTAGACTGAACCCAAAGTGGTCAAGTACAAGGAGGACCGAGTGGGCGAATCCGTCACTCGTGAATCGCGAACAGTCATCGCAGGAACTCTCTATAGAGGACACGAAGGCATGTGGTCGTGGGTGCTTCATCGCATCACCGGCATCGCCATCTACTTCTTCCTGTTGGTGCACGTTCTCGATACCGCAACGCTGCGCATCAGCCCTGAGGTTTACAACGGCGTGCTCGGCGCATACAAGACGCCCATCATGGGTATCGGTGAAGCCGGACTCGTCGGAGCCATCGTGTTCCACGCGCTCAACGGACTTCGCATCATCCTCGTCGACGCGACGAGCTGGGGCACTCGCCACCAGAAGAAGATGTTCTACATCGTTCTGGTCCTGTGGGCGATCCTCATGGCCGGGTTCCTCCCGCGCCACCTCATCAATGTCTTCACGGGAGGTGCAGAATGACCCGCGGCAAGTTTGAACGCCTCGGCTGGATTTTCATGCGCGTCTCGGGGTTCTTCCTGATCGCGCTGATCTTCACCCACCTGATCGTCAACGTGCTTCAGGACGGTGGCGTCCACGCGATTGACTTCGCGTTCGTTGCCGGAAAACTCGCAAACCCGCTGTGGCAGTGGTTCGACGTCACGCTCTTGTGGCTCGCACTGATCCACGGAACGAACGGAATGCGCGTTGTCATCGAGGACTATGTCTACCGCCCGCTCCTCAAGCGAATCCTCCTCGGCGGACTCGCGGTGTCCACTGTGGTTCTCATCGTTCTCGGAACGCTCGTCATCTTCACGCTTGACCCGTGCCCGGCGGGTTCACCGGCGGATCTTCTGCCGTCGTTCTGTTCGGCCGGCTAGACAGTTATATAAGGAGTAGTTCGTGACCACGGTTCACCACCACGAGTACGACGTCGTCATCGTTGGAGCCGGAGGCGCAGGAATGCGCGCCGCCATCGAATCGGCACCCAACGCCAAGACGGCCGTCATCTCGAAGCTGTACCCCACCCGTTCGCACACCGGTGCGGCTCAGGGCGGCATGGCGGCGGCACTCGCCAACGTCGAAGAGGACTCGTGGGAGTGGCACACGTTCGACACCGTGAAGGGTGGCGACTACCTGGTGGACCAGGACGCTGCCGAAATCCTCGCGCGTGAAGCGATCGACGCAGTTCTCGACCTCGAAAACATGGGACTTCCGTTCAACCGCACGCCCGACGGCAAGATCGATCAGCGTCGATTCGGTGGGCACACCCGCGACCACGGAAAGGCGCCGGTTCGCCGCGCGTGCTACGCCGCCGACCGCACTGGCCACATGATTCTTCAGACGTTGTTCCAGAACTGCGTCAAGCTCGGCGTCGAGTTCTATAACGAGTTCTACGTTCTTGACCTGTTGCTCACCGACGTCAAGGGAACACAAACCGCTTCGGGCGTTGTCGCCTACGAGCTGTCGACGGGCGACATCCACGTCTTCAACGCCACCTCGGTCGTCTTCGCGACGGGTGGTTTCGGCAAGATGTTCAAGACCACCTCGAACGCGCACACCCTTACCGGTGACGGCGTCGGTATCGCATGGCGCAAGGGAATCCCGCTCGAGGACATGGAGTTCTTCCAGTTCCACCCGACCGGGCTCGCCGGACTCGGCATCCTCCTCACCGAGGGTGCACGTGGAGAGGGCGCGATTCTTCGCAACGCGAGCGGTGAACGTTTCATGGAGCGTTACGCACCGACCATCAAGGACCTCGCGCCGCGTGACATCATCTCGCGCTGCATGGTTCAAGAGGTTGCCGAAGGGCGCGGTGCCGGTCCGAACAAGGACTACGTCCTTCTCGACTGCACGCACCTCGGTGCCGAAGTTCTCGAGACCAAGCTTCCCGACATCACCGAGTTCGCCCGCACGTACCTGGGCGTCGACCCGGTTGTTGAACCCGTCCCCGTCATGCCCACCGCGCACTACGCGATGGGCGGAATCCCGACGAACGTCAACGCCGAGGTCTTGCTCGACAACACGACCGTCATCCCCGGACTCTACGCCGCGGGCGAGTGCGCGTGTGTGTCGGTCCACGGGTCGAACCGCTTGGGCACCAACTCGCTGCTGGACATCAACGTGTTCGGAAAGCGAGCCGGCCGAAACGCGGCCGAATACGCGAACAAGGCAAAGCGCCCCGAGCTCCCGAAGGCGGCCGAGAAGTTCGTCGTCGATCTGATTGACTCTGCCCGCACCGCGGACGGCACGGAATCGGTCGCCACGATCCGCAAGGAACTTCAGGTCGAGATGGACCGCAACGCCCAGGTGTTCCGCACCGAAGAGTCGCTCGGTCACGCACAAAAGGTCATTCAGGACCTTCGCAAGCGCTACACGAAGATCGGTATCCACGACCGAGGACAGCGCTTCAACACCGACCTGCTCGAAGCAGTAGAGCTTGGATTCTTGCTCGACCTCGCCGAGGTCGTCGTGGTGTCGGCCCGCAACCGCAAGGAAAGCCGCGGCGGACACATGCGCGACGACTTCCCAGATCGCGATGACAAGGGTTATATGCAGCACACGATGGCGTACAAGAAGGGCGAGAAAATCGCGCTTGATTGGAAGCCCGTCGTCATCACCAACTACCCGCCGATGGAGAGGAAGTACTAATGAGCGAGCTAGGCGTGGTTCAGTCTTTCACCGTCACCTTCATCGTGCGCCGGTTCAACCCCGAGACGGACGCCGAGCCGTACTGGCAGGACTTTGACGTCGAGATGTTCTCGACCGACCGTGTCCTCGACGGCCTCCACAAAATCAAGTGGGACGTCGACGGTTCGCTGTCATTCCGTCGCTCGTGCGCTCACGGCATTTGTGGTTCGGACGCGATGCGCATCAACGGCCGTAACCGACTCGCCTGCAAGACGCTGATCAAAGACCTCGACATCTCGAAGCCCGTCTACGTCGAAGCGATCAAGGGACTCCCTCTCGAGAAGGACCTCATCGTCGACATGGAGCCGTTCTTCGCCGCATACCGCGAGGTTCAACCGTTCCTTCAGACGTCGGCGAAGCCCGAGAAGGAACACCTTCAGTCGGTCGAGCAGCGCGAGCGTTTCGATGACACCACCAAGTGCATCCTCTGCGCAGCGTGCACCACGTCGTGCCCCGTCTTTTGGACTGACGGTCAGTACTTCGGCCCGGCCGCAATCGTTGCAGCGCACCGTTTCATCTTCGATTCGCGTGACGAGGAAGCCCAGGTTCGCCTCGACATCCTCAACTCGAAGGAAGGCGTGTGGCGTTGCCGCACCACCTTCAACTGCTCCGAGGCCTGCCCTCGCGGTATCGAGGTCACCAAGGCGATCTCCGAAGTGAAGCAAGCCGCCATTCGCGGCGTTCGTCTGTAGCCGTCGGCACTCGCTCGTCGCCCCGATGCGACACGCGCGACCCCCGTTTGCTCTTGCGTTCCCACACAAATGGGAGTAAACAAAGAGAAACAAACATTTGGCCAAGGACGGTAAATGTACGCACCGGAGCGTCACCGCGCGATTCTCGAGACTGCTCGAGTCGCCGGACGAGTAGAGGTCAGGAGCCTCGCTCGTGATCTTGAGGTGACGCCCGAAACAATTCGCCGCGACCTCACCGCTCTCGAACGTCGTGGACTTCTGCTTCGCGCACACGGTGGCGCAGTGCCAATTGAGCGAACCACTCTCGAGCCGACCGTCGACCAGCGCGACCTGGAATCGGTGAACGAGAAGGAAGCGATCGCGCAGGCGGCACTCAAGGAGATCACCAAGGACCTCTCGATCATCCTCGACTCGGGAACCACCACAATGCGACTTGCCCAGATTCTTCCGTCGAACCTCAACCTCACCGTCGTCACCAACTCGATGCCCATCGCGGCGCAGTTGGCGGGCAAGCCTGGCATCACGCTTCACGTTCTCGGCGGGCACGTTCGCGAAAACACCCTCGCGGCGGTCGGACCGTGGGCGTGGGACGCACTCGAGCACATCTCGGTCGACATCGCGTTCATCGGCGCGAACGGCATCACCGCGGAGCGTGGGCTGACCACTCCCGACGTCGATGAGGCACGCGTCAAGAGCGCTTTCGTCGAAAAGGGCCGCCGTGTCATCGCGCTTGCTGACCACACCAAGTTTGGACGCGAAGACTTTGCGCTCGTTGCACCGATGTTCTCGGTCGACACCGTGATCACCGATGCCGGAATCGACGACGAGGCCGCCAAGGAACTCGAGGCGTTGGGGATTGAGGTGGTGTACGCGTGATTATCACCGTGACCCCGAACCCCGCGATTGACGTGACGCTCGAAGTGGAAAACCTCGAGCTGGGCGAAGTCAACCGCACGACGGACAAGCACCGCGACCCGGCGGGCAAGGGAATCAATGTCGCCCGTGCACTGTCGAAAAACAAGCACCAGACGATCGCGGTCTTCCCCGCTGACGCGGTCAACGGTTCGTGGATTGTCCGCGCGCTGGCCGAAGCAGGCGTCGAGACGTTCACGACCCCGATGTTGGGCGAGGTCCGCAACAACTACACCATCGTCGACGGCAACGGTTTGACGACGAAGATCAACGAGCCCGGTCCGGTTCTCACCCCCGCAGAGGTCGACGCTCTTCTCGAAAAGGTTGAATGGCGCCTCGATGATCACCCGACGTGGTTGGTCGCAGCCGGCAGCCTTCCGCGCGGAGTCGACGCCGACTTCCTCGTCGAACTTGGGAACCGCGCGTCCGCCAAGAACGTCCGTTTCGCGGTCGACACCTCGGGCGCGAGCCTCGCCCGCATCACCGCGGCCGGTTCACCCGACCTCATCAAGCCCAACCTCGAGGAACTCAGCGAACTCGTCGGTCGTGAACTCGAGACCGTTGGCGATGTCGTCGATGCCGCCCGTTCGGTGTTGCCCCGCGGCGAAGTTCTCATCAGCCTCGGCGAAAACGGTGCGTTGCTCGTGACACACGATTCCGTGATCTGGGCAGGACACCCGCCCGTCACCGTCGACAGCACCGTTGGCGCCGGTGACTCTGCCCTTGCCGGCTATCTTTCGGTATCGTCGAAGGGCAATTTCCCCACCATTCACCACGCCGCACTGGCAACCGCTGTTGCCTGGGGTTCTGCGGCTGTTACCCTACCAGCGACAACCGTTCCGGGACCCGGTGACATCGACGTTGCGCGGGTCAGTGTGATTGATAACCCACCAGTTCAGAAAACGATCAAGGAGCTGTCAGCATGAGCACACCGGTTACCACCCCTGCGCTTGTTTCCATCGATACTCAGGCCACCACCAAGGCCGAGGTCATCCGTGAACTCGCCGAGCGACTCGTCGCCGAGGGCCGCGTCACCGACATCGATTCGTACCTCGCCGACGTTGCGAAGCGCGAAGAGGTCATGGCGACGGGAATCCAGGGCGGCATCGGAATCCCCCACGCTCGCAGCGAATGCGTGACCGCTCCGTCGGTTGCTGTCGCGACGAGCAAGGACGGAATCCCGTTCGGCGCACCGGACGGTCCCGCCCACCTCATCTTCCTCATCGCCGCACCGACCGGAGCCGATGACAGCCACCTCCAGATTCTCGCCGCCATCGCCCGCCGGGTCATGCGCGACGAGTTCCGCGATGCACTTCGCACCGCTACCGACCCGGCGTTCATCGCCGACACCATGACCAAGGAGGTCCAGCAGTGAAATTCGTCTGCGTCACGTCCTGCATTACAGGAATCGCCCACACCTACATGGCCGCCGAAGCTCTCGAGCAGGCTGGCAAGAAGTTGGGACACGAAGTTCTCGTCGAAACGCAGGGCTCGGCCGGGTCGAACCCGTTCAAGCAGGACGTTATCGACTCCGCTGACGGCGTCATCTTCGCCGTCGACCTCGAGGTAAACGGTCGCGACCGTTTCGCCGGCAAGCCCTTCCTTCAGGTTGGCGTTGCCAAGGCGATCAACGGAGCACCTGCCCTCATCGAGCAGCTCATCGCTCAAATTAACGACGGCACAGCCGCAAAGGTTGGCGACCCCGCACCCGCAAAGCCGGTTGCAGAGTCGTCCGACGGTGAACCCAAGAAGAAGGGCTTCTTCGGAGGCCTTTTCGGCGGGGGTCACTGACCACAAGCTTGAACCGCACCCGCGGTTCAAGGTCTAACAACTAGCAATGGAGCTTTTAGGAGGCCTAAATTGACTAGCACTTCAACAGGAGCACGCGTCCGCCAGTGGCTGATGACCGGTGTTTCCTACATGATTCCGTTCGTTGCCGCGGGTGGAATCCTGATTGCCCTCGGATTCCTTCTCGGCGCAGCCGGGTTCGGTACCGACGGTATTCACGCATATGACGCTGCAAAGATGGGCGTCGCAAACGAGGACGGTTCGCTGAACCTCAACCCCGCCAACATCGGCACCTGGGCATTCGTAATCTTCTGGCTCGGAAAGGCCGCTTTCGCGTTCTTCGTTCCGGTCCTCGCAGGTTACATCGCCTACGCAATCGCTGACCGCCCCGGTCTTGCTCCCGGCTTCGTTGCCGGTGCGCTCGCAACCGGTGTCGACGGCAACCCCCTCGGAACGGGCACCGGATTCCTCGGCGCCATCCTCGGTGGTTTCGTTGCAGGTCTCGTTGCACTCTGGATCAGCCGCTGGCCGGTCCCGAACTGGATCAAGCCCCTCATGCCCGTTGTTGCGATCCCGCTTCTCGCGTCGATCGTTGCCGGTCTTGCGATGGTCTTCGTCTTCAAGGGCCCCATCGGTGGCTTGATGACCGCGCTGACCGACTGGCTCAACGGCATCGGAACGACTCAGCTCGTCCTGCTCGGAATCATCATCGGTCTCATGATGGCATTCGACATGGGTGGCCCCGTCAACAAGGTTGCGTACACCTTCGGTGTTACCGGTCTTGCTGCTGCGGGAACCGCTGCGTCGGCTCCTCAGTTCCAGGTCATGGCAATCGTTATGGCTGCCGGTATGACCCCTCCGCTCGGTCTCGCACTCGCAACCGTTCTTCGCAAGTCGCTGTTCACTGACAGCGAGCGCGAAAACGGTAAGGCTGCGTGGCTGCTCGGTGCTTCGTTCATCTCTGAAGGTGCGATTCCGTTCGCCGCTGCAGACCCGATCCGCGTGATCCCCTCGATCATGGCTGGTTCGGCTGTTACCGGTGCACTCGTTGCCGTCTTCGGAAACGAACTGCGCGCTCCTCACGGTGGAATCTTCGTGTTCCCGCTCGTGTCGAACCCGCTCACCTACATCGTCGCAATCCTCGTTGGTACGGCCGTGACCGCTGGTCTCGTTGTCGTCCTCAAGGGACTCGGCGCCAAGAAGTAGGGTGCATAAACGGCGATGGCTCGCACGTTGCCATCGCGGGAGGGCCCAGGGAAACCTGGGCCCTTTCCCTTTGCCCGTCACGCGGAAAGTAGGATTGAGCCATGTCTACGCGCATCGTCTCCGTCAACGTCAACGGGGTGCGCGCGGCGTACCGCAAGGGGATGGGCGACTGGCTCGCCGACCGCGGTGTCGACATTCTGTGCCTTCAAGAGGTCCGCGCTGAAACCGAAGACCTCGTCAATCTTCTTGGCGACGGATGGCACGTCGCCCACGACGCGGCGACGGCGAAGGGTCGTGCCGGTGTTGCCATCGCCTCACGCGAGCAACCCCTCGCGGTTCGCACTGATTTTGGGCCGGCCGACTTTGACAGCGCCGGTCGCTGGCTGGAGGCAGACTTCCGCATCAACGGCAAAGTTGTCACAGTCGTTAGTGTGTACGTCCACGCGGGTGAGGTCGATACGCCAAAGCAGGTCGAGAAGTACAAGTTCCTCGATGCAATGGAGTTGCGACTTGCGGAGTTGGGACGCGACGGAGCTCTCGCGCTGATCGTCGGCGATCTCAACGTCGGGCACCGCACGTTGGACATCAAAAACTGGAAGGGCAACCTCAAGAATTCGGGGTTCCTGCCGACCGAACGTGCATACTTTGACCGATTCATCGGCGGTGAAGACGACGAAAAATACAACAGCGGCGCCGGTCTCGGCTGGGTCGATCTGGGACGTCAATTCGCGGGCGAGGTTCCCGGTCCGTACACGTGGTGGAGTCAACGTGGTCAGGCATTCGACACCGACACCGGTTGGCGTATCGACTATCACCTTGCGACTCCCGCTCTCGCGGCGACCGCGCTCACCTACGCCATCGACAAGGCGGGCTCGTGGGATACTCGCTGGAGTGACCACGCCCCCGTTGTGATCGATTACGACATCTAAGGACGCCATGACTTCGCCTCGCCTGTTCTCGGGAATGCAGCCCAGCGCCGACTCGCTTCACCTCGGCAACTATGCCGGTGCGCTGTTGCAGTGGCGCGACATGCAGGCGACGCACGATGCCGTGTTCTGTGTGGTTGATCTTCACGCCATCACCGTTGCGCAGGACCCGGCAAAGCTTCGCGAGAACACGCGTCGCACGGCCGCCCAGTACATTGCCGCGGGGATTGACCCCGACAACTCGACTCTGTTCGTTCAGTCGCACGTTCCCGCGCACGCTCAGCTTGCGTGGGTGTTCAACACCATCACCGGTTTCGGTGAGGCGTCGCGCATGACCCAGTTCAAGGACAAGTCGGCGAAGCAGGGAGCGGATTCGGCGAGTGTCGGTCTGTTCACCTACCCGATCCTGCAGGCGGCCGACATTCTGCTGTACGACGCCAACGTGGTTCCCGTCGGCGAAGACCAGCGCCAGCACATTGAGCTGACGCGCGACATCGCGATGCGATTCAACTCGCGCTTTGGCGAAGTACTCACCGTTCCCGAGGTGCGCATCCTCAAGGAATCCGCGAAGGTGTTCGACCTTCAGAACCCCGCGTCCAAGATGTCCAAGTCGGGTGAATCGCCCCAGGGAATCATCTGGCTGCTCGACGAACCCTCTGTCACCGCGAAGAAGATCAAGTCGGCCGTCACGGACATGGACCGCGACATCCGTTTCGACACCGCGGCAAAGCCCGGCGTGAGCAACCTTTTGGGAATTCTCGCACTCCTTACCGGCACGTCGATCCCCGCTCTTGAGTCGGAATTCGAGGGCAAGGGCTACGGCGACCTCAAGGGTGCCGTTGCGGATGCCGTGGTCGCCGAGTTCGAGCCGATTCGCGCCCGCGCCCTGGAATTGCTTGCCGATCCGGCGGAACTTGACCGCATGCTCGCCATCAACGCCGCTCGCGCGAACGAGATTGCCGAAGCGACTCTCGCCCGCGTGTACGACGCGGTCGGCTTCCTGCCGCGCGGCTGAATTTCGCCCTCAGCAGATTCATAGGCACCGGATGGTGCTGAATGCCGAAATGGGGCTACCATTTAAGTGAGCACGTGCTCCGGGGTCAGTGAAAATCTGAGCCGGCGGTTAAAGTCCGCGACCCGAGTGATTTCGATCTCTCGGTTGATTCGGTGAAATTCCGAAACCGACGGTTAAAGTCCGGATGGGAGGAAGCACGATGGGCTGGGCGTTACCTGACGCACAGTTCGCGACCACTTGTCGCATCCCCGGACTCTGCTCAGAAGGAGTCCGAAATGACCACACCATACGATGACGCAGTTCGTCGCGCCGCTGAGCTCGCTGTTCGCGGCCCCAGGACTGGCGAAAACCCCCAGGTCGGTTGTGTCCTGCTCGATGCGAGCGGAACGATCGTCGCCGAAGGGTGGCACCGCGGAGCGGGTACGCCCCACGCCGAAGTTGATGCACTGTCGAAGGTCGAGGACGCCACTGGGCTGACCGCCGTCGTCACGCTTGAGCCTTGTAACCACACCGGCCGCACCGGACCGTGCGCCCAGGCGCTCATCGCCGCCGGGATTTCTCGCGTCGTGTTCTCGCAGAAGGACCCCGGAGTCGAAGCGGGTGGAGGGGCAGAGACCCTGCGCGCCGCGGGCATCGAAGTGATCCCCGAAGTGTTGCCCGAGGTCGGCGAGGAACTCGTCCACCGCTGGTTGACCGCGAACCGTCTTGGTCGCCCGTGGGTCACCGCAAAGTGGGGTTCGTCGCTTGACGGCCGCACCGCGGCCACCGATGGTTCGAGCCAGTGGATTACCTCGGCCGAATCCCGCGAATACATTCACCTGCTGCGCTCGCAGCATGACACCATCGCCGTCGGCACGGGAACCGCGCTGACCGACAACCCCAGCCTCACGGCCCGCACGCCCGACGGGAACCTGTTCCCCAATCAGCCGCTGCCCGTCGTCATCGGAACACGTGACATCCCCGCGGGGTCCAGCCTCTGGAGCCACCCGCGTGGCGTACTCCAAGAATCCGGCGACCTCACCGAAATCCTCGAGCGCCTCTACGGCATCGGTGTTCGCAGCCTCTTCCTTGAAGGTGGACCCGGCCTGATGAACTCGTTCATCCGCGAAGGGCTCGTCGACGAGTACGTTGTCTGCATCGCTCCCCTGCTTCTCGGCGGGGACCGAACGGCAACCGGTGATCTCGGAATCAACACGCTCACCGCTGGACGCCGACTCACCGTCCTCGACACCAAACACCTCGGAGGCGACATCGTCGTCACCGCACGGGAGGCGCACTAAATGTTCACGGGAATCATTGCTGAACTCGGCACGATCGAATTGGTCGAGCCCAGCGGAGACTCGGTACGCGTTGTCGTTCGCGCGCCGAAGGCGGTCGCCAAGGCCAACCACGGCGACTCCATCGCCTTGTCGGGCGTCTGCCTCACGGTCATCGAACAGACCAGCGAGACATTCACCGCCGACGTCATGGGTCAGACGATTGCCATGTCCAACCCTGACCAGTGGGTTGCCGGTCGAACCGTGAACGTCGAGTCCGCGATGGCCGTCGGTGACCAGCTGGGCGGGCACATCGTTCAGGGTCACGTCGACGGAACCGCCCGCGTGCTCTCAACCGCGCAGAGCGGCGACTGGCGCGTGATTCGGTTCGCGCTGGACGCGGCACACGCTCCTCTCGTCGTTGACAAGGGGTCCATCACCATCGACGGCGTCTCGTTGACCGTTTCCGCGGTTGGCGACGACTGGTGCGAGGTGTCCCTCATTCCCGAGACCCTCGTTGCGACGACACTGGGTCGCCTTGAACCAGGTGCGCTCGTCAACGTCGAAACCGACATCTTCGCGCGTCACGTCGCGCGACTCGCCCATTTTGCGAAGGGAGGCGCCTCATGAGCGCCCTGACCACAGCCATTGCCGACCTCAAGGCTGGCAAGCCAATTATCGTCATCGATTCACCCGACCGTGAGAACGAGGGTGACATCGTGATGGCCGCCCAGTTTGCGACGACCGAGTGGATCGCGTTCACGATTCGTTACACGAGCGGATTCTTGTGTGCACCGATGACGAACGCGCGCGCAAACGAACTCGAACTGCCGTTGATGGTCGAGAACAACCAGGATTCGCGCAGCACGGCGTACACCGTCAGTGTCGATGCCGCGGAAGGCGTTTCGACAGGGATTTCCGCTGCCGACCGTGCGTTGACGCTACGAGTTCTCGCCAACGCGTCGACGGGACCGGCTGACCTCGTCCGTCCCGGTCACATCATTCCGCTTCGCGCGGTTCCGGGCGGAGTGCGCGAACGCGCCGGCCACACCGAAGCCACCGTCGACCTTCTGACGCTTGCCGGACTCGAACCCGTCGGTGTCATCGGCGAAATCACGAACGACGACGGTTCGATGGCACGAGGCCCCGAACTTGCCGTCTTCGCCGAGAAGCACGGACTGACCATCGTCTCGATCGAGGAGCTCGCCGAACACCTCGACTCTGAATGGTTACCGCTTCAGGACCCGAACCAGCACCGCTATCCGTTCGAGGTCGAGACCGTCGTCCCCACCGAACACGGCACCTTCCGCCTTCGCGCGTACCGTGACTCGGCGCTTCACGTCGATCACGTCGCAATTGTCTCCGGCGAACCCCAAGACGGCGCTCTCGTGCGACTCCACTCGGAGTGCGTGACGGGTGAAGCAATGGGCTCGCTCAAGTGTGAATGCGGTCCGCAACTTCAAGCGGCGATGGATCAGATCGACGAGCACGGTGGAATTGTGATCTACCTTCGCGGGCACGAAGGCCGTGGAATCGGGCTCACCAACAAGCTCAAGGCGTATCGACTTCAAGAAGACGGGCTCGACACCCTCGATGCCAACCTCGCGCTCGGCCTTCCCGCCGACGCGCGTGATTACGGTGTCGCCGCGGCGATCCTGCGCGACCTCGGCATCTCGACGATTCGCCTTCTGTCGAACAACCCCGAAAAGCGTCGCCAGCTCAACGAGTACGGCATCGAAGTGTCCGAATTCGTTCCCCTCGTCGTCGGTGTTGGCGACGTTAACAAGGCGTACCTCGGCGCGAAGCGCGACCGCATGGGTCACAACCTGCCGACGTCACTTCCGAACACTCCCGAGGAGGCGTAAACATGGCCGGGCACGGTTCACCCGAGATCGCAATTTCCGCTCCCGGAATGAAGGTGACGGTCATTGCTGGATCGTGGCACGACGAGATCACGGACGGCCTCATTGCAGGCTCTCAGCGGGTGCTCGACGCCGCCGGTGCCGACCACACGCTGGTTCGTGCGCCCGGCGCATTCGAACTTCCCGTGCTCGCGAAGGCCGCCCTGGAGAACGGAGCCGAAGCGGTTGTCTGCCTCGGCGTGATTATCCGCGGCGGTACTCCTCACTTCGAATTCGTGTCCAACGCGGCGACGGACGGGCTGACGCGCGTTGCGCTCGACACCGGCAAGCCCGTCGGGTTCGG
>JAHEDU010000079.1 GCA_024641015.1 Micrococcales bacterium
GAAATCGTCTTGCCCTTGTAGCGGACCGTCAGCGTTTCGCGGTTGTAGCGCTTTCCGTGGCATTCCTCGCACTCGACGTACACGTCGGGAAGGAAGTTCATCTCGATCTTGATCGTTCCGTCGCCCGAGCAGTGCTCGCAGCGGCCACCCTTGACATTGAACGAGAAGCGACCGGGGCCGTAACCGCGCTCCTTCGCTTCGGGAGTCTCGGCGAACAGCGTACGAATCTTGTCGAAAACGCCGGTGTAGGTCGCGGGGTTCGAGCGCGGCGTGCGCCCAATCGGCGCCTGGTCGACGTGGATGACCTTGTCGAGGTGATCAAGCCCCTCAACCGCCTTGTGGCGTCCGGGTGTCTGCTTCGCGCCGTTGAGGCGGTTCGCCATCACCTTGTACAGGATGTCGTTGACGAGCGTGCTCTTTCCGGAACCCGAAACACCAGTCACCGCAACAAAAACACCGAGCGGGAAGGTCGCGTCAACGCTGTGCAGGTTGTTGGCGACGGCACCGCGAACGGTGACGACTCGGTTCGTATCCCACGTGCGGCGTTCGGTGCGGTCAGACACCTTTTCGCGGCCAGCAACGAACGCGCCGGTCGACGAACGCTTTTCCGTGAGAAGGCTCTTGACGGAACCCGAGTGGACGACCTCGCCACCGTGTTCGCCGGCTCCGGGGCCGATGTCGACGATCCAGTCCGCCGCGTGAATCGTGTCCTCGTCGTGTTCGACAACTACGAGGGTGTTGCCGATGTCACGAAGTCGTTCGAGAGTCTCGATTAGTCGTCGGTTGTCGCGCTGGTGCAGACCAATGGAGGGCTCGTCGAGAACGTAGAGAACTCCCGTCAGCCCGGCACCGATCTGTGTTGCGAGGCGGATGCGCTGTGCTTCGCCACCCGACAGCGTGCCGGCGGCACGCGACATCGTGAGATAGCCCAATCCGACGTGCAACAAGAATTCGAGTCGAGCGACAATTTCGCGCAGCACCGCCGCGGCAACGTGAGCATCACGGTCGGACAACTTCAGGTTCGTCATGAACGCGTGTGCGTTCTCGATCGACTGCTCGGTGGCTTCCGAGATCGACTTGCCATCGATGGTGACCGCGAGAACGGCCGGAGAAAGTCGCTGACCGTTGCACGCCTCACACGCCACAATTCGGTGGAACGACGCGTAGCGCTCCTTCTGGAGGTCGCTATCGGTCTCGTTGTACTTGCGCTCGACATAGGTGAGCACGCCCTCGAAACCGCGTGACATCGACACCTTACGGCCGTAGCGGTTTCGCCAACGAATCACGATCTCGTGGTTATTGCCATAGAGAATCGCATTCTGCGCTTCTTCAGGCAGGTCCTTCCACGGAGTATCGAGACTGAAGTCCATCTCGGCCGCGAGACCCTCGGCGAGACGCTCGAAGTACGGGTAAATAAGTTCCTTGCCGCCGGGCTTCCACGGCAGGATGACTCCCCCGCGGATTGACAGTTCGGGGTCGTCCAAGACGAGGTCGAGATCAGCCATCGACTGAGTACCAAGTCCGTGACACACGGCACAGGCTCCGAAGGGCGCGTTGAACGAGAAGGTGCGAGGCTCGATTTCGGTCAGGGTCAGAGCGTGCTGGTTGGGGCACGACAGATTCTCTGAGTACGTGCGTGATTCGTCCGAATCGACGAAGTCGACGACGAGTGTGCCACCGCCGAGCTTGAGCGAGGTTTCGACGGAGTCGGATAGCCGAGCCACATCGCCACCAGCGACGAGACGGTCAACGACGACCGAGATGTCGTGTTTGACCTGTTTCTTGAGCACGGGCGGCTCGGTGAGTTGAATGACTTCGCCGTCCACGACGGCACGGGCGAAACCCTGTCCGAGAAGGTCTGCGAACACGTCGACGAACTCGCCCTTGCGTCCCGTGACAATTGGCGCGAGGAGTTGGAAACGGGTGTCGGTGGGCAGGGCCGCGAGCTGGTCGGTGATGTGCTGAGCGGACTGGCGTTGGATCGCCTCGCCACACTCGGGACAGTGCGGAACACCGATGCGCGCCCACAACAGACGCATGTAGTCGTAGATCTCAGTGATGGTTCCGACGGTCGAACGAGGGTTGCGGTTCGTTGACTTCTGGTCGATCGACACGGCAGGTGACAGTCCGTCAATGAAGTCGACGTCCGGTCGGTCGACCTGACCGAGGAACTGGCGTGCATAAGACGACAGCGATTCGATGTAGCGTCGTTGACCCTCCGCAAAGAGCGTGTCGAACGCGAGCGAGGACTTTCCCGAACCGCTGAGTCCCGTGAAGACGACGAGTGAATCGCGAGGGATGTCGAGGTCGACGTTCTTCAGGTTGTGAACGCGTGCACCCTTGATGCTGATGACATTTTTACCGGGAACTGGAGTGATGGGCACTGGTCAATCCTACGGTTAGCCCAGTTCGCGGGCTTGCCGCAGGGATTTCTTCATATCGTGAATCTCGTCACGCAGTCGTGCGGCGAGTTCAAACTTGAGTTCTGCTGCCGCGGCGACCATCTGGGCCGTCAGTTGGTCGATGGTGAGCTCCAGATCGTCCGACCGCTCGCCCATCATTTCGGTGTCGGCTATTTCACGCGCGAGCGTCTCGGTGATGTCCGCGATGCGCTTGCGAATCGGTTTCGGGTCGATGCCGTGTTCCAGATTGTAGGCGACCTGCTTCTCGCGGCGACGATCCGTCTCGTCCATCGCCTGCCGCATCGCATCCGTGATGCTGTCGGCGTAGAGGTGGACCTCGCCGGACACGTTTCGAGCGGCACGTCCGATGGTCTGAATGAGCGACGTCGCGCTGCGCAGGAAGCCCTGCTTGTCCGCGTCGAACACGGCGACGAGTGACACCTCGGGAAGGTCAAGTCCCTCGCGAAGTAGGTTGATGCCGACGAGGACATCGAAACGACCGGCGCGCAGTTCAGACAGCAATTCGACGCGTCGCAGCGTGTCGACATCCGAGTGCAGGTATTCGACCTTGACGCCCATCCCCCGCAGGTAATCGGTCAGGTCCTCCGCCATCTTCTTCGTCAGAGTCGTGATGAGGACGCGCTCGTCCTTCTCCACGCGCTGACGGATGCTTTCGAGAACATCGTCGACTTGACCCTTGGTAGGTTTGACGACGATCTGCGGGTCAATCAGTCCCGTCGGACGAATGATCTGCTCGACGATCCCGTCGGCGACGCCCATCTCGTACTTGCCCGGGGTCGCGGACAGGTAAACCTTCTGACCGACGCGATTCAGGAACTCCTGGAACTTGAGTGGTCGGTTGTCGAGTGCACTCGGAAGTCGGAACCCGTGTTCAACGAGCGTGCGCTTGCGGCTCGCGTCTCCCTCATACATCGCGCCCACCTGCGGGATGGTGACGTGGGACTCGTCGATGATGACGACAAAGTCATCCGGGAAGAAGTCGAGCAGCGTGTTCGGCGGCTGGCCAGGTTCGCGACCGTCCATGTGGCGGGAATAGTTCTCGATACCCGAACAGAAGCCGATCTGTTCCATCATCTCGAGGTCGTAGGTCGTGCGCATGCGAAGACGCTGTGCTTCGAGCAGTTTGTTCTGCCCCTCGAGTTCCTCGAGTCGAACTGCGAGTTCTTCCTTGATGTTCGCAATCGCGCGAATCATGGTTTCGCGGCTCGCGGCGTAGTGCGTCGCAGGGAAAATCGACACCGAGTCCATCTGCTTGATGACTTCGCCCGTCAGTGGGTGAAGTTGATACAGAGCCTCGATCTCGTCGCCGAACATTTCGATGCGCACCGCGAGTTCCTCGTACTGCGGGATGATCTCGAGCGTGTCCCCACGTACGCGGAACTTCCCGCGACTGAAGTCGATGTCATTGCGTTCGTACTGCATTGCGACGAACTTCTTGACGATTTCGGTTCGCGAAATTTTCTGACCGACCTGGACCGCCAACATCGCCTCGAGGTATTCCTCGGACGAACCGAGTCCGTAAATGCAGGACACTGTCGACACGACGACGACGTCACGACGGGACAGCAGCGAGTTCGTGGTCGAGTGGCGAAGGCGTTCGACCTCCTCGTTGATGCTCGAATCCTTCTCGATGAACGTATCCGTTTGCGGAACGTAGGCCTCGGGTTGGTAATAGTCGTAGTACGAGACGAAGTACTCGACCGCGTTTTCGGGCATCAACTCGCGGAATTCCGTAGCCAGCTGTGCCGCCAGCGTCTTGTTGTGGGCGAGGACGAGCGCGGGACGCTGGATTGCTTCAATCAACCACGCGGTCGTTGCCGACTTACCCGTTCCGGTTGCACCGAGCAGAACGATGTCGGTCTCTCCCGCGTTGATTCGCGCGGCGAGTTCCTCGATTGCCTTGGGCTGGTCTCCACTCGGAACGTACTCGCTAATGACCTTGAACGGTCGAACGGCGCGAGTCGGTTCCATACGTCCAGATTAGGCGCGCGAAACGCTCTGAATGTTCGCCCAGACGTCGTCAACCTGTTCGAGCGTCTCGTCGATCGACTCGCCGGTGTCGATGATCCAGTCAGCGACCTGCATGCGCTCGACTTCGGTGGCCTGCGCTGCGATTCGGGCATCGGCTTCCTCGGCTGTCATACCCCGCAGGTCGATAAGTCGCTGACGACGAATGTCGGGGTCACAGGCGAGGACGATGATCGAGTCGAACTCGTCCATTCGTTTCGTTTCGACGAGAAGCGGGATGTCGTACACGATGATGGCGCCGGGATTCACGGCGTAGGCGTCGGCAATTCGGTGCTGCAATTCCTCGGCGATGGCGGGGTGAACGATTGATTCGAGGTCGCGACGAGCGTCCGCGTCCTCAAAAATCAGTCGACCGAGGGCTGCGCGATCGAGTTCGCCGCTTTCGTCGATCACACCAATGCCGAATCGTTCCCGAATCGCGTCGAGTACGGGACTGCCCTTGCGCTGGACGAAACGCACCAGTTCGTCCGCCGATTCGACGTGTGCACCGAGTTCGCGAAGGCGGTTACACACGGTGGACTTCCCGGCGGCGATCCCGCCCGTCACAGCAATCAACGGCACTTCTCTAGCGTAACGACAAAGGGCGGCCGCTTTCGCGACCGCCCTTTGAACGTGAGTTGTTACTCGGCGTCCTTGCCCGCGAGCTTGTCGCGGAGTGCCGCGAGCTGCTCGTCCTCGGCGAGGGTTCCAGCCGACTCTTCGGCGGGCGACGACGAAACGACGTCCGCTGCCGGAGCAACCTCGGGGAACGCTTCTGCTTCGGCGTTCATGCGAGCGACCTGGACCTTGTGAGCTTCCCAGCGAGCCTGAGCTGCTGCGTAGTCACGCTCCCACTTGGCGCGTTGCTCGTCGAAGCCGTCCTTCCAGTCACCCGTTGCGGGGTCGAAGCCCTCGGGGTAACGGTAGGCACCGCTCTCGTCGTAGTCGGTCGGCATGCCGTAGAGGGCCGGGTCGAACTCGGTTCCCTCGGGGTCTACACCCTCGTTGGCCTGCTTGAGCGACAGCGAGATGCGACGACGCTCGAGGTCGATGTCGATGATCTTGACGAACACGTCGTCGCCGACCGAAACGGCCTGCTCGGCGAGTTCGATGTGGCGACCCGACAGCTCGGAGATGTGAACGAGGCCTTCGATGCCGTCAGCGACGCGAACGAACGCACCGAACTGAACGAGCTTCGTGACCTTACCCGGAGCGATTTCACCGATGGCGTGCTCGCGAGCGAACACCTGCCACGGGTCTTCCTGGGTTGCCTTGAGCGAGAGCGAGATGCGCTCGCGGTCGTTTTCGACCTCGAGAACCTCGACGGTGACTTCCTGGCCGATTTCGACAACTTCCGAAGCGTGCTCGATGTGCTTCCACGAGAGTTCAGAAACGTGGATGAGACCGTCAACGCCACCGAGGTCGACGAACGCACCGAAGTTGACGATCGACGAGATGACACCCTTGCGGATCTGACCCTTGGTGATGTTTCCGAGGATCTGGCTGCGGCTCTCGGACTGAGTCTGCTCGAGAAGAGCGCGACGCGACAGAACGACGTTGTTGCGGTTCTTGTCGAGTTCGAGGATCTTGGCTTCGATTTCCTGGCCGAGGTACGG
This sequence comes from Micrococcales bacterium, assembly GCA_024641015.1. GTDB lineage: Bacteria > Actinomycetota > Actinomycetes > Actinomycetales > Microbacteriaceae > MWH-TA3. The sequence continues at coordinate 6,047 of JAHEDU010000079.1, forward strand.
CGTGAGGTCGCGAACGCGGCGAAGCTCGATGAGCGACGCGGGGAGGAACCCACGCAGACCGATGTCAACGATGAGTCCACCCTTGACGACCTCGATGACCGAACCGGTCACGACGCCATCGGCTTCCTTGACCTTCTCGACATCGCCCCATGCGCGCTCGTACTGGGCACGCTTCTTGGACAGAATGAGGCGACCTTCTTTGTCTTCCTTCTGGAGGACGAGGGCCTCGACAACATCACCGACGGCGACAACCTCATCCGGGTTGACGTCGTGCTTGATGGAAAGCTCGCGGATGGGGATGACACCCTCCGTCTTGTAGCCGACGTCGAGGAGAACCTCGTCACGATCGACCTTGACGACGGTACCTTCGATGAGGTCTCCGTCGTTGAAGAACTTCAGCGTCTTTTCAACTTCGGCGAGGAAATCCTCGGCTGATCCGATGTCATTGATTGCGACCTGCTTGGTCTGGGTGTTAGTCATATGTTGGTTTGCTCCGAAGGGCATAAATAAAGCCCACGTAATTCTCATCACGCGGGCGGCGGACAGGGAATTGTTGCCGGTTGGCAACGTTCCACTGTACCGCGCCGA
>JAHEDU010000013.1 GCA_024641015.1 Micrococcales bacterium
CGCGACCCGCACGCTCGTCAACTTCGACCTGCAACAGCGCGTCGTTCGTGTCGACGGTACGACCGGTGGTCGGCTGCTCGCCCTCGGGAAGCAGACGCACGAACGGCGAGTTGTGAAACGTCTTTTCGATAGCCATGCGGATGTGAGTTGCAGAGACATCCGGCTTCAACCGAGCGGTGTTCGTCGCAAGAATTCCGCGAGACATCGGCACGACCGCGGGAACAAACGTCAGCGACACGTGCTGGCCACCGAGCGCCTCCAGGTTCTGGCGAATTTCGGGGTTGTGGCGGTGTGCGCCGCCAACGCCATAGGCAAACGCCGACCCGCCGAATTCGTGAGCGCGCGCCTCGACGGGCGAACCTTTTCCGGCACCGGAGGTTCCAACAGCGAGGACGGACACGAGGTCGTCGGTTTCAATCAGCTGGGCCTCGACCAGAGCGGCGAAGCCCAGAGTCACGGCCGTCGCGTTGCACCCGGGAACCGCAATGCGATTCGCGTCGCGAAGGCGTTCGCGTTGTCCGCCCAGTTCGGGCATTCCATACGTCCAGGGCTGTGAAAATTCGCCACCGTAGTATTCGGCCCAGTCGTTCGGGTTCTCGAGTCGACGGTCGGCACCGCAGTCGACGATGAAGTCGGCGTCGACCCGGTCGCCCAACACACCCGAAGTGCCGTGTGGAAGTGCGAGGAACACGACGTCGTGCCCGCTGAGGATCTCGGCGGTCGTGTCCTTCAGCGTCAAGTTCAGATAGGCAAGGTGCGGGTGAACGTCACCCAGCGACTGACCGGCTTGAGAATGAGCGGTCACCGTGACAACGTCGAAGTCGGGGTGAGCGGTGAGCAGGCGCACCAGTTCGCCACCCGCATACCCACTGGCACCGGCGACGGCGACGCGCTTGCTCATGGTTACTCCCGGATGGTTGCGTTGAACTTCTGCTGTGCCACGGCGACACCGGCGAGCTTCGACTCGCTCGCTTCGTTCGCGGTCAGTGTGCGGTCCGGCGCGCGGAATCGCAGCGCGAAGGTCAGCGACTTTTCGTTGTCGGCGAGCCCGGTTCCGCGGTAGTCGTCAACGATGGTCGCGGATTCGAGAAGTTCACCGGCTCCTTCGACGACGGCGGCGAGCACGTCAGCTGCCGCAACCGAACGGTCGACGACCAACGACAGGTCCTGCGTTGCCGCGGGGAACACTTGAACGGCGTCGGCTTCGACGTGGTCGGGTGCAGTCGCGATCAGCGCGCTGAGGTCGAGTTCGAGAGCCGCGACGACTCGGGGAAGGTCGCGTGCCTGAGCGACAGACGGCAGGATTTCACCCGCGTAACCGATGACGTTTCCGCCGGCAACGAGCTCGGCGGTGCGGCCGGGGTGGAACGCTCCGTGTGAGCCCTGGCGAATCTCGATCGGGGCACCGACCGCAGTGGCGATTGCGCGAACCGCGTCAAGTGCATCCGCAAGTCCGGAGGCGACGGCGGGTTGACCCGGCTGCTTGACGGTCAACGAACCGACGAAGACGGCGGACACGTGCCACGGCTGGGCGGGTACGGAACCGTACAGGCCGTCGAGAACGGCGGCGGAAGGCTTCTCGTTGCCGACCGGAATTGAGTCACTTCCGGTTGCACCGGCTGGCTGGAACACCATGCCGGTTTCGAACAAGGCGAGCGAGGTGAGTCCGCGTCCAACGTTGCGCTTGGCGGTGTCGAGCAAGCCCGGAAGAACAGAAACGCGCAACTGCGAGACGAGCGGGTCGAGCGCGTTCGCGAGGGTCATCTCGGGGACAGCCTTGCCCTCGGGCGAGCCGAACAGGGCGTTGTCCGCCGAGGTGACGAACGGGTACGCGAGAACTTCGGTGAGTCCAGCGGCTGCGAGGACCTGGGCAACGCGACGACGTGCGGACTGCGAACGGCTGAGTCCGCGGCCCGGAGGTGCGACGGGTATCGCCGACGGAATGCGGTCGTATCCGTGGATTCGAGCGACTTCCTCGGCCAGCCCCGGAGCATCGATGAGGTCGGGGCGCCACGACGGCGGAACAACCGTCCACCCGTCGGCTGCCGCGGAAACCGTTGCGCCGATGTCCGACAGAACGCCCTCGATCTCGGCGGTCGTGTAGTCAACGCCAATGCGCTTGGCGACATAATCGGCGGGAAGCGCAATGGCGGCGGGAGGCGTGACGGTGACGTCGTCGTTTCCGAGCGAATCAACCGTTCCCCCACCGAGTTCGACGAGAAGGTCGACGACTCGTTGTGCTGCGGCACGAGAAACCTGCGGGTCAACTCCGCGCGCGAAGCGCTTCGATGCCTCGGACGGCAGTTTGTGGCGACGAGCCGAACGCGCGATCGTGACGGGGTCGAACGTTGCGGCTTCGATGAGAACATCGGTCGAGGCGTCATCGATTTCGGTCGACGCACCGCCCATGACACCGGCGAGGCCGATAGGCCCGGACTCGTCACAAATCAGCAGGTCTTCGACGTGCAACTGGCGGACCTGCTCGTCAAGAGTGGTCAGCGTCTCGCCCGCCTTCGCGCGACGAACCGTGATTCCGCCCTTGAGCTTGTTGAGGTCGTAGGTGTGGGTCGGCTGGCCGAGCTCCATCATCACGTAGTTCGAGATGTCGACGGGAAGCGAGATCGAACGGATTCCCATGAGAGCGAGGCGCTTGACCATCCACGACGGCGTCTGGGCCGATCGGTCGAGACCGCGAACGACTCGTGCGACGAAACCGGTGCAGCCCTGCTGTCCGCGAATCGGGGCGTCGTCCTTGAGCGTGACCGAGAAACCGGTCGCCGGCGCAATCGTGACCGCTTCGGCCGGGTCGCGGAAGGCAACACCGGTCGAGTGCGCGTATTCGCGGGCGACACCGCGGATCGACATCGCGTAACCGCGGTCGGGGGTGACGTTGATTTCGACGGCGAAGTCGTCAAGCCCGAGCAGTGCAATGGCGTCGGTGCCGACCTCGGGGTCGAGACCAAGTTCGGTCAGGCGCAGGATTCCCGAGTGCTCGTCGCCGAGACCGAGTTCCTTGGCGGATGCGATCATTCCGTCCGACACGTGACCATAGGTCTTGCGCGCCGAGATGGGGAAAGGTCCGGGAAGAACCGCACCGGGAAGCGAGACGACGACCTTGTCGCCGACGCCGAAGTTGTGTGCGCCACAGACGATTCCGCGAACGGCCTCGGGACCGTCCTTCGCAACGCGGACCTGGCACCAGTTGATGGTCTTGCCGTTCGCTTGCGGTTCGGGCGTGAATTCGAGGATCTCGCCGACGACGATCGGACCAGTCAGGTCACCGCCGTGAACGTCCTCTTCCTCGAAACCGACGGCGACGAGTGCTTCGTGAAGGTGTGCGGGGGTGACGTCCTCGGGGAGGTCGACCCATTCGCGCAGCTGGCTTGCCGGAATGCGCACCTAGATCACCATCCCGAACTGCTTCGAGAAGCGAATGTCGCCCTCGACCATGTCGTGCATGTCGGCGACGTCATTACGGAACATCAGCGTGCGCTCGATTCCCATTCCAAAGGCGAAGCCCTGGTATTCGTTGGGGTCGATGCCCGCGGCCAGAAGGACGTTCGGGTTGACCATTCCGCAGCCGCCCCACTCGATCCAGCGAGCGCCGCCACGGAACGTGGGGTGCCAGATGTCGAGTTCGGCGGAGGGTTCGGTGAACGGGAAGTAGTTAGGGCGCAGGCGGATTTTGGCGTCTTCGCCGAACATCGCACGGGCGAGGTGTTCGAGGGTCCCCTTGAGGTGCGCCATCGTCAGTCCCTTGTCGATGGCGATGCCCTCCATCTGGTGGAAGACGGGCGTGTGGGTGGCGTCGAGTTCGTCGGTGCGGTACACGCGGCCGGGTGCGACGACGTACACGGGCAGTTCGCGTTCGAGCAGCGAGCGCACCTGGACGGGTGAGGTGTGGGTGCGCATGACGAGGTGGCGTTCGACTGGCTCGACGAAGAACGTGTCCTGCATCGCACGGGCGGGGTGGTCCTCGTCGAAGTTGAGGGCGTCGAAGTTGAACCACTCGTTTTCGAGTTCGGGTCCTTCGGCAACTTCCCAGCCCATTCCGACGAAGATGTTCGACATCTCTTCCATCAACAGGTTGAGCGGGTGGCGAGCGCCCACTGCGCGGCGCGAGGCGACCGCTGTGACGTCCACCGATTCGGCGAGAAGTCGTTCGTGTTCTTCACCGGCGAGAATTTCGGCTTCACGGGCGGCATACGCCTGGTTGATCTCGGCACGGGCCGATCCCACGAGCTTGCCGGCTTCCGCCTTCTCCTCCGCAGGAATGTCACGCAACTGTGCGTTCAGCGCGGAGATCGGCGACCCATCCCCCACAAACTCGCTGCGGACCTGCTTCAGCGCGTCACCCGTCGAGGCGCCAGAAATGGCGGCGAGGGCCTGCGCGACGGCGTCGGCTACGGCTTTCGGAGAGATGCTAGACACTCCCCAATCCTAGACGAGGGGCGGGGGCTAGGCGCGTTGCTCGAAGGCGGAGGCGTACAGGCACACCGAAGCAGCGGTGGCGAGGTTGAGCGACTCGGCTTGACCGTAAATCGGCACGGACACGGTTCGGTCGGCGAGTTCGCGGGCGGCGTCGTCGAGGCCACGGGCTTCGTTACCGAACAACCAAGCGGTGGGCTTGGCAAGGTGGGCGCGAACGTCAGGAATCGACTCGCCCTCGGCGGATGCGGCGAAGATCTGCACTCCGCGGTCCGCCAACACCTCGACCACGTCGGCGAGGTCTTCGTGTTCGACGATGGTGAGGTGGAATATCGATCCCGTGCTGGCGCGAACCAGCTTGGGGTTGTGAAGGTCAACCGATGCGCCGGTGAGAATGACTGCGTCGGCGCCGGCCGCATCCGCAGCACGAATGACGGTTCCGGCGTTCCCCGGGTCGCGCACCTCGTGACAGATCGCGATCAACTGGGCGTCCTCGATGTCGGTGATCGACTTCTGAATCAGCTGGGCGACCGCGATGACGCCCTGCGGGGTGACCGTGTCCGCCATCGCCTCGAGTACTTTGTCCGACACCTCGTCGACCGTCGCGGGCGAACGTTCCGCCAAATCAACGATGGAACCGAAGCGTTCCTTGAAGGTGGCGGTGTAGAACACGTCGACCGCTGATTCGGGTGCGTGCTGCAGAAGTTCGCGAACCGCCTGCGGTCCTTCGACCAGGAACACCCCCGCGTCGTCGCGGCGCGAGCGCTGGGCCAGTCGCTTAACGGCCTTGACGGCGGGGTCGTTCGTGTTGCTGATCATGGGTCAAGGCTATCCAACAGAAACGGGGACCCGGGTTTCCACCGAGTCCCCGCCCCTGATCTGGAGGGTTAGTCGTTCTCGCCCTCGTGGTTGTCGTGACCGGTGCCGCGACCGTTACCGTGCGAGGTGTGACCAACGCCGGCGCCCTGGGGGTCGACCGTGACGGTGACGGTGTCATCGTCGTCGGCGTCATCGCGACCGCCGTGGTTGTCGACTGCACCGGGAAGGTCGTCGTCATCCACGTCTTCGGAAACGTCGTCCGAGTCGTCATCGATGTCGTCGGATTCGTCAGCGTCATCCATGTCGCTGTCGTCGATGTCGCCATCGTCGTCAACGGTTCCGGGGTCGGTCGGTGTCGGAGTCGGTCCGGGCAGTACACCGAGGTCGATGAGCTGCTGTTCGATCGTGCCGAGCTGCTGAGTCAGGTTGGCGTCCAAGAGGGCGGCCAGCTCGTCAGCGGTGAGAGTGCTAGTGCCGTCGACGGCCGCAGCGGCCGCGTCGGTGACGGATGCCTGAAGCAGTCCGTTGTTCATCGCCTCGACGACGATGGTGTGCAAGGTGGTCGAGTCGGTCAACCCAAGCTGGGTTGCAACGGCCGACGTGAGGTAGTCGGCGACCTGGTCGTTCGTCGCCGCGGTTGCGGTGGTCGATACGAAACCGCCGAACCCGATGATGGCGGAGGCCGAAACGACGGCGATCGCCTTCTGGAATCTGTTCATGGTGCTGGTCCTTTCCGTGGAACCCGTGGTGGGTTATTCCGAAAGTACGACCGCGAAAACAGGCAATCCAGCGACTTTGACGTCCCTTGGACGAGCGTTGGACGAATCTTTACCGTTCGATGGGTAAAACGACTTCGTTGTGCCGAAGGAAGCCCGGTTTCCACGGCGGGTCGAAGCGCGCGATGCGCACGGGACCGTTCACGGTGATGCCGCTCTCCGCCAGAACCGCCCGCAACTGGCGTTCCTTGTCGGTCACCCGCGCGGTGGAGGTGTACCCCGAAAACTTGAGGGCCGCGGCAAAGTGTTCGGGCGAATTGCGCAGCGAAACTCGAGACCCCGCCGGGCGCGGCATTGAATCGAGGCTCATTCCATCGGGCATGACGAACGAAACAATCCACGAACCAGCGGCCGTCGGTTCCTGCACGACCGGCGCGGTCATTGCGATGTTGTTTTGCGAAATGTATCGAACGAGCGGACCAAACCCGATGTTCCCCGCACTCGAATAGTCGGCTTCGACTTCGACGTCGGCCATCACAACGGGGTGGTAACGGCGAATCTCGACCGAGCCGATTCGCTCGACCACATCAAACTTCTGCTGTTCAGTCATGACTCGAGTGTCGCACGGCAAACACAGAAAAGCCCCCGCGAATGCGAGGGCCTTTCCGGTGAAAGCGTGATTACGCCTTGGGAGCCGAGGTGTCCTTAGGAAGGGCATCCTTGGCCGTCTTCGCAATGGTTGCGAAGGTGGCGGCGTCGTTGACCGCGAGGTCAGCGAGCATGCGACGGTCAACCTCGACACCGGCCAGAGCGAGGCCCTGGATGAGTCGGTTGTAGGTGATGCCGTTGAGGCGTGCAGCTGCGTTGATGCGCTGGATCCAGAGGCGGCGGAATTCACCCTTCTTCGCGCGACGGTCGCGGTAGGCGTAGTTGAGCGAGTGTACGACCTGCTCTTTTGCCTTGCGGTAGAGGCGCGAGCGCTGGCCGCGGTAGCCCTCGGCGCGCTCGAGTGTGGTGCGGCGCTTCTTCGCCGCGTTGACTGCGTTCTTTACACGTGCCATTTCAGTTCCTTAGTTCGTGCTCGGGTTACTTACCGAGAAGCTTCTTGATGACCTTGGCGTCGGCGGGAGCCAGAACGCGGTCCTTGTTCATGGAGCGCTTGAGGTCGCTGCCCTTGACTTCGAGGTTGTGGCGCATACCCGCACCCTGCTTCTTGATCTTTCCGCTTCCGGTGATCTTGAAGCGCTTCTTTGCACCCGAGTGGGTCTTCTGCTTCGGCATTTCGGTTATTCCTTCTCTGATTCGGCTTCGGCGGTGGAGGCCTTGGGGGCCTCCGTGTCAGGACTCGTCGTCTTGACCGCTTCTGCCTTTGCTTCGGACTTGTTTTTCACAGGGGCGATGATCATCGTCATGTTGCGGCCGTCGACGGTCGGTGCGTGTTCGACGCTTCCGTATTCGGCGACTGCCTCCGCGAACTTCTGCAGAAGACGAACGCCGGCCTCGGGACGAGACTGTTCACGACCTCGGAACTGGATCATGGCCTTGACCTTGTCGCCCCCCTTGAGGAACGTCACGGCGTGCTTGAGCTTCGTTTCGTAATCGTGGACGTCAATCTTCAAACGGAAGCGGACCTCTTTGAGGACCGTCTGCACCTGGTTGCGGCGCGCTTCCTTCGCTTTCTGAGCGGCTTCGTACTTGAACTTCCCGTAGTCCATGATCTTGACGACGGGAGGCTTCGCCTCCGGAGCTACCTCGACAAGGTCCAGGTCTGCTTCGCGTGCGAGACGCTGGGCTACCTCGAGCTTGACGACGCCAACCTGTTCGCCTGCAGGTCCGATGAGTCGGACCTCGGGAACGCGGATGCGCTCGTTGATTCGCGGTTCGGTGATGTTGATCTCCTAGTGTTTTGCTAGCGCCCGGCGGACCGGTCGCGGCGAGCATCGCCCCAAGGAAACACAGAAACCAACCCCCTGACGGGGACGCACCCTTTCGCTACCGGTTTCCCGGTGGAGTACAACGACCCGACAACCCTCTTACGATTGACAGGTGGGATTTCTCCACTTCCTTGTTCGAGTTACCTCGAAACCTCCATCAGAATAGCAGGGAACGCGCGGTTGCGCGACCCGAGCCAGAAGGACTGTTCATGAACGACTCCCACGACGCCGCGATGGACATCGCCGAAGTACCCGCGGTCGAGGTGTTGCAGGGCGTCGCCGTGCACCTCATGTCCGCCGCCGCCGTCAAGGTGGGCCTTGCCGAGGACGTCGAGCCGGACCTCGCCGAAGCCCGCATGCTGATCAACGCTCTCGCCGGATTCATGACCGCGGCCGCCCCCGAACTGGGTGACCACCACGCCCGGCCGCTTCGCGACGGGCTGCGCTCGTTGCAGTTGGCGTTCCGCGAAGCGTCGACAATTCCCGACGAGCCCGGCGCTGGTCCCGGCGAAAAGTGGACGGGTCCCGTCAACTAGTCGTTACTGCACCTGATTCACTGTCAGGATGACGGATGGGATTTCGGGCCTTGCGGGGTTTGTTTGCGCCGGCTGATACCAAATGTTGACGTTTTGATTTGTGTACGACCACATCAGTTGGTATTTGTCGCAGGTGGTCACACCGAGAGTCGTGGAGCATGTGACCGGAACGAAGAAGTTCCACGCCGCGACGAGCTTGCCCGCGCCGGCTTGAAGTGTGACGTCCGTGTTAGTTGCGGGAACGTTTGACCCGTTCTTGCGCAACCAGAAACTGGTGTCGACGGTCGATCCACCCTGCGAGCGATACAACTGCGCCGAAAAAGCGATGTTGTAAATGCCGGGGTGCGTGAACGTGATGAACGAGTCGTGTCCGGTCGCATCACCCGAACCGTGTGTCACTGTGATTCCGTCCGTCACCGCGGGGTCGGAATCACTGAAGTAGACGGGGAATGCGGTGTTCACACCGCGCGACACCGAGTCGGGGCTGTCCCATCCCTGCACGGTGAGGTCAAAGAAGGAGCCAGCGTGGCCGTAGGTTGCTGGGCCGGCGGGACCCGTGTCGCCCTTGTCGCCCTGAGGCCCTTGAGGACCAGCCGGTCCGGTCGGGCCAATTTCACCCTGCGGGCCGGCCGGACCTTCGGGCCCTTGCGCACCTGTATCGCCGATCGTGCAGGTGCCGGGGATCCCCGGCTCGCCCTTCGCGCCAATCAACGAGTTGACGAACGCAACCTCGTCTCCCGTGTTTCCCGGGATCGACAACCAGATGTCATACGCGGATTGTCCTGTTTCGCCCGGAGCACCCGATGGCCCGACGGGTCCCTGTTCTCCGACGAGGAAGTCGATGAAATCCTGCTCGGACTGACCGGTGTTCCCGATCGCAACCCATACGTCGTACGCGCTTGGCCCTTCGGCACCGCCAGCGCCCTCAAGCGACGCAAGGAACTCCTCGGCGGTTCCGTCGTTCCCGGCGTCGAGCCACAACTGGTAGGCACTGGCCCCCTCGTGACCGTGATCTCCCGCGGGGCCGGCGAAGCCAGGGTTTCCGAGGTAAATCGACTCGCCATCAGCACCCGCGGGGCCCTGCTCGCCGACGAGCGAGGTCAGAAAGTCGTCAAGCGTTCCCTTGTTGCCGACCGACAGCCACAAGTCGTAGGCGCTGAGACCGTCGACGGCCCGCGCGATGGTCGCGGTCGGGCAGGGAGTCGACGAATTGGTGGCTGAGGCGTCGGGGTTGAGCTGACTGAGCAACAGCGCGAGGATTGCGAGAACCAGAGCAACCGTCGAAACGAGCCCGGTGATCCAGCGGCCGCGCTGTCGCTTTTCGCGTTGTGTCGTCTGACTCACCTGGCACCTTTGATTTCGAAGGGATTATCACCTTCAGTCAGATTAGCGCGCGAGAAGCTGAATTTCGACCGAATCCACCGCGGCGACGAGCAATTCGTTCGCGGCGGCTCGCTGGTGCACGTCGGTGAGAAGTGCCTTGACCGCCGTCTCGTCGAGCCCGGCAGGAAGCGAGATGACGATTCGCAGGTCGGGACCGTTGCCGGATGCCGTCGGGTCCCCCGCGGCGAGCGCCACGTCGAGCAGGTTGTCGATTCCGACGAGGGATTCGCGGAGGTTGGCGAGCAGCCCGGCTGATTCCCACGCCATGTGAATGGGCTGGCCTTGGGCGATGGTCCACACGAGAGGGCGGCGCAGCACGATTTGGTCGGTGCCGGGGTTGACGACGACGCGGTCGGCGCCCTCCCCCGCGGCGGCGAGGCAGACTCGGCGCAATTCGATCGGAATGGGACGAGCATCACGGTTCCACGCGCGCATGGCATCAACCGAGGTGAACGCGGGAAAGACCTTCTCGCCGTTCGGTCCCGCCAACGTCACGACGGCGAGTTCCTGAACCTTGTCTTCCATCACGGGGTTGTTCACGTCGAAGTCGCCGCCCGCGTTCGTCATCAACGGGATGAGTGCGCGCGATTCGGCGAGCGCCGCCGCCAGTTCCGTCAGGCTTCCCGTTCCATCGCGAAACGCGAGGAGTGCGGTGGCGACGGCTTCCGGGGTCGTGCCGTCATCCCCCGCGTGCGCGTTGGGCTGGAATTCGCGGCCCTCCCACGGGACTCCGGATGAATCGGCGGTGTGCTCGTGCGACATTACTGTCCGTTCGCGACCGCGAGCGCCTCGCGCAGGGTGAATGCGCCTTCGTACAGTGATTTGCCAAGGATCGCCCCTTCGACTCCGAGCCCAACGAGCTCGCGGATGTTGGCGATGTCCTCGAGCGTCGAGATTCCGCCGGAGGCGATGACGGGCTTGTCGGTGCGGGCGCAGACGTCACGAAGCAGTTCGAGGTTGGGGCCCTTCATCATTCCGTCTTTGGTGACGTCGGTGACGACATATCGGCTGCACCCGTCGGCGTCGAGTCGGGCGAGCACCTCGTACAGGTCGCCGCCCTCTTCGGTCCACCCGCGAGCGGCGAGGGTCGTTCCGCGCACATCCAACCCCACGGCGACTCGGTCCCCGTGTTCGCGGATGACCTTGGCGGTCCATTCGGGGTTTTCCAGTGCCGCGGTGCCCAGGTTGACTCGGCGTGCACCAGCGTCCAGCGCACGGCCCAGGCTCTCGTCGTCGCGGATTCCGCCCGACAGTTCGATGTTGATCTGGCCGGCAAGTGCGTCGACTACTCGGCGAAGGACGGCGGTGTTCTCGCCACGACCGAATGCGGCGTCAAGGTCAACGAGGTGCAGCCACTCGGCGCCCTGTTCGACAAACGACTCGGCCGCTTCGAGCGGGTCACCGAACGACTTCTCGGTGCCGGCCGCTCCCTGGGACAGGCGAACGGCCTGACCATCGGCGACGTCAACGGCGGGAAGAAGAATGAGTTTCGACATGGCAGCTTTCGGTTACAGCGAGCCCAGCCAGTTCCGCAGCAACTGCAGACCGGCTTCGCCCGACTTTTCGGGGTGGAACTGGGTGGCGGACAGCGGGCCGTTCTCGACGGCGGCGACGAATCGTTGGCCGTGGGTCGCCCAGGTGACGCGCGGGGGCTGGAAAGCCCCGTACGCCTCGAGCGACCAGTCGGTGGCGGCGTACGAGTGGACGAAGTAGAAGCGCTCGTCTTCGATCCCCGTGAACAGGGTGGATTCGGGGGCGGACTCGACCGTGTTCCAGCCCATGTGCGGAAGGACGGGGGCGTCGAGTTGTTCGACGGTGCCCGGCCATTCGCCGAGTCCCTCGGTGTCGATGCCGTGCTCGACTCCGCGGTCGAACAGGATCTGCATTCCTACACAAATGCCGAGAACCTTGCGGCCGCCGGCAAGTCGGCGTTCGATGAGTTCGTCGCCTCGGACTGCTTTCAGCTGGTCCATGACGGCGGTGAAAGCGCCAACGCCCGGAACCAGAAGCCCGTCGGCATTCATGACCGCGTCACGGTCGCGCGTCAAAGTCGTGTCGGCCCCGGCCGCTTCGAGTGCCTTGACCGCCGAGTGCACGTTGCCCGACCCATAGTCGAGAACCGCGACGGTGGGGCGTGCCACCTAGAGCTTGCCCTTGGTGGAGGGCACCCCGGTCACGCGGGCGTCGAACGCGATGGCCTTGCCGAACGCGCGGGCGAACGCCTTGAATTCGGCTTCGGCGATGTGGTGTGGGTCGCGACCGTCAAGCACGTTGACGTGAACCGTGAGGTCGGCGTTGAGCGAGATCGCCTCGAACACGTGACGAACTAGCGAACCCGTGAAGTGTCCGCCGATCTTGTGCAGGGCGAAACCTTCGGGCTCTCCGTTGTGAACGAGATACGGGCGACCCGAGATGTCGATGACCGCTCGGGCGAGGGCATCGTCTAGCGGCACGTGCGCGTCGCCGTAACGGGTGATTCCCGCCTTGTCGCCGAGCGCCTGCTTGATGGCTTGGCCGAGGGTGATGGCGGTGTCTTCGACGGTGTGGTGAATGTCGATGTGCAGATCGCCGGTTGCGGTGATGGTCAGGTCACACAGTGAGTGGCGGGCGAATGCGGTGAGCATGTGGTCATAAAACGGAACCCCGGTGTCGATGGACGACTGCCCGGACCCGTCGAGGTTGAGGGTCAGGTCGATGGACGATTCGCTCGTCTGGCGCGCAATGTGCGCGGTGCGGTTCGGCTGGCTCACCCGCTAATTCTAGCGGGGGCTTAGCAGGGGGTGATTTGGGCGAGCGCGCTAAGGAACGCGGTCGTTTCCTCTTCGGTGCCCGCGGTGACGCGCAGATGGTTCGGGATTCCGACATCGCGGATGATGATTCCCTTTTTAAGCAGAGCGTGGAATGTCGCGTTCGGGTCATCGACCCCGCCGAACAGGACAAAGTTCGTTTGGCTGGCGTGCGGTGCGTATCCCAGCTTCGGCAGTTCTGCGACAATGCGGTCGCGTTGACGGCGGATGTCGGCAACCTGCGCGAGCATGACGGGTGCGTGTTTCAGGGCCGTGGTTGCTGCCGCCTGGGTCAGTGCGCTGAGGTGGTACGGCAAGCGAACAAGTCGCAGCGCGTCGATGGCGGCGGGGTCGGCGATCAGATAGCCCACACGAGCGCCGGCGAACGCGAACGCCTTGGACATTGTGCGGGAGATGAGCAGGCGGGGGCGACCTGCAAGCAGGGTGGTTGCGCGGGGTTGGTCGTCGGGCATGAATTCGTGGTACGCCTCGTCGACGATGACGATTCCGTCGGTGGCGTCGTAGGCGGCGGCGATGACGTCAAGGCTGATTCCGGTGCCCGTCGGGTTGTTGGGTGCGCAAAATACGGTGATGTTGGGCTGGTGTTCTCGGATCGCGGTGACGGCGATATTTGCGGTGATCTCGTATTCGGCGGCGCGTTCTGCGGTGACCCAGCCGGTTCCGGTTCCTTCCGCCAGCAGCGGGTACATCGAATAGGTGGGGGGGAATCCCAACAGGATGCGGCCCGGTCCGCCGAATGCTTGCAGGATTTGTTGTAGCACTTCGTTGCTGCCGTTGGCCGCCCAGATCTGGTCGGGGGTGACACCTTCGCCGACGTATCCGGCGAGTGCGGTGCGCAGTTCGGTGAATTCACGGTCGGGGTATCGGTTGATGTCGGTGAGGGCGTCGCGCACGGCGGCCGCAATGTCGTCAGCGACGTTGGCCGGGAACGGGTGCGTGTTTTCGTTGACGTTCAGTTGGATGGGCACGTGAATTTGCGGGGCGCCGTAAGGCTTTTTGCCGCGAAGGTCATCGCGCACGGGCAGGTCGTCAAGGCTCACCCGTTAATCGTAGGCGACCCCGCGAACGGTGTTGCCGTTAGTTACTGAATTCCGCGGGAATGGCCAACTGCTGTCCCGGCTGAACAGTCAGGCTGTCCAGCTGGTTCAGGTCAGCGATTGCCGAGACGACCGACTGCGGGTCAACACCGGGGGCGACATCGCCCGCGATCTTCCACAGGGTGTCGCCGGGCATGACGGTGACCTGTTCGAACGTGACGTTCGACTGAACCGAATCGGCGCCGGCGGATGAGGAACCCATTCCGATGAAGTACGCACCGACAATGATCGGCAGCGCGACAAGCGTTCCGAGGACGATGCGACCGCGACGCGTCAAACGCATCGGGGCGGGGCGGGTTGCCGCAGCAGTACGCGAGAAAGCCACGGTGGGGTGGATTGCGATGGTGCTCATGGTGTCTCCTTGGTGGTGTGAGATGTGAGTCCGACCCTCGGCCGGGAGGGCCGGTCTCGCATCTTTGTTTCGAACATACATTCGATTTACCTCTCTGTCAAGTGAATTGCGTCACGAATTCCGGCCAGTTTTCGCGACACGATTCGAACAAATGTTTGATGAATGCCGTTCCGGCTGGTAACCTTTCGAACATCCATACGAAATGTCTACGGCAAACCTCAGACACGAAACCCAGGAGGCGCAATGAGCAACCTCGATTCGCTCAGCGACAAGCAGCGTGAAATCCTCGCCTGCATCAACGAGGCGATCACCCGCACCGGCTACCCGCCGAGCCTGCGCGAGATCGGTGACTCGGTCGGACTCTCGTCCATCTCCTCCGTCAGCCACCAACTGACTCAGTTGGAACTTCGTGGTTTCATTCGTCGTGACCCGAACCTAAACCGGGCCATTGAAATCCTCGTCGAGCTGGACAGCAATCCCGACGCCGTTCGGGTGCGCGAAGACGACATCGTTCACGTGCCCCTCGTCGGGCGCATCGCGGCCGGTATTCCGATAACTGCCGAACAGAACGTCGACGACATGTTTGCACTCCCCCGCCAGATGGTCGGTCAGGGCAACGTGTTCATGCTCAAGGTTCAGGGCGATTCGATGATCGACGCCGCCATCTGCGACGGAGACTATGTCGTTGTGCGCGAACAGAAAACCGCCGAGAACGGTGACATCGTCGCCGCCATGCTCGACCACGAAGCGACCGTCAAGGTGTTCAAGCAGCGCGACGGTAACACATGGTTGCTCCCCCGCAACTCTGCCTATGAACCGATCGACGGCACGTACGCCGAGGTTATGGGCAAGGTTGTTGCGGTGATTCGTTCCGTCAGCTAGGCGAGAGGCTGTCTGGGTCAAAATACTTGACCATCAGCGAATATTCTTCGTCGGTCTGTCCAGGGAGTCTACTGTGCGGGTCGAGCGTATTCCCCATGAGGATTCTTCCGCCACCGAGGCGCGCTTTGCAAAGGTCTACGTTGTCGCGCATGATGTCCACGCCAAAAATTTCCAGAAGCGCAAGCTCTAAATCCATATTGAAAAAAAACAACTTGATCGCTAATGCCCCAGCCAAAAATTGACCATCACCACATGCCGGATCTAGCACGGTTCTGCCCGGACCAAATGCCTCTATTGGGATGTTCTGGAGCAGATCGACGACGACCGAGGTCGGCGTAAACACCTCAGCTGTTGACTTCACCCGAGAAACTTCCCGCTGAACACCGGACATGAAACCATGGGAAGCAATCTCGAGCTCAATTCGAGACCAATCAACGGAGTGCATAGCTCATTTCTTCAGGAGTCAGCCCAAATGCGGATGCAAATTCGCCATCATCAAACAATCTATCTGCCAGTGCGAGCGGGAGCATCGAGAAGACGAGTTCATTTCCAAAACCTGACCACTTAGCCGAATCAAAGATGTACTGCATGAATCTGTGGTTCAGGTTCTGTGACAAAGTTTGTCCCTGTTGAAAATCAGGCGTCCGGACAAAGTAAACCATGTCAGTACCTCCAAGCAACCCCGGATCGAATTGAGGTTTGGTATATCCGCTCCTGGACCAAATCACCTTCGGTTCAGATGCCCAATCTTGCCGGACTTGGGACCACCAGATTTTCCGATTCGTGTGTAAAACCGGATAGATGTGCGTCTCAGTCTCGGTCTCCGAGAGGGTTCCTGTGGTCCTTCTCAAAATATTGTGACAACTCACATAGTCGTGTTCGACTCTTAGCCGCTCGCCATCGCTATTCATGACTTTTTCGTGAATTGAAATAGATAAGGCATTGACGTCATTCGGCAAATACCTTGTATTTTTGGATATAACTGCCGCACCCTCTACGCCGGAATTTAATATTCTTGTGAACTCACCATTGGACTGCGAGTTGACGATTACATAGTGGGCAAATGTACTCCCAACCCCAGGAAAAGCGGAAGCAGTATCAAAATTCATGTACTTCACAGTGCGCTCACGAAAAATTGGCAACACCTTGCTGCTCGGACTCAGAAAAGAAGCCGGTGAAACCTGCCCCAGAATTCCACCTGGCTTCAGCCATTTGTCGAATGTGGCCTTAGTGAAATCAATCCAAAGCTTATGAGGGGTCTTCCCTCTCCTAATCGAATCTTGGAACGGCGGGTTCGACAGAACTAGATCAAATTGCACTATTCAAACATACTAGTGAGCTTAGACAGGTCAACGTAAGTGTTAATCGAAGTTGCCAGTTCCTTCGATTTTTTTGGGCGACGTTGTGCTGTGCGGAGAAACATGTTTTCCTTTTTGTGGAACCGGTCACCCTCATAAACATCGCTCATCCATGCGCCGTTCTTATTTATAGTGAAAGGGATGTTGACCGATAGAACGTTCGCTCCGTCAACGGCGAATGCAAAGTCAATAGACTGCTGGCGTAATTCGTAATCGAAAGTAGTTTTCGGGTCTCGAATCTGACTCACGAGATTTGAAACTAACTCGCTCGTAACTGAATCAATGAAGTTGGAATTTGCAAGGAACAAGATTTCTTCATCACCGTCCAAGCCAGACATAGATGTAATTCTTTTGCGAATTGAGCCCGGCCTTTGTTCCTCAAAATAGTTCAGGATTTCGAAAGCGATACTCGATCCAACATCACCTATTTCCTTCCGCGCGTGGTCGAACTTCCCTTCATCGAGAAACGCGAATTCCTCAGAGTAGACAAAGCGTTCCTTGATGGTTTCATTTATTGCGTCGAGTTTGTGGAAAAGGCTGAGACAGCCGCCCAATCCGCCCAGCTCGAAGGCCTCATCTCTCGCTTTCACATCTGAGCCGCGGAATCGGGGAGAGCTTTCCGTAATCCTGTACATTCCGATTCCGTCAGGGACAAGCACAAAATTGTTGATGAATGAATTAAAAGTTCCAGAACTAACTTGGACCCTTCCTAGCTTCGGAACATCGTAGTTTTTGAGAGAAACAAAAAAGGTAGTCTTCGGTGAAGTTAGGTGAATCGCGAAATCGGCCTTCTTCTTCTCATTTCGTTTCTTGATTTCTACGTTTTCAAATGAGAAATTAGCCGATTCAAATTTGGACGCGAGCGCGCGGTAAAAGGTTGGGAGGTGCGTTCGCAAGTTGGAAACGTATTGCTTACCAACGCCGTAGTACAGCTCGGATTCCGACAGGCGATCCCTGCGATAATCGTCAAAATCCTGCATTAGAAGCGTCGCGCGCCGTCCCGCTAAACGTCCGTCGGCCTCGGCAAGTTGCGCGAGCATAGCTACGGCAAGCACTTCGCAAATGTCTTGAGCCAGCTTCTTTTTAGTTTCTGCCATTTCTCCACCCTAGAATCTTCCTAAAACAATATTCCCTCAAGTATTGCGTAGTCGAGTTTCTAGCGCAACAAAAATGCGTGAAGCCGCGCAGCCAGATCGGCCGACACACGCGCATGAATTCGCGTTCCGGATTCGACATAGTCGGTGTCCAGGACCTGGCCAGACTTGTGGATCATGCTGACGATTTCGCCATGTTCGTAGGGGATGACTGCGGTCACCTCGATGTCCGGCTCGGGGATGGTGTCAGCAATGAGTTGTTGAAGTTCCTCAATTCCCTCCCCCGTCTTCGCTGAAACAAAGATGGCGTTGGGCTCAAGGCCGCGCAACAGGATCTGCTGGTCATTGTCGATCAGGTCGGCCTTGTTGAACACGATGATTTCGGGGATGTCCCGCGCATCTACCTCGCCAACAACATCGCGAACGGTTTTAATTTGTTGGGCAGGGTCTTCGTGAGCGGCGTCGACGACGTGAACGATCACGTCACTCATTGTGACTTCCTCAAACGTAGAGCGAAACGCCTCAACCAATTGGTGAGGAAGTTGACGAACAAAGCCGACCGTATCGGCGAGCGTGTAAGGGCGACCGTCGGGGGTAGCAGTCTTGCGGACCGTCGGGTCAAGTGTCGCAAATAGCGCATTTTCGACCAACACCCCTGCTTTGGTGATTCGGTTGAGCAGCGAGGACTTCCCCGCGTTCGTGTATCCCATGATGGCCACCGATGGGATTGCGTTGCGGATACGATTCGCGCGCTTCGCCTCACGAGCGGGTTCGAACCCCTTGATCTGAGCCCTCAGTTTCGCCATCTGCGTTCGAATGCGGCGGCGGTCAATTTCAATCTTTGTTTCACCCGGTCCACGTGAACCCATACCGGCGCCCTGGCCACCGACCTGACCACCGGCCTGGCGGGACATGGAATCGCCCCAACCGCGAAGACGCGGAAGCAGATATTGAAGTTGGGCAAGCTCGACTTGCGCCTTGCCCTCGCGCGACTTTGCGTGCTGGGCAAAGATGTCGAGGATGACTGCAGTTCGGTCAATCACTTTGACCTTAATCGCGTCCTCAAGTGCGCGGCGTTGGCTCGGCGCAAGTTCGGTATCGGCGACCACGGTGTCGGCACCCTCTGCACGGACAATTGCAGCGAGTTCTTCGACCTTTCCTCGACCCAGATAGGTTGCAGGGTCCGGGTGGGGCTTCCGCTGAAGCAACCCGTCGAGAACTTCGGCACCGGCGGTCTCGCACAGCGCTGCGAGTTCCTTTAGCGAGTTTTCCGCATCGACTTCTTGTCCGCGCGGGTAGACGCCAATGATGACGACCTTCTCGAGACGAACCTGTCGGTATTCGACCTCGGTGATGTCTTCGAGTTCGGTGCGGAGTCCGTCGACACGTCGAAGGGTCGTGCGATCCTCAAGGTCCATCTGGCCGACGGTGGGTTCGCCATACTCGTCAAATTCGTTTGTCATGTGTATTCAGGGTATCGGCTGCGCTTGACACACGTTTATGAATTCGACTTGAGCGAACTCCAACCGTCTGATCCGTAGTTAGGCGGTCGGCTTCTCCCCTGATTTACGGTCGCCACGACGTGGCCACCACCGCAGCACAACCGCAATCCCCAGCGCAATGAGCGACGGGAAGCCGAACGCGGGGAGTACCGACAGCGCCCACGCGGTTTCGACAGCGAGCAGGCCGATCAGAACGAGCGACGTTCGCGCGAAACGCACCTTGAACCGCGCCAGCACAGCGAACACGATTGTCGCAACACCGAAAAGAAGCTCGCCCAGAATCATGAACGAGACGACGAGCGCGAGCGACTCCATGAGGCTCAGATTACGCCGTGATTGCAAAAATCCAGCCGTCGCCACATGAGCGTCCAGTGCCCGGCGTTAGTATGTGCCAATGATGCTTCAGCGATTGATCGACCGGCACGGTTTCGCTGATTTCCGCGAACTTCACCGGTGGTCGACGGAACACCCGGATGACTTTTGGCGCGAGGCGTGGGCCGATCTGGGCATCGTCGGCGAAATGGGTGAGCGCACCTCCGAAGGCTCGGGGTTCGAACAGAAGCGGTGGTTCCCCGACGCGCGCCTGAACATCGTGGACACGCTTCTGGCCGGTGACGGGGACGACGAAGTGATTGTCGCCCTCGCCGAGGAAACGCCGCGACGGTCGATGACCCGAGCTGAACTGCGCGAGGAAGTTGCCGCCTGCGCCGCCGCACTGCGAGCCGCAGGCGTGAACCGAGGCGACCGAGTTGCGGCGTGGACACCGAACGTCACCGAGACCGTCATCTTCGCGCTGGGCGCGCTCTCGATCGGGGCGGTCGTCAGCACCGCCTCCACCGACTTCGGGCCCGCCGCGCTGCTCGACCGGTTCGGGCAGATTGAGCCGGCCGTGCTGCTCGTTGCGTCGGCGTATCGATACGGGGGAAAGATCTTCGACCTCGACGCGTCCATCGACCAGGTCGTCACGAACCTGCCGTCCGTGAAACAGGTCGTGGTGATTGGCCCGAGTCCCACCCGGGAGTCCTGGGAGTCGTGGATTGCCCCGCATCGCGGCTCCCCGCTGAACGTTGAACGATTGCCGTTCGACCACCCCGGTTTCATTCTCTTTTCCAGTGGAACCACAGGTCAACCCAAGTGCATCGTGCATTCCGCGGCGGGTGTGCTTCTGAAAGTCCTCAGCGAACAGGGGTATCACCTGGACGTCGCGCCGGGCGATCGGATGCTGTACGCGACGACCTGCGGGTGGATGATGTGGGACTGGCTGGTGTTGGCACTGGGGCGCGGTGCGACCATCGTTCTCGCGGACGGCAGTCCCGGCTACCCCGCACTGGACAATTTCTGGTCAGTCGTCGAGAGCGAATCGTTGACGTTCCTGGGGGTTTCGGCCGCACTCATTGACACGTGGCGCCGCGCGGAACTTGAGCCGGCGGCAAACTTCCGAGTCGACACCCTGCGAACGATCGCATCAACCGGGTCGCCTCTCGCACCGGCCGGATACGACTGGGTGTCGAACGCGGTGTCGGCGGACATCACTGTCGCATCGATCGCAGGAGGAACCGACCTGTGCGGGTGCTTGGTGCTGGGCGTCGCCACGGAACCCGTCGTTCGCGGCGAAATCCAAGGCCCAGCGCTGGGCCTTGACGTCACCGTTTTTCGTTCGGACGGCTCCCGCGCCGATGTGGGTGAAGACGGTGAACTGGTGTGCCTCACGCCTTTCCCCAGCGTCCCGTTGCGATTCTGGGGAGACGCCGACGGTTCTCGCCGCCACAAGGCGTACTTCGACCGTTTCCCGGAGGTGTGGGCACACGGTGACTTTGCCCGCCGAACGCCGACGGGTGGCTTCGAAATTCTGGGAAGGCTGGACGCGACCCTCAACGTCAAGGGCGTTCGAATCGGGACGGCTGAAATCTATCGAGTGGTCCTGTCGATTCCGGGCATCAGCGGAGCGATGGCGGTGGAACAACCCGTAGCGGAGGACACACGAATCGTGTTGTTTGTCGTCACGAATGGTGAGCTCACGGAAGAGCGCGAACGAGAGATTCGCACGACGCTTCGAACTCAGGCGAGTCCGCGCCATGTTCCTTCGATTATCGTGGCGGCTCCCGCGCTACCGCTCACGAGGAGCGGGAAAATGACCGAACTCGCGGTCGCGGACATTGTCGCGGGACGCACCGTGCGTGACACGTCGTCACTCGCGAACCCCGAATGCCTCGAGTGGTTCCAGGATTGGGCGAAGTCGACGTCTAGCTAGTCGGTGCGGGTCCCGTCGTTCCGCGAACGACGAGTTCCGCCGACAGGTGGACGCGCTGGGATTCCGTCGTCGGGTTGTGGACTCGGTCAAGAATTCGCTCGGCAGCCCGGCGCCCCAGCTCGGTGAGTGGTTGCCCGACCGTCGTGAGATTGATTCGGCGGAGCGCCCCGAGCGTGATGCCGTCGTACCCGATGACGGAGACGTCTTCAGGAACCCGCAGTCCCGCGCTTTCGATGGCGGCAATTGCGCCGATGGCGGCGATGTCGTTGGCGACACAGAGGGCCGTCGGCCGATGCGTGAGGGCTTCGGCGGCGGCGCGATAGCCCTTCGCTTCGGTGAGCCCACCGGGCACGATGCGAATGTGTTTCTTCAGACCGTTTGCTGTCATGGCATCGGAGTACCCCTTCGCCCGCAGATGCGAGACGGGGTTGTCCCCACCGCTGAGGTGGACGATGTCGGTGTGCCCGAGCGACACGAGGTGATCGATTGCGAGGGTCATGCCCGCGAGGTCGTCGTTGCTGACGGTGTCGATCCGCGCCGACACGATGTCGTCGCGAGTGACGACCACCGTGGGGACTTCGACTGACACGTCGTGCAACACCGAGGCGGGGAGGCGATGGGAGATCAGGATCAGGCCCTCGACCTGGAACTGCAACAGCTTGTCGATCTCGTTGAGTTCGAGCACGGGGTTGTCCCCCGCGGTGACGAGCATCGTCGTGAAACCGTGTTCGCGAAGTTCGGACTGGAAACCGTCGAGGATTTCGGCGAACACCGGATTGTGAAGATCCAGGATGAGCACGCCGATCGTGCGACTGCGCCGAACCGATAGACTTCGCGCCGCGGCGTTGGGGCGATATCCCAGCTCAAGCGCCGCCTTCTCGATTCGCTCGCGGCTGGTCGGGCTGACCTTGGGCGATCCCGACAGTGCGAGTGCGACGAGGGATTTGGACACGCCCGACTTCGTCGCGACGTCGCGAATCGTCGGTCGGTTGCTGGACACGGTTTATCGAACCTCGGAAACGCGAACGGACTTGCCCGACGTGATCGACTCTTCGCAGGCGATGGCGATGCGGAGACTTTCGAGGGCCGAATCTGGCGGACAGGGATTGTCGATTTCCCCGTTCGCGAACGAGACAAACGCGGCGGTCTCGTTCCGGAACGCCTCGCGGAACCGATCGACGAAACCGGTGTAGGGCGTGTCGGCGAAACGCAGGTCGCCGTCCATCGGCAAAAGCGGAGTCCTCTCGTTGAACCCCGCCGACACCGAATCGAGCGAGCCGAACGCTTCGAGTCGAACGTCGTGCCCGCGGGCATCATGGCGCGCACCGTTGACGGTGACCTGGATTCCCTCGGTCGTCACGGCGATGACCGAACTGACGTCGGCGTCATCAAAGTCGGCATAGTCGCGGTGTTCGCGAACGGACTTCGCCGCGAACACCGTCTCGACTTCGCTTCCCGTCAACCAGCGAATGAGGTCGAAGTCGTGAACGTGCAGGTCACGGAAGATGCCCCCGCTTCCCGCGATGAATTCGCGAGCCGAAGGCGCCCGATCGCGCGCGGTGAGGTTGAGCGAGTACACGGTTCCCAGTGCGCCATCCGCAATGCGGTCATGGATTGCACGAAGAGGCTCATCGAAACGACGTTGAAAGCCGACCTGCAACCCGGCACCGTGTGCCGCGGCCAAGTCGATCGCCTCACGTGTCGCGCCGAGGGTCATCGCGATGGGCTTCTCGCACAGCACGGGAATCCCGCGCGGAAGAACGGCGTGAAGAATCGAGTCGTGAGCATCGGTTCCGACGGCGACAACGACCGCATCGACGTCGGTGGCAAGCGCGTCGTCCCAGGGCAGCGCCGTTGCACCGAATTTTTCCCCCAGCTCGTGGGCGCGTGGAAGGGTGCGGTTGGTGACGATGACCTCGTCAACGCGGGCATCGGCGGCCAGGTCTTCGACACGAATGGTGCCCATTCGACCGGCGCCGAACACGAGAACTTTCACGAACTACCTCTTTCACGTTTCCCACAAAAAATGATTGCGCTGGGGTTGTATGCTCTGACATACTAATTGGACCGTTCCAACGAAAGAATGTCAATGACCGACTTCCTCTCCCGCGTGGCGTCCGCCCCGATTTCGTGGGGCATCTGCGAAGTACCCGACTGGGGGGCAATGTTGCCCACGGATCGCGTACTCGGCGAAATGGCGAGCCTTGGTTTCACCGCAACCGAACTGGGCGCACCGGGATTCCTCCCCTCCGACCCCGACGAGCTCAAGGACAAACTCGGCGAGTTCGGGATGGAGCTCTTAGGGGGCTTCACGCCCGTCGTCCTCCACGACCCGACTGAACGCGCGGCGACCATCGCCAGCGCGACGGCGACCGCCAAACTCTTCCAAAAGGCAGGCGCGACCAAGTTCGTGTCGTCGGTCGTCCAGGACATGAACTGGTCAAACCCGCGCCCGCTGTCAGCCGCCGAACAGAAACATATGGCGGAGATGTTCGGCGTGATCGACGACATCTGTGGCGAATACGGACTCGAACAGGTTCTTCACCCCCACGTCCAGACGCTCGTCGAGACCAAGGACGACATCGCGCGCGTTCTCGATTCTTGTGATGTCCACTTCTGCCTCGACACCGGCCACATCGCGTTCGGCGGCCAGGACCCCGTCGAGTTCGCCAAGATGGCCTTCGAACGAGTCGGGCACGTCCACCTCAAAGACATTCGGCTGGACATGGTCCCCGCGGTCCTTCGCCGCGAGGTTTCCCTCATGGCCGCAACACAGGCGGGCGTGTTCACCACTCTCGGCGCAGGTGACGTCGACATTCTCGGCGTCGTGCAGACCCTGGAATCGTCAGGTTATCGAGGCTGGTACGTCATCGAGCAGGACACCGCAATCACGTCCGGGTTCCCGGCGGAAGGCGAAGGGCCTGTCACGCAGGTCGCGACCTCGCTGGCGTATCTCACTGATGTCGTAGCCCCAACCCTCGGATGACCGCCATGGAGCGATTGGATGTGCTGAGTGTCGGTCGCGTGAGCGTCGACCTGTATGTCGTCGAGCCCAACGCGGGATTCGACGACGAGCAATCCTTTCGCAAGTCGGTTGGAGGAAGCCCGACGAATGTGGCGGTGGCCGCCGCGCAGTTGGGACACCGGGTCGCTCTCGCAACGAAAGTCGGGGACGACGCGTTCGGCGAGTACGTTCGCGAGCGCTTGGAGGGCTGGGGTGTACTGACCGAGTTCGTGTCGACACAACCCGCGGGGCAAACCCCGTTGGCGCTGGCCGCGCTGACCCCGCCCGAATCGCCCACAGTCATCTTTTATCGAGGTTCGGCCGCACCAGACACCACGCTGACACAAGCGGACGTGCCGGCGGATGTCGTGCGCGACGCACGGGTGTTGTGGATCAGCCAGGGCTCGCTTGCGCAAGGATCGACCGCACAGACCTGCCTGGAATGGATGGGGATGCGCTCGCGCGAGCACCACACGATTCTCGATCTGGACTATCGACCGTCGCTCTGGCCCAACGAGGACACAGCTCGTGCGATGGCGGAAACCGCCATCGCACGAGCGACGATTGTTGTCGGAAACCGCGAAGAGTGCGGGATTGCAGTCGGAACGGACGACCCCGACGCCGCAGCGGACCGCCTGCTCGACGCGGGAGTGCGACTGGCCATCGTCAAGCTGGGCGCCGACGGTGTTTTGCTCGCAACGGCGTCCGAGCGCGTGCGAATTCCCGCACTCCCCATCACGGTCGTCTGCGGACTCGGCGCGGGCGATGCGTTCGGCGGAGCACTGTGCCACGGACTGCTTAACGGCTGGGACCTCGACCGAATTGGAACGACCGCGAACGCGGCGGGCGCACTCGTGTCGACGCAACTGACCTGCGCGGACGCGATGCCGACCGTCGCGGAACTCAACGAGATGATGGAGCGCGTCGCATGACCCTTGACCGTGAAAAGTACCGCGCACTGATGGATGCGCGAATCTTCGAGCCCGAAACCTTTGGTGCAGCGCTCGCGTCACGACGCCGCCGAACGGTCGCCGGAAAGGACGGGAAACTCCTCATCATCGCCGCCGACCACACCGCGCGCGGCAAGATTTCGTTGGGGAACGACCCGCTCGCGATGTCCGACCGCTTCACTCTTCTGGAACGACTCGTTCGATGCCTGGCGATGCCCGAAGTGGATGGCGTTCTCGCCAGCGCCGACATCCTCGAAGAACTCGCGTGGTTGGGCGCTCTCGGCGGGAAACTTGCCCTCGGGACCATCAACCGCGGAGGGATCATCGGCGCGTCGTGGGAACTGGACGACCGAGTCACCGCATACGACGTCGAGCACGTCGTATCGGCGGGACTCGACGGCGGAAAGACACTGATTCGCATCGACCACACCGACCCGGGCGTCGCTCGAACCATCGAGACGGTAGCGCGCATCTCCACCGAACTGGCCGACCACAAGATCATGTCGCTGATTGAGCCCCTGCCGTATGTCACGCGTCCCGACGGTGCGCACGTTCTCGACACCTCGGACGACGCGCTCGTCAAGGTGGTCGCGATTGCTTCAGGTCTGGGGGCATCCTCCGCCTACACCTGGCTCAAGGTTCCCGCCAGCCACCGAATGTCGGACGTCGCGGGTGCGACCTCGCTGCCGATTCTCATGCTCGGCGGTGAACCCGGAGACGAGCCAGACGAACTGTTCGATTTGTGGGCGAAGTCGATGGAGGAACCCAATGTGCGAGGACTCGTGGCGGGGCGAACGTTGCTGTACCCCACACACGGTGAACCGGAAGACGCAGTGATTCGCGCCTCGGCCGTGATTCGCCCCGGAAGTGCGGCCCCGACGGAAGGCGAACGATGACCTGGTTCTACCCTGCGGGAACGCTGGCGACGGTGACTGCCGACGTCCACGTCACCCCCGAGAACGCCGGCTGGGAGTACAGCGGGATGCAGGTGTTCACGCTCGTCGCTGGGCGGCCCGTCCACGTCACGCTCGACGGCGAAGAGGGTGTCATCGTGCCACTGTCGGCCCAGAACATCACGGTCACCATCGACGAGGAACGCTTCACCCTCGCAGGTCGCCTCGGAGTTTTCGATTCCGTGTCGGACTGGATTTACGCACCGGTCGGGTCGACGGTCACGCTCGAAGCAGCATCGGGTGAAATCGCGATCTGCACCGCGAAGGCGACCGAGTCACATCCGGTTGTCCACGTTCGCGCCGAGGACGTTCCCGTCGAGGTTCGCGGATCAGGTCAAGCGACCCGCCAGGTGACGAACATCGCGACGCCGGGTTCGTTCACGGGGGCCCACAAGATCAACGTGTGTGAGGTCATCACGCCGGGCGGCAACTGGTCATCGTGGCCACCGCATCGCCACGACGGGATTGGTGACTGTGTCACCAACAACGAGGAAATCTATTACTTCCGAATCGGACACACCGACAAACCGCACGGCGATCCGACGGGAACCGGCCTGTTCCGTCTGTACACCGTTGACGGTTCTGTCGACGAAACGTTGACGATCAGAGACGGGGACGTCTACGTCGTGCCCGAGGGGTACCACGGTCCGTCCGTCGCCCCGCCGGAATACCCGATGTACTTCCTCAACGTCCTCGCCGGACCGTCCGACGACCGAACGATGGCTTTCTGTGACGACCCCGACCACCACTGGATTCGTGACTCGTGGAACAGCCAAACCCAAGACCCCCGCTTGCCGTGGACGACGGCACACGGTCGAAACAGAAAGTAGAAGAAATGAACCGTCGAATTGGTGTCGCCGTACTCGGACTCGGCTGGATGGGGCAATCGCACGCGCGATCGATGCTGCGCATCCCATCACTCTTCCCGAAACGCTCATTTGACCCCGTGCTGGTCGTCTGCGCCGACACCGAGGAGGAACGCCGCGAACGCGCGGTGCGCGACTTCGGTTTTGAGCGCGCGGTCGCCGACTGGCGCGAGGCGATCGACTCGGACGACGTCGATGTCGTCTGGGTGACCGCACCCAACATGTTGCACATCCCGATGATCGAAGCGGCCTGCGCAGCGGGCAAAGCGGTGTTCAGCGAAAAGCCGATCGGCGGGAAGCCGGAACAGACCGTCGCCGCGTATCAGGCCGCCACCGCGGCCGGCGTGCGAAGCGCTGTCGGATACAACTATCTGTGGGCTCCTCTCGTGCTTCACGCACGTAACCTCATCGCCTCTGGTGCGCTGGGCGACATCACGCACTATCGAGGACGATTTGTGTCGATGTACGGAAGTGACGAACTCGGCCTGTTGACGTGGCGATTCATCCTCGACCAAGCCGGATACGGAGTCACCAGCGACATCCTCAGCCACTCCGTTTCGTTGGCGCAATTCCTCGTCGGAGACATCACCGAGGTCGTCGGAATGCGAAACACGACAATCCCGCAGCGACCACTCCCGACGGGTGCGGCGAGCCACTACGGTCGCGGACGACCCGAAGACCCCAAGGGTGACGTGGAAAACGAGGACTTCGCGTCGATGCTGTGCACCTTCGAAAACGGGGCGACAGGCACGTTCGAGGTCAGTCGCACCATGGTCGGCCCCGAAAGCCAGAACGCCTTCGAGGTGTACGGCACGAAGGGTGCACTCGCGTGGAACCTGGAAAAGATGAACGAGCTGCAGTATTACAAGCTGACCGATGACCCCAGTTCGGGATACACCACCATCTTCGGCGGAGAGCGGTTCCCGTTCCACGGCGTCTTCTCCCCCGGTCAAGCGAACCCGATTGGTCTGGAAGACCTCGTGGCGATCGAGGACTACTCGTTCCTCGAAGCAGTCGCGACCGATGCGCCGTTCTCGCCGAGTTTCCGCGAAGCTGTCGACGTCGTGAACGTGCAACAGGCACTCATCGAATCGTGGGACTCGCGGACGTGGGAAAACGTCGTCGACCTGGCCGGAGGATCCGATGGCAAGTAAGACCGTGCGATTGACGACCGCGGAAGCGATCGTCCGGTTCCTCATCGCGCAGCGCACAATCGTCGACGGGACTGAGGTTCCCCTGTTCCCCGGCGTGTACGGCATTTTCGGTCACGGAAACGTCACGAGCCTCGGACATTCGTTGGAGATGCACCGCGACGAAATCCCCGTCTGGCGCGGACAAAACGAACAGGGCATGGGACTTGCGGCTACCGCGTTCGCCAAGGCAATGCGCCGCCAACAAATCATGGTGTGCACGTCCTCCATCGGACCCGGTGCAACAAACATGGTCACGGCCGCCGGTGTGGCGATGTCGAACCGGCTTCCCGTCCTCTTCATCGCGGGCGATTCGTTCGTGTCACGACTTCCCGACCCCGTGCTGCAGCAGGTCGAGCATTTCGGGATGCCGTCGATAACGGTCAACGACTCCTTCCAGCCGGTCACGCGATTCTGGGACCGAATCACGCACCCGGCTCAGGTGTTGAGCTCCTTGCCGCAGGCGGTTTCCACGATGCTCGACCCGGGTGATTGCGGTCCAGCGTTCATCGGGCTTCCGCAAGATGTCGCCGCGGACGCGTACGACTATCCCGAGGCTTTTTTTGCGGTGACGGTTCACGAACGCGCTCGACCTCGTCCCGACCGTGGTCAGCTCGCTCGGGCGGTCGAAGTGTTGCGCTCTGCGAAGCGTCCCGTGATCATCGCCGGCGGTGGCGTCCACTACTCGCTCGCCGAAACAGAGCTTGCCGACTTCGCCGAGAAGCACGGGATTCCGGTTGTCGAAACGGTTGCGGGCAAGTCATCGCTTCTCGCCAGCCACCCTCGATATGCCGGTGCGATTGGTGTCACCGGAGCTGACGCCGCAAACCAAGTGGTGAGCGCAGCGGATGTTGTTCTCGCCGTTGGCTCTCGACTCGAAGACTTTACGACAGGTTCGTGGACTCTCTTCGCGGACGACACGCGCATCATCGGAGTCAACGCAACCCGATTCGACGCGAACAAGCACCGCTCATTCCCGGTCGTGGCAGATGCACGCGAAGCGCTCATCGAAATGAGCGCCGCCCTTGGGGAATGGACCACCGGCGACGAGTGGACTGAACAGACTGGCGTATGGCGAGGCGAACTTTCCGAGTTCGTTGCCAGCCGCACCACCGACGACGGTGTGTGGCCACCAAGCTATGGACAACTTGTCGGATTGGTCCACGAATCCGCCACGGCAGAAGACTACGTGCTCACGGCGGCGGGTGGATTGCCGGGCGAACTCAACATCAACTGGATGGCCAAAGGCATCGCAACATTTGACTGCGAATACGGCTATTCGTGCATGGGATACGAGACGTCAGGTGCATGGGGTGCTGCGATGGCACGCCGAACGGGTCAGGTCTATTCAATGGTCGGCGATGGCTCGTACATGATGATGAACTCCGACGTTTATGCGTCAGTGCTGTCCGGACACAAGATGATCCTGGTGGTATGCGACAACGAGGGCTATGCGGTCATTGAACGACTTCAGCGCAATCAAGGTGGCGCGTCGTACAACAACATGCTCGCCGACTCCAATGGAACCGGCACCGATGCGCGCGTGAACTTTGCAGCGCATGCCGCCGCGATGGGCGCCGTCACCTACGAGGTACACAGTCTCGCTGAGTTCGCCGATGCTCTCGCCTCGGCACGGAAGGACACTCGAACCGCCGTCATCGTGACCAAAGTTCGCGCCAACGACTTCACCGAAGGCGGCGCGTTCTGGCAGGTGGGCGTTCCGGAAGTTTCGGACCGTCCGGGTGTCGTCGCCGCTCGCACACGGATGGATGAAGGGCTTCGAGGTCGCCGTCAAGGGATTTAGCGGGGCAGCTACCGGGTCGACTTGCGACGAACCTCAGACGACTCCGTCGCTGAGTCCCGCCAGAACCTGACTTGCGCGCTCGCGCACCTCATCAAGGTCACTCAGTCGCTTGAGTCCGGCAAACTGCTGCGCCATCCGATGGTTCTTCGCAAACGTGTCCTGGTGTCGATCAAGAAAATCCCAGTACAGGGTCGTGAACGGGCAGGCGTCCTCGCCCGTGCGCTTCGCGGGGTCGAAACGGCACCCCTTGCAGTACTGACCCATCCGCTTGATGTACGAGCCACCGGCGGCGTACGGCTTGGTCATGAGGACTCCCCCATCGGCGTGAGTCGCCATGCCGATGATGTTCGGCACCATCACCCAGTCGGCGGCATCGATGAACTTCTCGCGCATCCAGTCAAGGAACTCCTGCGGGTTTACGCCCGTCACCAGAGCGAGGTTGGACAACACCATCAGACGCGGGATGTGGTGAACCCAGGCACGCTTTTCAACGTCCGAGACGATCGTGCGAACACAGTTCATTTCGGTCTTTGACGAATCGTCGAACAGCGGCAACAGCGGACGAGCCGCGTCGAGCGCGTTGAGGTCCCGGTATTCCTCGCCCAGGAACCAGTACATTCCGTTGATGTATTCGCGCCACCCGACGACCTGGCGCACGAACGCCTCGACCGATTCGATCGGGGCATTCCCCGCCCGATAGGCGATCACCACCGCCCGCACACACTCCTCGGGCGACAACAACCCGTTGTTCAGATACGGGCTGAGCAACGAGTGGTGAAGCGCCCAGTTGTCGGCCGCCATCGCGTCCTCCAGCGGACCAAATCCGGCGAGGTGGTTGGCGACGAACGTTTCCAGTTGCCGAAGCGCTCCCGCCCGGGTCGTCGCCCACGTGTTCGTGGGGGTGTGACCGAGCTGCGCGGCAACCTCGCGGTCAATGTCGTCGCGATCGTGTTCCAGATACGGCGGCCAGTCGTATTCCTTCGGCGGGGGCTGGCGGTTGTCGTGATCGAAGTTCCACCGCCCGCCCTCGGGCTGGTTCCCGTCGACGAGAAGCGCGAGACGGATGCGCTGGGCGCGATAGAAGTTCTCCATCACGAACGACTTCTGTGACCCGGCCCAGTCGGCGAAAAGCGCCCGCGGGGTGAGAAAGAAGTCGTTCGGCACGAATTCGACGCCGAAGTCGGCGAGCTGTTGCGTCTGGCGATACGACGAGGGTTCGGCGCAGACGATGGGGACGTCACCGAACTCGTCGCGGGCGACTTTCAGCCCATCAATCGTGGTCGGCGCCTGGATGTAGCGCACGGTGAAACCGTCAGCCTCGAGGTCGCGGGCAACGTGACGAGCCGACGACACGAGGAAGAACAGACGTTCAGGGTGCCAGGGGCGACCGGTGAGCATCCGTGCACTTTCGACAAACACAATCGCGTCCGTCTCGCGTTTGGCGTCCTTCAGAACACCCTTTCTCCGGTCGAGGTGGTCGAACGGGACGTAAAGAATCCGCTCGATCATCCGCGACGACACTTGTCCGAGCAGTACTTCACGTTCTCCCAGTCGCGCTCCCACTTCTTGCGCCACTCGAACGGCAACCCGCACCTCGCGCACACCTTCGGCGGGTGGCCGTTCTTGGTCTGTGCGATGCGGGGCATGACTTCAGACTATTCCGCGGCAACGGAAAAGGGCCCGCGCCTCAGCGCGAGCCCCATCCGGTGAAATAGTTAGGCGCGTCGGCGACGAACCGCGAGGGCAATACCGCCGGCGACGGTGAGTGCGGCGAGAGCGGCGAGAGGAGCAGCACTGAAACCGGTGGCTGCGAGCTCCTCCTCGGCGGGAGGGTCGAACGAGACCCAGATTGACTCGGTGTTGACCGTGGGGGTGAGGTCGGAACTGTCCACCCACGCACCTGAGTCACCGAAGTCACCAAGAGCGACCGTCGAAACGTAGTTTCCGAAACCGTTTGCCCAGAGGTTTCCCGCAGAGTCGAACGACATGGAGAGGACATCCCAGTCCCCGTTGTAATCGAGTTCGACCTTGTTGCCCGATTCGGGATCGAATTCATACAGGGCTCCGTCACCGTCTTCGACCACGTAGAACTTGTCCGTTACATAGTCATAGGCGAATCCGTAGGGGTACCCGCTGTATTCGCCGTAGAAGTCGGGGGTGCTGACGAGGGTCAGGTCTCCGGTTTCGAGATCAATCGAATAGCACTCGTCATAGGTTAAAACGTAAGCCGAGCCGTCGGGCCCGATTGCGAGGGAGAGGACGTTGTTCTCGTTCACACCGTCGACAGTCAACGCACCGATGACCTCGACGTCACCGGTAACGAGGTTGTTGCGGTTCAAGTAGTCGACCCCGCCGCCGTCCCAGTCGACGTAGTAGAACCAATCAGTGCCGGGCAACTGAGCGCCCTGAGACGCGCACGAGTCGTCTTCCGACGGCGCACCTTGACCGTCGCCGACGGCAGTGACGGTCGCCGCGACAGCGTCGACGCTGTACAGCTGGTTGTCATTGACGGAGTTGTCACATTCGACGATGAACAAAACGTCGTCGTTGGGCAGGTCAAGCGATGCAACTGCGAATGCGGGGATTGAGGTCGCGGAAATCAGGATTCCAGCGGCAAGGGCAAGCGCCTTTTTCATGACGATTCCTTTCGAGGTTGTCGACAAAAGTTTAGCGGACTCCGAGAATTCGGGCTATCCCCATCCGCCGAAAAAGCTATGCGCGTCGACGACGAACCGCGAGGGCGACACCACCGGCGACGGCAAGCGCGCCGAGAGCGGCAAACGGGACAGCCGAGAAACCTGTGTCCGCAAGTTCGTCGTCCGATTCAGGTTGTGAAATGAAGAAACCAGCTTCGGTTCCGTCCATCTCGTCGCCAACCTCAAACTGGCTCACTGGATTGCCGAAATTCCCCGATTCATCGAGTTCCACCGTGTAGACCACACCCCAGTTCGTGTGCCACAGAACGCCATTTGCGTCAAAATCAGCAGCTCCGTTTGTGCCCAACCCGAACGGGTTCGGGGAACGATTGGTCAAGGCACCCGTGTCGAGATTCACTTCGTACACACCACCGACAAGTCCACCAACGACGTCTACGTCGATGTCGATTGACGCGTACAGGGTGTCAGTGCGGGAATTCCACGACAGAGCCGACACAACGGCCTGCGTTTCATCGTCGTCGGGAACCATGTCTCCAATCCACGTCGCGATTGCCGTCTCGGGGTCAACTGTGTAGAGCGAAACTCCGTCAAGAGACACGAAAATCGTTCCATCATCGGCGATGGCCATTCCCAGTGACGCAAAGTCCTGGGGAACCTCGCCAACTACGGGCGCGGATTCGAAGCTTCCCGTTGCGGGATCAACCGTGTAGAGCGTTCCTTCGCCAGACCCACTCCACGGTGACATCGTGTAAAACTTCCCCGTGATCGGGCTGTAGTCGGCCGCCGCGGTCGTCTGGAGTTCCGGAACGGTATACAACAGCGTTTCGCTCTGGTTGGCCAGATCCAATTCCCACACGCCACCGCTCCAGTCAATTGCGTAGAACGGTTCGTTAGTAGGAGTCGCAAATGAAGGCGCCATTGGTGCGGCGACGATCAGAGATGCCAAGGCAACAGTAGAAAGGGCACGAATTCCCATGACGATAACTCCTTTAGGTTGCAATAAGCCTACCCAAAAGTCCTTCGACTAACCCGAGTAGTCTGAAGTTGTGCTGAAACGCCTCCTCATCATCTCGCGGCCGGTCCTCTGGGTGAACACCATCGGAACCACCATCGTCGGGATGTGGTTGGCGGGCCACCTGTGGACGTGGGACATTCTGCCGATACTCATCTGGGTCACGTTCCCGTTCAACATCCTGATTTACGGAATCAACGACATCTTCGATCAGGAAACCGACAACATCAACGCGCGCAAGGGCGGGTACGAGGGCGCGAAAATTTTCCCGAACGAGGTCGTCCCGATCTGGATCGCGGTCGTCGCCACGAATCTGCCGTTCCTCGCATACTTCTGGTTCACCGTCCCCCAGTCCGCCTTCTGGTGGATGGTGGCGTATTCGGCGTTCTTCTGGTTCTATTCGATGCCACCGCTGCGCTTCAAGGCGCGAAAGTACCTGGACGCGTTCTCGAACACAGATTACGCGTTCCCGTTGGCGTTCGTGCCGCTGGCACTCGGCGCCGAGCCCGTGTGGCTTGCGGTCATCGGCTTGATGACTTGGTCGATTGCCAAGCACGCCTATGACGCGATTCAAGACATTCCGCAGGATTCCGACACCGGAATCATCACCACCGCAGTTCACCTGGGCGCGAAGGGCACCGCGTGGTGGTCGACCTTCTGGTGGGCGGTATCGACGGTGTGCTTTGCGCTGGTCAACATCCCCGTCGCCATCGCGAACGCGATCATTGCCGGAATTC